>JAFEFQ010000240.1 GCA_018240505.1 Pseudomonadota bacterium
GCGGCAGTGAGGGCGAGGCGGTCGCCGACCCGCGCCGGCAGGTGGCGATCGAATGGCTGCGCGACGGTGCGGCAACGACGCTGGTCGAGGCTGCGCCCGGCGATGGCGCGCTGCCCGAATTGCCGCCGTCGCGCGACGCCGAACCGACCGCGCGCTGGATCGAGCGCGCGCTTGCGGACGAATCGCTGCTGCCGCCGCCGCTGGCGCGGCAGATCGCGACGATCGCGCACATTTGCAAAACGAACAACAACGCGCGCGGGACATCAATCGCGCGCGAAGGTGGTGCCTGACTCACGCCGCGACTTCGGCTCGGCCGCCTGCGCGAAGGCCGCAGGCCAAGCGCGGTCGCCACCGCGCACCGCAGCTGTCGACTTCGCCGTGCAAGGCAGCATCGAAGGGACCGCCGCATGCGGACGGATCCCGACATGGGGAGGGCAGAGCCGCGCTGTTCGCGGTGGGCCTTCGGAGCGTGTGATGAACGTACCAATTGCTTTCGCGCGAGGCGCGCGAAATAACCTACTTGCAACCCTCAAGAGCGGCGACTGGCGCGCGCTGCTCGCGAGTTTTCTCTACTTCGACACCGGCTTCACGGTCTGGGTGATGTACGGCCCGCTGGCGCCGGCAATCGCCAGGGACTACGCGCTCAACGATGCGCAGAAGGGCTTTCTCGTCGCGGTGCCGGTGCTGGCCGCGGCGATCCTGCGCGTCACCTTCGGCAACCTGTACCAGGCCATCGACGGCAGGCGCCTGGCCCTGCTCGGCATCGCCCTGTCGGCGATTGCACCGGCGGTGCTGCTGCTGATGCCGGGCGCACCGTCGCTGCCGCTGCTGCTCGTGCTCGGCGTGCTGCTCGGCATGGGCGGGGCGAGCTTCGCGGTCGCACTGCCGATGGCCGGCAGCAACTATCCGCGCGAGGTGCAGGGCCTCGTGCTCGGTCTCGCCGCCGCGGGCAACATCGGCGCGGTGCTCGACGGCTTCCTGTTCCCGAGCCTCGCCGAGCACTTCGGCTGGCAGCGCGCGACCGCGGCCTCGCTGCCGCTGCTCGCGCTGACCGCCGCGGCCGTGATGGCGTGGTCGCGCGACCGCGCACCGAAATCGGGCGATGCGCGCGCGGCCGTGTTCGCGTTCGCGGCCAGCCTCGGGTTCCTCATCGTCCTCGTGCTCGCGGTCAACGCGGGACTGTTCGGCCTCGGCGGCAAGACCGGCCTGATGCTGCTGCCCGTGCTCGGCGCGCTGCTCGCGATCGCCGTGTTGCCTTCACGCTACCGTGCGGTCTTCGCCGAACGCGACACCTGGGCGATGATGCTGATCTACTCGATCACGTTCGGCGGTTTCGTCGGCATGTCGTCCTACGTCGTGCTGCTGCTGACCAGCCTGTACGCCATGAGCAAGATCGATGCCGGCCTGTGCATGGCGGCGCTCGCGTTCACCGGCGCGATGCTGCGGCCGCTCGGCGGCGCGTTCGCCGACCGCATCAGCGGCGTGCGCGCACTCGGTGTATTGCTTCCGCTGATTGCGCTCACTGACCTCGCCTTCGCGCTGTGGCAACCGCCGCTCGCCGGCGGCATCGCCCTGCTGTTCGTGCTGTACCTGTGCTTCGGCCTCGGCAACGGCGCGACGTTCCAGCTCGTGCCGCTGCGCTGGCCGGACAAGACCGGCGTCATGTCCGGCGTGATCGGCGCGGCCGGCGGCATCGGCGGTTTCTACCTGCCGGTCGTGCTCGGCATCGCGCGCGACACCAGCGGCAACTACGGCTCGGGATTCCTGTTCCTCGCGGCGGTCGCGGCGCTGGCCTGCGTCTCGCTGTTGCTGCTGCGCGCGCGTTGGCGGATCTAGGCGCAGCCGCGCGCGAGAGTGGTTGGCTCATCGGTTGGCTTGCGCGGATGCTTCGGGGAAGTCTGGCGCATGACGCGCCTTCCGCGGCGATGGTTCATAATGCACGAGGTAGTGGCAACACGGTTGAAGGGGTGCGCCATGCAATACGATCAGTCGTGGATGGGTTTCGGGATCGTCGGCGGGATTCAGGCTGGCCTGATTTCCGCTGCGGCGGGGTTGCTGCTGTTCTTCGTTTTCCACTGGCTCGGTCGGCGCAACGGCTGGAGCTGGGGTCGGCAGATCGGCTGGTCGTTCCTGTTGACGACCGTGCTGACCGCCGGAAGCGACCTGTGGAACTTGTTCTATTTCAACTACGGCAAGGTGCAGTCGCTGCAGTTGCTGAAGGTGAAGCTGGCCGAGGTGCACGACCCGGACCACATTGGTCTGCGCGCACTGTGCGAACTGCTCGGCGTCGCGCTGGGCATCTACGTGGGCTGGGCAATCGCCAGTGGCGACTGGCGCCGCCGTTTCGGTAAACGCAAATAGTTCCTCAGTGCAACGGCACGCGGTGCGCGAACATCGACGGCCCCAATGCTTTCGTGGCGTACGCAAAAGCAAAGGTGATCCAAAGGTGATCCTCAAGGACTGTTTGATTTTTCGCTTTTCTTCGCCTTCGCCTTGGGAAAAGCTCCGACAAGCACGGTTTAAGCGCAGAATCGAATCGACGCGCCTCGTACCCGGCACCTAGCCTGCGAGCGTCGCCAGTGCCGCGTGAAGGTCGCGCTCGGCATCGCGCAACACCAGCGGCAACTACGGCTCGGGATTCCTGTTCCACGCGGCCATCGCGGCACTGGCCTGCATCTCGCTGTTGCTGCAGCCACGCGGGGAAGTGAAAACGATGCCAAACGAACCCGTCGTCGCCGCGGAATGACCACACTGTCGGCTGGCGCGACGAATGGCCACGGATCGCAGTCCAGAGGACCGCCATCCTCGATCGGGCGCGAGCAGTCGCAAATGTGCGTTGCATCACATATTCATTCGGCGCATGATCGCCGCGCCACAGCGGTTCGGATCGTCGGTCGGGAGGGACCATGGTCTTCAATTCGCTTACCTTCGTCGTGTTCTTCGCCTGCGTGCTGGTGTTGCACAACCTGCCGCTGTCGTGGACGACGAAGAAGATCAACCTGCTGATCGCGAGCTATCTTTTCTATTCGGCGTGGAACCCGCCGTTCGTGATCCTGTTGTGGGTGTCGACCGTCGTCGACTGGTACGCCGCGCAGGGTCTGGTCAAGGCGCGGCGCGAAAGCGCGCGCCATGCCTGGATGCTGCTCTCGGTCGTCGCCAACCTCGGCCTGCTCGGCTACTTCAAGTACGGCCAGTTCCTGGTCGACAACTTCGGCGCGCTGATGGGCACGCTCGGCATCGCCTGGCAGCCGGCGCACTACGACATCGTGCTGCCGGTCGGCATCTCGTTCTACACGTTCGCGACGATGTCGTACACGCTCGACGTCTATCTGCGCCGCGCCCAGCCTGCGAACAACCTGCTCGACTATGCGCTGTTCGTGACGTTTTTCCCGCATCTCGTCGCCGGGCCGATCATGCGCCCGACCGAACTCGTGCCGCAGTTCGAGCAGCCGCGCAAGGCGAGCGCCGACCAGCTGCGCTTCGGCCTCGCGCTGATGACGCTGGGCCTGTTCAACAAGATCGTGATCGCCGACAGCTTTCTCTCGCGCGTCGCCGAGCGCGTCTACGACGGCGACAAGATTCCCGGCATGCTCGATGCGTGGGCGGCGACGCTCGCGTTCAGCGGCCAGATCTTCTGCGACTTCGCCGGCTATTCGACCACGGCGATCGGCGCCGCGCTCTGCCTCGGCTTCGCCATGCCGGACAACTTCCGTTTTCCGTACGCGGCGATCGGGTTCTCCGATTTCTGGCGGCGCTGGCACATCACACTGTCGTCGTGGCTGCGCGATTACCTGTACATCCCGCTCGGCGGCAACCGCCACGGCGAACGCCGCACCTATGCCGCGCTGATGGCGACGATGCTGCTCGGCGGCCTCTGGCACGGCGCGAGCTGGACCTTCGTCGTCTGGGGCGGATTGCACGGGCTCTACCTCGCCGTCGAGCGCCTCGTGCGCACCCGTTTTGCCGCCTACCGTCCCGGCCCGGCGATGCTCGTGGCGCTGGGCCTGCTCACGTTCGCGCTGGTCAACATCACCTGGGTGTTCTTCCGCGCCAGGACCTTCGACAAGGCCTGGAGCGTGCTGCGCGGCATGCTTGGCACGAACACGGCGAGCAGACCGATCCTGCCGATGTTCGGCCTGCTCACCGTCGCCGTGATCGTCGGCGGCATGGTGCTCACGCACTGGTACATGCGCGGCCGCACGCTCGAGTCCGTCGTCGCGCGCGCACATCCGGCCGCGGTGTGCGCGGTGTGGGCGCTGCTCGCGTTCGCGATCGTCATCGCGCAGGGATCCGGCGCCGCGTTCATCTACTTCCAGTTCTGAGGTGCGCATGAGCCTCGACTCGCGAACCCAAATCGACGGCGCCGACCGCTATGCGCGCCAGACCGCCGCCGACCGGCCTGGCGTGGCGCAGCCCGTGCCCGTGCGGCCGCTGCCGGCGCAGCCGTGGAACCGGATTCTGCCGTTCGCCATCGTCCTGTTCGCATTGCTGCTCGCGGCCTGGGAATGGCACTGGCGCGCGTTCGGCGCGACGCCGGGCATTCGCAATACCGACGGCCTGTGGGCGATCCAGCGCCGCCGCATCGACCACGGCGAAGGCAACGCGACCGTGCTGACCGGCGCGTCGCGCGTGTATTTCGACGTGCAATTGCCGGTGTGGGAGAAGCTCGCCGGCACGCGACCGATCCAGCTCGCCTACGAAGGCACGACGCCGCTCGTGTATCTGGACGATCTCGCCGCCGATGCAAATTTCACCGGGCGCGTGCTGATCGGCGTGGCACCGGACGTGTTCTTCACCGGCTTCGCCTACCGCGGCACGGCGGCGAAGTACACGCACAAGGAGTCGCCGTCGCAACGCATCGGCCAGTGGCTGTCGATGCGTTTCATCGAGCCGTATTTCGCGTTCTACGATCCCGACTACGCGCTCGAGACCGTGCTCGCGCGCCAGGCGTGGCCGCAACGTCCCGGCCGGCCGGATCGGCTCGACGTGCGCAAGCTCGCACAGACCGCCGCGGACCGCGACACGCACCTGTGGGGCAAGGTCGACACCGACCCGGCGTATCGCGCGCTCGCACGCAGCATCTGGCATCAGGAATTCCAGCCGTCCGAAGACGATCCGCCGCCGGAGAAGCTCAAGCAGATGATCGCGGATGAAATCGCCCGCGCGGCGAAGGACGTGGCGGCGCTGCGCGCACGCGGCGTGCAGGTGCTGTTCGTGCGCCCGCCCAGCGACGGCGAATATCTGGAATTCGAGAACAAGCTGTTCCCGCGCGCTCAGACCTGGGACGCGCTGCTCGCGGCGACCGGCGCACCGGGCATCCATTTCCAGGACTACCCCGAGCTCAACCAGAACTGGAACCTTCCGGAATGGTCGCATCTGGCGCAGGCCGACGCCGAGTGTTACACGGCCGCGTTGTACACGATCATCGAACGCGATTTCTGGCCGAAGCACGACCCGCGCCAGACCAAGCGCTAGATCGCGCCGACGCCACGCTATCGATCGAGAGGCGCCGCGGCGAACCAGTGGTTCTGCGCCGCCAGCGCGGCGACCGCGCCGACGATCAGCAGGGCGGGCGCATGCACCCGGTGCATCTGCACGCGCTCGACGAGCTCGGCCAGCGTGCCGAGCACGACGCGCTGTTCGGGTCGCGTGCCGTTCTCGACGATCGCGAATGGCGTGGCCGCGGGCCAGCCCTCGGCGAGCAGACGCTCGCGCAGCGGTTCGGCTTCGGCCACGCCCATGTAGACCGACAACGTTTCGCCGTGCGCGGTCAGCGCGTCCGCGTCGCCTTCGCTGCGCCGGCGATGCGCGGTGGCGAAGCGCACGCTCTGCGCATGGTCGCGATGGGTCAGCGGAATGCCGGCGTAGGCGGCGCAGGCGATCGCCGCGGTGATGCCGGGCACGATCGAATAGCGGATGCCGTGTTCGCGCAGGTATTCGATCTCCTCGCCGCCGCGGCCGAAGATGAAGGCATCGCCGCCCTTCACGCGCACGACGCGCCGGCCCTTGCGCGCCTCGGCGAGCATCAGCTCGTTGATCCGCGCCTGCGGCGTGTGGTGCTTGCCGACGATCTTGCCGACGTCGATGCGTTCGGCGTCGCGCCGCGCGAGGTCGAGCACCTCGGCGCTGACCAGGCGGTCGTGCAGGATCACGTCGGCTTCGTTGAGCGCGCGCAGCGCGTTGAGCGTGATCAGGCCAGGGTCGCCCGGGCCGGCGCCGATCAGCGTGACGGAACCGTGCTCCGGCAGCGGTTGCGCTTCGAGACTCGCGTGCTGCGACTTGTCGCCTGTCGATGCAAATCCATTCAATTCCGCGTCAAGCGCCGCCTGCGCCTCCTCGAAACGCTGCGCGGCGGCGAGGCGCATGACCGGCCCGCGCAGCAGGGTTTCGTAGAACCGCCGCCGCGCCGGCAGAGCGGCGTAGCGCGCGCGAATGCGCGCACGCGCACGTTCGAGCAACGCGGCGAGCGTGCCCCAGCTGTGGTCGAACAGCGTTTCGATGCGCTCGCGCGCGAGCCGCGCGAGCATCGGCGCGGCGCCGCCAGTGGACACCGCGATCATCAACGGCGAGCGGTCGACGATCGACGGCACCTGGAACGTGCACAGCGGCGGATCGTCGACGACGTTGACGAAGATGCGCCGTGCCGTCGCCGCCGCAGCGACGCGCGCGTTCAAGGCCCGATCATTCGTCGCGGCGACAGCGAGCCAGCAAGCGTCGAGCTGTTCCTCACCGAACGTATCGGCGCGACGCTGCACCTTGCCAGCCTCGATCCACCTGCCGAACAGGCTCGTCAGTTCGGCCGCGACGACATCGACTTGCGCGCCCGCGCCGAGCAGCAACGCGGCCTTGCGCTCGGCAACGGTACCGCCGCCGACGATCAGTACGCGGCGACCGGACAGGTCGGCGAACAACGGAAACAGATGCATGGCGCTCTCGTTCAGGATCGACGCGCATTTTCGCGCGCGCCGACCGGCTTGGACATCCCCGAACGAAAACGGCCCGGTTGTCCGGGCCGTTTTCTTCACTGACTACACCACACCGGCTCAGCCGTGGCTGCCATGTCCGCTCGCATCGAGCTGGGCCTGCGTTTCCTCGGTGCCGTCGAGCTTGTCGCCGAGCAGGCGACGCACCACCACATAAAACACCGGGATCAGCAACAGGCCGAGGAAGGTCGCGAACATCATGCCGCCGATCACGCCGGTGCCGATCGCATGGCGTGCGTTGGCGCCGGCGCCGGTGGAGATGAACAGCGGGAACACGCCGCCGATGAACGCGACCGAGGTCATCAGGATCGGCCGCAGTCGCAGCCGGGCCGCATCGACCACGGCTTCGCGCAAGGTGCGTCCCTGTTGCTGTTCGGCCACGGCGAATTCCACGATCAGGATCGCGTTCTTCGCGGCCAGGCCCATCACCGTGATCACGCCGATCTTGAAGTAGATGTCGTCGGGCAGGCCGCGCAGCAGGGTGAACGTCACCGCGCCGAGGATGCCCAGGGGCACCACCAGCAGCACCGACACCGGGATCGACCAGCTCTCGTACAGCGCGGTGAGGCACAGGAACACGATCACTACCGACAACACCATCAACAGCATCGCCGTATTGCCGGACAGGATCTCCTGGTACGACTGGCCGGTCCAGTCGTAGCCGAAGCCGCGCGGCAGGTCGTTCTCGACGATTTTCTGCATCTCGTTCATCGCTTGGCCCGACGCATGTCCCGGGGCCGGTGAGCCGACGATTTCCACCGCCGAGTAGCCGTTGTAGCGGGTCAGCGAGGGTGACGCCATCTGCCACTTCGCCTGCACCACGTTGGACAGCGGGATCATCTGCGGGGTGCCGTTGGCGCTACCCAGCGTGCTCGGCGTAAAGATGTGCTGCAACGCCTCCGGACCCATGCGAAACGCCGCATCGGCCTGCATGATCACGCGCTTGACGCGGCCGCCGTAGGAGAAGTCGTTGACATACACCGGCGCCAGCATGAGGCTGATCGCGTTGTAGATGTCGCCCACCTGCAGGCCCATCGCCTGCGCCTGGGTGCGATCGACGTCCAGCCGCAGCTGCGGCGCGTCCTCCAGTCCGTTCGGACGCACGCCGGTCACCAGCGAATCCTGGCTGGCCTTGCCGAGCAGGATGTTGCGGGCCGCGGTAAGGGCATCGCGGCCGGCACCGCCGCGATCCTGCAGGTACATGTCGAAGCCGCCGAACTGGCCCAACCCCTGCACCGTCGGCAGGTTGACGACGAAGATCTGCGCGTCGCGTATCGACTGCACCGCACCGTTGGCGCGCGCGATGAACTCGGCGGCGGTGACGCCCGGGTCGATCGGCTTGGCCTTGCCTTCCTTGACCAGCTTGTCGTGCTGCTCCTTTGCCGCCTTCTGGTCCGGCGCCCAGCCACGTTCGCCCCAGGGCTTGAACCGGATGAACGCCATGCCCACGTTTTCGCCCTGGCCGAGGAAGCTGAAGCCCGACACCTGGATCACGCCATCGACGGCCGGGTCCCGCTTCAGCACAGTGAGCATCTCGCCCATGGCGGCATTGGTGCGCTGCAGGCTGGCGCCGGGCGGAAGTTGTACGACGGCCAGCGCGAAGCCCTGGTCTTCCTCGGGCAGGAAACTGCCGGGCAGGCGGGTATACAGGAAGCCGGTCAGCACGCTGACCAGCACGAACACCATCATCCAGCGTGGCGCGTGGCGCACCGCGCTGCCGATATGGCCGGTATAGGTGTGGGTGATCTTCTCGAACGCGGTGTTGAACCAGCGGAACACGAAGTTCTTTTTCTCCTCGTGCACCGCGGTGAGGAAGCTGGCGCACAGCGCCGGCGTGAACGACAGCGCGAGGAAGGCGGAGAACGCCACCGACATCGCGATGGTCAGCGCGAACTGCTTGTAGATCACGCCTGCGGCGCCCGGCTGGAATGCCGAGGGCACGAACACCGCGATCAGCACGACGGTGATGCCGACCACGGCGCCGCTGATCTGGCCCATCGCCTTCTTGGTGGCTTCCCGCGGCGACAGGCCCTCCTCGGTCATGATGCGTTCGACGTTCTCGATTACCACGATTGCGTCGTCGACCACGATGCCGATCGCCAGCACCATGCCGAACAGGGTCAACTGGTTGATGGTGAAGCCGAGCACCAGCATGCCGATGAAGGTGCCGAGCAGAGCGACCGGGATCACCAGGGTCGGGATGATCGTGGCGCGGATGTTTTGCAGGAAGATCAGCATCACCAGGAAAACCAGGGCGATCGCCTCGACCAGCGTATGCACCACCTCGTTGACCGATACCTTGACGAAGGTGGTGGAGTCGTACGGGGTGAACCAGCTCACGCCCTGCGGAAAGCTGCTTGCCAATTCGTCCATCTTGCCGTGCACGGCAGTGGCCACGTCCAGCGCGTTGGCGCCGGGCAGCAACTGGATCGCGAACGCGGCCACCGGCGCGCCGTCGTAGGTGGTGTTGAAGCCGTACAAGCCGGCGCCGAAACTGACTTGGGCGACGTCACCGAGCCTGACCGTGGTGCCATCGCTGTTGGCGCGAAGGATGATGCTCTCGAACTGCTCGGGCGTGGTGAAGCGCCCCTCGGTGGCCACGGTGACGCTGAGACCTTGGCCATTCTGCGCCGGATCGGAGCCCAGCGAGCCGGCAGCGAATTGCACGTTCTGCGCGGTGACCGCCGCCAGCGCCTGGCTGGCCGACAGGCCATAACCCTGCAGCTTGTCCGGATTCAGCCAGATGCGCATGGCGTACTCGCCGCCGAACTGCTGGGTGCTGCCGACGCCGGGGATGCGCGAGATCTGGTCGAGCACCTGCGACGCCACGATGTCGTTGAGGCGATTGCGGTCGATCGCCGGGTTGTCCGAGCGCAGCGCCACCACTTCCAGGAACCCGCTGTTGGCCTTGGCCACCACCACGCCCTGCTTGGTCACCTCGGACGGCAGACGCGGCGTGGCCAGCGAGACCTTGTTCTGTACCTGCACCTGGGCGATGTCCGGGTCGGTGCCGTTCTCGAACGTCAGCGTGATGCTGGCGCGGCCGTTGGAGCTGGACGAGGAACTGAAGTACAGCAGGTGATCGATGCCGGTCAGTTGCTGCTCGATCACCTGGGTGACGTTCTTCTCGGTGGTATCCGCACTGGCGCCCGGGTAGGTGGCATTCACCACCACTGACGGTGGTGCCACCGACGGGTACGACTCCACGCCCAGGTTGAGGATGGCAAGTACGCCACCCAGCGAAATCAGGATGGCCACCACCCACGCGAAGATCGGACGGTCGATGAAGAAACTGGGCATGGTCGGACTCCCTTACTTGCCGCTCGCGGCGGCGCCCGCAGCGTTGGCGGCGGAGGAGTCCTTGGCCGGCGCGGGTTGCCACGGGCTGGCCTTCGCCGGTGCGTCGACTTTCGCCTTCTGCAGCCCGGACACGATGATCTGGTCGCCGTCGGTGAGGCCGCCGGTGGCGATCCAGTCGGTGCCACGCAACGTGTCGGCGCTGATCCGTTTCTGCGCGACCTTGCCGTCCTGGCCGACCACGAGCACATACGGCCCGGCGTTGTCGCGCTGCACCGCGAGTTGCGGCACCAGCCACGCATGCTTGAGTTCGCCGAGGGTCAGATGCACGCTGACGTACATGCCCGGCAGCAGCGCGTGGTGCGAATTGGGCACGATGCCACGCAGGGTGACGGCGCCGGTCGCCGCATCGACCGCGGTGTCCGAAAAATCGAGGGTGCCGCTTTCCGGATACGCGCTGCCATCGGGCAGCAGCAAGTCGATCTTCGCCTTGTTCTGCTCGAACAATTGCACGCTGCCGCTGGCCGCGGAACGGCGCACGGCATCAAGCGTGCCGACCGCCTGGCTGAAGTTGACGTAGAGCGGATCGATCTGGTCGATGCGCGTGAGCAGGGTCGCCTCGCCTTGGCCGACGAGCGCGCCCTCGGTCACCTGCTGCTGGCCGGCGCGGCCCGAAATCGGCGCGGTCACGTTCGCGTAACCGAGGTTGATCTTGGCCGACTCGACGTTCGCTTGCGCCTGCTTGACCGTAGCCGCAGCGGTGCGTTCGGCCGCGTTCGCGTTGTCGACATCGCTCTTCGACAACAGGCCCTTGGCGCCGACACTGCGTGCGCGTTCGGCGGCGACACGGGCATTGGTGTAGGTGGCCTGCGCCGAGGCGAGATTGGCCAGTTGAGCATTCAGCGTTGCCTGCAACGGCGCTGGATCGATCTGGAACAGGACCTGACCTTCCTTGACGTCGCTGCCTTCGGTATAGACGCGCTTCTGCAGCACGCCGGCGACACGGGCGCGCACGTCGGCGCTGCGCACCGAAGAAAGGCGTCCGACCAGTTCCTGCACCAGCGGCACGCTTGTCGCTTGCGCAGTCACAACGCCGACTTCGGGCGGCGGCGGCTTCTGCTGTTGCTCGGATTTGCCGCAGCCGGCGGCGCTGACGATGGCCGCAGAAAACAGGACCAGGCGCAAGGGACTCTGGGACATGGGAGCCTCGTAACGGGTGTGGACGACAAGTGCCGGACAACAAGCTCGCGCAAATTCTACGCGATGGCAAGCCCCACGAAAGGGCGATTATTGTACCGATCAGTATGTAAAGAAACGTTGGCACGGCGGCATCGGCCGCAGCTCATGGCTGCGGCGAAGCGCGCAATTCCGCCAGGCTTCAGTGGCGATGGCCGCTGGCGAGATACTCGCGGCTCTGCATCTCGATCAGGCGGCTCTCGGTGCGCGCGAACTCGAACTTCAGGCGCCGGCCGCGATACAGCTCGGTGATCTCCACAGCGGCCGAAAGCACGAGATTGACGCCGCGATCGTAGAACTCGTCGACGAGATTGACGAAGCGCCGCGCTGCGTCCTCGCTCGCGGAAAAATCGGCGAACTGCGGCACGTTCGAGACCAGCACGGTATGGAAGCTCTTGCCGATCTCGATGTAGTCGGCGACCGCGCGCGGCCCCTCGCACAGCGCGGCGAACTCGAACCAGATCGCGCCGTCGCTCGCGCGCTTGAGCGGAATGTCGCGGCCGTTGATCTCGATCGTGCCGACCATGAGCGGCGGCTCGGGCGCGATGCGCTCGAAGCAGTCGCCCAGCGCCTGTTCCGCGTCCGCGCCCAGCGGCATGAAGTAGACGCCGGCCCGGGTCAGCGCGCGCAGGCG
Source organism: Pseudomonadota bacterium (assembly GCA_018240505.1). Classification (GTDB taxonomy): domain Bacteria; phylum Pseudomonadota; class Gammaproteobacteria; order Xanthomonadales; family Rhodanobacteraceae; genus Rudaea. The sequence continues at coordinate 12,151 of JAFEFQ010000240.1, forward strand.
ATAGTCCTGCTGCGCATCGAGGCTGACGATTTCGCAGTTGTTCTCGAGCAATTCGATCGCGGGCAGGAAGCGCTCGCGCTGCAGGCCGTCCCGGTACAGCTCCTTCGGCACGATGTTCGAGGTCGTGACCAGGGTCACGCCGCGCGCGAACAGATGCTTCAACAGGTTGCCGAGGATCATCGCGTCGCCGATGTCGGTGACGAAGAATTCGTCTAGGCAGAACACGCGCGCCTCGGCGGCGAAATGCGCGGCGACGGCGACGAGCGGATCCTCGTGGCCCTTGAGCCGGTTCAACTCGGCGTGCACTTCCTGCATGAAGCGGTGGAAGTGGCGGCGCAGCTTGGCCTCGATCGGCAGCGACTCGAAGAACAGGTCGACGAGAAAGGTCTTGCCGCGCCCGACCGAGCCATACAGATAGAGTCCGCGCACCGGTGGCGTCGCACGCAGGCGCTGCCACCATTTGGTCTTTTCCGCGGCGATCAGTTCGGCCTGGATGCGGTCGAGATGTGCGAGCACGGCGCGCTGCGCGGGATCGTCCTCCCAGCGCCGCTCGGCCACGCCCTGCGTATACAGCCCACTCGGAGTCGCCACTGGGCTGTCGCTCATTGCCGGGCCCGGAGCCGTAAGGTTTGCGTAAGGGCGCGATTCATCGCGCCCGCTCGAGGCTCGGCGTAGCGCGGAAAGCGGGCTCGATGAATCGAGCCCCTACGCTCCAGCATCGCTTCGACTGCGTCTTTCAAATTCATGCCACCCCACGCGCGGGCAAATTCGCGCGCACGCGCTCCTGCACGATGCCGCGCAATTCGATCAGCTTGCCGTGGAAGAAATGGCCGGCATCGGCCATCTTCACCAGATCGGGCGGCGGCACGACTTGCGCGGCGAACGCGGCGACCTCGTCCGGCGGCACGACATCGTCGGTCTGGCCTTGCACGATCAGCCACGGACAGGTCGGTAACCCCAGTCCGCCTGTGTGAAAGCGCTTCACCGCGGGCGCGATCGTGATCAGCTGCGCCGTCTCACGCTGCGCCGCGACGCGCATCGCGACATAGCCACCGAACGAGAATCCGGCCATCCACAACGCGGCCTGCGGGCGCACGCGCCGCGCCCAGTCGGCGACCGCGAGCGCGTCGTCGACTTCACCGCGCGCATGGTCGTACTCGCCTTGCGACTTGCCGACGCCGCGGAAGTTGAAGCGCACGGTGGCGAGGCCGAGTTCGCGCAAGCTCCGTTCGAGCGTGGTCACGACTTTGTTCGTCATCGTGCCGCCCTGCACGGGATTTGGATGACAGATGACCGCGACACCGTTGCGCGCCGTGTCGACAGTCGGCACGTCCGTCGCGACTTCGAGCGCGCCCACGGGTCCGGGCAGGACGAAGGTCGCCGCGGTCTCGGGGAAATGCTCGGGCACGAATGGGGCATTCATGGGGTTGCGAATGATAGCCGATGCCCGCATCGTCCCTGCATGAACCACCTCGCCCACGTCTTCCTCGCCGGCCCCGATCCCGACCTGCAGCTTGGCGGCCTGCTCGCGGATTTCCACCGCGGCGCGCCCGACCCGGCGTGGCGCGACGGCGTGCGCGACGGCGTCGCGTTGCATCGGAAGATCGACCGCTACACGGACGGCCATGCGGTTGTGGCACGCCTGCGCGACCTGTTCGAACCGCCGTTCCGCCGCTTTGCCGGCATCCTGATCGACATCTACTTCGACCACGCGCTCACGCAACGCTGGAGCGGCTACGCGAACGAGACGATCGACGCCGTATCCGAACGGACACTGCGCCTCGTCGACGACAACCGCGCCTGGCTGCCGCCGGAACTGCTGCGCTTCGCCGCGTACATGCACGCGAACGGCCTGTTCGGCGCGTATGCTCGGCGCGAGATGATCGAAGGGGTGTTGGCCGGCGTCAGCAGCCGCTTGCGCCATGCCAATCCGCTGGCCGGGGCGGGGCCGGCGCTGTGGGCGAACGCCGAGGTGTTGGACTCGGGCTTTGCCGAGTTCTTTCCGCAGTTGGAAGCGGAGACGCTGCGGTTGCGGGCAATGCTGCAGCGATTTTAGCTCGTCATTCCGGCAGGGATTGCCGGAATCCAGGTGCCATGGATGGCAACGTCGCGACATGACCAATGCCGGCATCCCTGCAGTCTGGATCCCGGCATTCCCTGCCGGGATGAAATAGCCGCGCGATGCGCGGCTATTTCACCTGGGTCAGCATCCACTCGACCGTGGCCTTGACCTGGGCGTCGTTCAGCGACGGATTGCCGCCGCGCGCGGGCATCACGCCCTTCTTGCCGGTGTAGCCCTCGGTCGCGTGCTTGACCAGGGTGTCGAGGCCTTGGGCCACGCGCGGCGCCCATTCGCCCTTGTCGGTGATCACCGGCGCGCCGGTCGCGGCGTTCTCGTGGCAGGTGTGGCAGAGGTTGCCGAAGATCGTCTTGCCGTCGGTCGTGCCGCCGTAGGCGACCTGCGCCGCCGCGGCCTTGGCCGCCGCAGCCTGCGCTTCCGCAAGCGCGGCCTTGCCGGTGTCGCCGGCGTAGACACCGCCGACGGGCGCGATGCGCTGCTGCACTTCCTCGACATGCGAAGGGTTGGTCGGCGGCGGATTCTTCGAATACAGGTACAGCGCCAACCCGATCAGCGCGAGCATGACCAGCACGAGAAAGCCGATCAGCTGCGAGAAGTGCTTGAGGAAGGTCCGGTCGGCGTCGGTTACGGGATTGGTCACGGGTCAGCACCTGTAAAAACCGGCCATAGGCGGCCGCAAGGATCGATGCGCCAGGCCAGAAGGCCGCGCGCGAGCCGGCGAAGTATAGCGGCGAGTCCGTTTGCGCGGAAGGCATCGCCGCCCGCCAGGAGCTGTTTTCAAGCAGATTTGAAAGCGGCCTGTCAGGCCATGGCGCCGTTGACGCCGATTACCTGGCCATTGACGTAGCCGGCCGCGTCCGAGCACAGGAAGGCGATCGCCGCGGCAACTTCCTCGGGCCGTCCCGCGCGCCCGGCCGGCACGAACTGGCGGATCTGCGCCTCGTCGAAGGCCGCGTCGCTGAGCCGGCCCGCGATCACGCCCGGCGCGATCACATTCACCGTCACGCCGCGCGAGGCCATCTCGCGCGCCAGCGACTTCGCCGCGCCGTGCAGCGCCGACTTCGCCGCCGCGTAGTTGACCTGGCCGCGGTTGCCGAGCTGGGCGGCGACCGACGACACCGCGACGATGCGCCCGAACTTCGCGCGCGCCATCGGCAGCAGCAGCGGCTGCGTCGCATGGAAGAACCCGTGCAGCGACACGTCGATGACGCGGTGCCATTGCGCATCGCTCATGCCCGCGAGCGGCGCATCGTCGTGGATGCCGGCGTTGTGCACGAGGATGTCGATGGTCCCCGATGCGAGCATCCCTTCGATCGCCGCGCGTGTCGCGACCGCATCGGCGATGTCGAACACGACGACTTCCGCCTCGCCGCCACGCGCGCGGACGCTGTCGACCACGACCTGCGCGCGCGCGCGGTTCGTGTGCGCCTGCGCGTGGACGACGCAGCCCGCGTCGGCGAGCGCCGTGCAGATCGCCGCGCCGATATCGCCGCTGGCGCCGGTGACGAGGGCGCGGCGGCGCTTTGCATCCGTGTTCTTTTCCGTCATGCGGACATTCTTGCACAGCGCGGCGCCGGCCAATTAGGCTGGCCGCGAAGACCGATCGCGCACCGCGCTCGCGCACCAGGAACCGCCATGGCCACACCGATGTATTCGATCCCGATCGCGCACCGGCGCAGGGAGAACCTGCATATCGTGTTCTGGCTGGTCAAGGACATCAGCTGGTGCCTGATGTGGCGCACGCTCGGCATGATCATGATCGCGCCGACCCTGGGCGCGGCGATCTTCATCACCTGGCGCGCGCGGCATCTGCGCGAGGACTTCGCGCACAACCTCGCCGTCGTGTTCTGGATCACGGCGAACGCGTGGTGGATGATCGCGGAATTCTTCGAGTTCGACGAAACCGCGTTGTGGCACGGCATCACCGGCAGGCAGTTCGCGCTGATTCCGTTCGGCATCGGCGCGGCGATCCTGGCCTGGCACTATCTGGGCCGGCTCGTTGCGCTGCGCGCCGGCGGTTTCGACAACGCCTGAGCATGCCCTGGTTCGATCACGGCGCGGCGTGAATCACGGCCGCGCGCCCCGCGGCTAGCAGCTCGCCTGCGTGTTCGACGCGGAATGCGTACTGCCAGCTCGTGCCGCTGTCGAGCAGCCTGTCCGCGAATACGGCCAGCGCACCGGCCAGGTCGTCGATGCGGGCGACGTGGAGTTCGACGCCGCGCAGCGAAACGAGGAATCCCGGTGCGGCGACGCGGCTCGCGCGCTGCGCGAGCAGGCCGCCGTGCACGGCCATCGCCTGCGCGCCGTATTCGCACAAATGCAGCGCACGCAGCATGCCGTCGCTGCGCAGCGGGTTGTCGGCGCGTGCGTGCGAGGTCGCGGTCAGATGAATGCGCTCGTCATCCCAGTCGAGCACGGTATCGAGCAGACTCATCGCGCCGCGGTGCGGGATCAGATGTTCCCATTGCGCCTTAGCGAGCATGCTGAGAGTTTCTCGCCATGATCGTCGAAAGGCAGAAATGGAACGCGACGCCGAGTGCGACGGTCAGCCCGATCGCGCGCAGCACGGGCACGCTCGAGGTCGCGAGCAGGCCGAACACGAATACGGCCGAGACGACGCAGACCAGGGTCGCGTGCAGGGTGCGGCGCGCCTCGGCGGAATCGTCGACGCGGCGTTCGAAGAACAGGGCATAGTGCAGACCGAGGCCCGCGGCCAGGGTCAGCGCGACGAGATGGAACAGCGACAGCGAGACGCCGCCGGCGCGCAGCACGGCGAGCGCGAGCAGCGTGGCGAGCGACATCGGCGCGATCACGTGCCAGGCACGGCCAAGGTCGCGAAACGCGACGGCGACGGCCGCGGCGAGCAGGATCAGCGCGACGAGCAGGGCGATGCCGATGCGCGTGCGGTAGTCGGCGACGAGCGACTCGGAGGCGCCCTTCAGATCGAGCAGGCGCACGCCGTCGCCGAGTTGCGCGACCGCAGTGGCGAGTGCCCCGGCATCGCGCACGCCGCTCAATGTGGCCAGGCCGAGCGCGCGCCCGTCACGTTCGGCCAGCATCGCGTTGAGCCGTGTGCCGAGCAGCGATGCGGCGAACGCCTTCGGCGTCAGCGGCGGCAGTTCACGCGCGCGCGCCACATCGTCGAGGAACGGCGCGAACAGGCCGGGCTCGAAGTCGCTGTCCTTTTCCGCCGCGGCCAGTGCGGCTTGCAGCGCGGTGCGCTCGGGCAGCTTCGCCTGCCGCGCCTTTTGCGTGGCGATGCTCGGCAGCCAGCGGCTCGGCAGCTCGACGTCGTCGACCAGCCCGGCGGACATCCACCTTTCCACTTGCGCGGAAATTTTTTCCGACAGGGCGAGCACGCCGTCGGCATCGCCCGCTTCGAGTACGAGCAGATAGCGCACGTCCGGGGCGCCGAGCGCGGCGCGCAGTTCGCCTTCGCGCTGCAGCAGCCTCGTCGGCACCGGCGTCAGTGCGGCGAGGTCGTTCTGCCACAGCGGCGTCGGCGCGAAGCCGATCGCGGCGCCGGCGAGCACGAGCAGCAGCCACGGCAGCGCGCGCAGACGCGGTGCGGTGTCGAGCGCGATGCGCAGCTTTTCCAGCCAGGCCGATTCGGCGACGTCGTGGAAGCGCGCGGGCAGCACGGCCGGCAGCAGATAACGCGTGACCAAGCCGGCGACGATCAGCCCGGCGATCGTGAATACGGCGAGCTGCTGCAGCCCGGCCACGCCCGAGGCGAAGAACGCGAGATAGGCGATGCAGGCCGAGGCGATCGCGAGGCGCAGCAGCGGCCAGACGCCGAGCAGGCTCATCCGCGCGCTCGCGCCCGCGCGGCGGTGGCTGAGCAGGCGCAACGGATATTCCTGGGCGACGCCGAGCAGGGTGAAGCCGAACGCGAGCGTGATGCCGTGAATCGGCCCGAACACGAGTGCGGTCGCGGCGATGCCGGCCAGCGCGGCGCTCGCGATCGGCAGCGCCGCGCTGAGCAGCACGCCGGGATGGCGGTAGGCGATCAGCAACAGCAGCACGAACGCGGCGCTGCCGATCGCGCTGAGCCGCTCGGCTTCGGCACGCGTGTTCGCGGTGACGAGCGCACTGAAATAGCCGGGTCCGCTCAGGTCGAGACTCGCGCCGTCGCTGCCCGGCAACGCGCGAAATGTCTCGCGCAACACGTCGATCGCCGCGCCCTGCGCGGTCGGATCGAATGCGGGCGCCGCGGTTTCGACGAGCAGCAATGCGCCGCCGTCGGGCCCCGCCCAGACGCCGTCGCGCAGTTGCGGCGCCCTGGCCGGCGTCCAGCGCTGCGCGAGCTTGAGCATCTCCAGGGTCGGATCGCGCGCGAGCCAGGGCTTGAGCATGCCCGCCGCGGGCGAGGCGAGATCTTCGATGCGTTGCTGCAATTCGGAACGCAGAAAATCCGCGTCGAAGTGTTGCGTGTCCAGCGTCGATGAAAGCAGATAGCGATACGGCAGCAACGCCGGATCGAGCGCGCCCAGGTCGGTTTCGCCGTTGAGCACGCGTGTGAAACGCGCGTCGCCGCGCAGCGCCTGGGCCAGGCCGCGACTCAGATCGGCGATGCGTTCGAACGGCGCCTGCTTCGCGGCGATTTCGAGCAACAGCAGGCGCGATGCGGGACCTTCGCCGATCTGGTCGAGCAGCAGCTTCTGGTCGGCGTTGCGCGGCGGCGGCATGAACGCGCGCAGGTCGCTGGTGACGACGAGGTTGCTCGCCAAAACAGCCGCCAGAACCGCGATGGAAACCAGCCAGCCGGCAAGCAATGAAAAGTGTCGTGACCGCATCAGTTAACGATCAGTGCACGGGCAGTTCGGGCCGACACAATTTTTCGAGTTCTTCAGCAGGCGCCGAAGCGGAAATCGAAAAATTGGTAAAGGCGCCGAGCCTCATCACGCTTGAATCGCCGTCTTTTTCTCGCGTCGTGATGCAATGGATTCCGTCATGTCCACCATCCACGATCAAATCTTCCAGTTGCTTGGCGAGTAGAGGCGAACGGGGCTTCAGTATCAGTCGCCATGAAGCGCTACCGCCTGCCTTCGTAATGACGAAATACTGGTGAAGCGTAAGCGCATCGCCGCCCAATATCCCGGAAACGCCTGCGATCAAGGCGCTCAGTTCTGGTGAACGATCCAGTGAGAACTGGCGAGAACCGCGTCCGTCGCGTTTTACTTCAACCTCACCGTTCGCGACCGTTGTTGCTTCGCGGTACGGCGCATCAACGCGCTTTCCCAACGCGCCTGGTCCGTCGTAGCGCAACTCTCCTCGCAATTGCATCGGTTGTTTGAGCATTTTTGAGAATCGTGCTTCTACGTACGGTGTCGTCGAAGGCGTCGGCAGTTTCAGATGGGCGATCAACTCCGTAACATCCGGTGGAGGTGCCGACTCACCCTGTGTTTCCGACGGAGATGATTGCATCGCGAGCAGGCTGCTGAGCAGAACGATCCCAGAAATCATAGAAATTGAACCAGTTGTAGGGGTATTGGCGGGCATAGTGCTCAAGCCGCGCGGAGAATCGATGCGCCCAAACCTGCAACTGCGCGGCGCGGTCGGAACGTGGAATTTTTATACTTTGCGCCAAGGTCTCGAAGTGGAGATCGTAACGATTGCCGCCGCGATAGATGCCGAAACCGAGCACGACGGGCAGCTCGAGCATCGAGGCGATCTGGTAGGCCGCGACAGGAATCTGCGCCGTGCGGCCGAAGAATTCCACGCCCGCGGTCGGCTCGCCCGCGCGCGGCCGATCGGCGAGCAGACCGATCAGCGCGCCCTGCTGCGCGGCTTCGTGCAGCGACAGGGCGAGCGCGCCCGGATCGACGCCGGCGTCGATCACGTTGTTCGCGACCTCGGGATTGAGCGCGTGCAGCACCTCGTTCAACGCGCGCGTCTGCTTCAGGTCCATGACCACGCGCAGCTTCACCTCGGGCTGGTGCAGGCTCAGCGCGCGCAGCGCCTCGAAGCTGCCGAAGTGCGCGCCGAGCAGGAGCACGCCGCGGCCGCGCGCGATTTCGGCTTCAATCTGGTCGAGGCCGTGCACGCGCAGGTCGAAGCGGTCGAGCGTCGCGTCGTGCAGCAGGTAGATGCGGTCGAGGATCGTCGCCGCATAGCTGTGGATATGCCTGAGGATGTCCCACGCGCGCGCCGGCCGGCCGAGCGCGATGCTCAGGAATTCGCGTGAATCGCGCCGCTCGCGCGTACGGCGGAAATAGAAGTACAGCGTGATCGGATACAGCCAGGCGCGCGCGAAGCCGCGGCCGGCATGCAGGCCCGCCGCGCGAATCAGCCAGATCGCGAAGCGCCCGCCGGCCTCGCGCCGCTCGCTCCACTGCGCGCTCACGCCGGCGCCTCGGTCACGGCCACGCCGCTCGCGATCATCGCGCCATTGTGGAAAACGCTGAAATGTATCTTTTTATCCTTTTCCTCGAGGCACAGTTCGGCTTCCTGCTCCGGCAGCAACGGCGCGAGGAATTTCACCTGCGGCAGGGCGGCGACGCGCGCGCCGGATGCGCGCTCGATCGCCGCGGCGACCCGGTCGAGCACGACCACGCCCGGCACGACCGGCCGCCCCGGAAAATGGCCGGGCAGCGCGGGATGGTCGGCGGCGATGCGGAAGCGCGTCGGATTCATGCGCCGATGATAGCCGGAAAGAGTTGCAAGCCGATCCGGCGATTCATTTTTCGATCAGGTCGGGCCAGGCCCGGCCGAGCGCGCGCAGGAAGCCGGCCAGCGTATGCCGCGGCGCCTGCGGCAGCAGGCGCGGGCGCAGCAGGAATTCGCCGAAGAACAGGCTCGCCACCGCCAGCGGCAGGATCAGATCGTAGGCGCGCGCCGACGGCAGCGGCGCGGCGAGTACGGCGCGATCGCGCAGCACGCAGAGCAGGCCGAACGCAGCCATCAGCGCCTGAAAGACGGCCCAAAACCAGGTCAGCGCGCGCGCGTAGCGCGCGACCGCGGCATCGCGCAGCTGCGTCTCGCCTTCGATCGCGACGATCGCGCGCGCAATCAGCGGAACGCGCGGCGGCGCGAGGCTGCGCGCGAACAGCCAGCCGACGAACGCGGCGATCAGCGCCGGCAGCAGGTCGATCATCAGGCCCGTGCCGCCGAGCGCCCAGGCCGCGGCTTCGACGATGGCGATGGCCACGATCGCGCCGCGCAGGATCGGAGTGACGAGAAAGAAGAATCCCAGCGCGAGCGGCACGATCGTCGCGGTGACCGCGTCGCTGTGCCACCAGCGACCGAGCAGCGCCAGCGCGAGGATGGCGAGCCAGACCGCAACGCGCATTGATCAGTTCACACGCTGGGTCTGGATATGCTCCGACAGCGCGCGCAAGCTCGAGAAGATGCGCTTGTTGTCGGCGTTGTCCGAACGCAGCTGGAACCCGTAACGCTTGGACACGGCCAGCGCAAGCTCGAGCGCGTCGATTGAATCCAGGCCGGTTTCGACACCGAACAACGGCGCGTCGGGGGCGAAATCGTCCGCCTTGATATGCTCGAGATTGAGGCTGGAAACGATGAGGCTGGCTAGTTCGTGCTCGGCGGGCGTCTGCGTTGACATGGTCGGTTTTCCATAGGCTGGCGCGGCCGGAATGCGGCCGCGGCGGCCGCGCAGTGTATCATTGCGCCATCGAAAACCTGATGCCGCAGCCGCGGCGCACGACCTCCTTGTCTACCGCACAGCACGATATCGCCGACCCACTGCATCGCGCCGCGACCGCCGACCTGGCGCCGCTGCGCGTCGCCTACGAATCCGCCGCGCTGACCGCGATCCTCGGCGGCAGCGATGTACTCGCCGTATTCGGTTTCGGCACGCACGCACCGGCGGCGCATGCCGACCCGCGCTACCTGCGCGTCAATCTCGAGCCGGGCGGCGCCGCTGCCCCGTTCGAGGTCTGGCGTGTGCGCGGAGCCGTGCGGGCGCGGCGCGACGGTGCCATCGCCTGGGCCGGCGACGGCGACTACGCGTTCGGCGCGATCGAGGTCGAGGAGGCCGCCCATGGCGACATCGAGGGTGCGGCCGAATTCGCCTACCGCCACCTCGTCGATGCGATCACCGCGAGCGGCACGCCGCATGCGCTGCGCATCTGGAACTATCTCGATGCGATCAATCTCGGCGACGGCGACGCGGAACGCTACCGCCGCTTCTGCGTCGGCCGTGCCGCCGGGCTCGCGGCGCACGGCTTCGTCGACGCCTATCCCGCCGCGACCGGCATCGGCGTGCGCGACGGCCGCCGCGTGCTGCAGATCTACTGGCTCGCCGCGCGCACGGCCGGCGCGGCGCTGGAGAACCCGCGCCAGGTCAGCGCCTGGCGCTACCCGCGCCAGTACGGAATCAAGGCGCCGACCTTCGCCCGCGGCATGCGCGCGCCGACACAAAACCCACAGGTATACATTTCCGGCACCGCCGCGATCGTCGGCCATGCCTCGCACCACCACGACGACCTCGCCGCGCAGATCGGGGAGACGTTGGCCAACATCGACAGCGTGCTTGCCGCCGCGCGGATCGCGCCGTCGGCGCGCCTGGACAGCGGCGCCGTGCTCAAGGTCTACGTGCGCAATGCGCAGGACATCGAACCCGCCCGCACACTGTTGCGCGGCAGGCTGGCTGAGCAGACCCGGGTCCTGCTGCTGCATGGCGATATCTGCCGCAGCGAGCTGTTGATCGAGATCGACGGCGTTCAGGACGCCTGATTTTCGCATGGGTGTGAGTGGGGCATCGCGGTGATGTCACGCATCCGGACCGTGTCGGCATACGCCGGCAGGTGTCATGCGCCCGCGAAAAATATTCTATGATGCCGACGGGTGTTCTTGCCGGAGTTTGCCATGACGCGTCTGCTTCGTGCGGCATTGTTCCTGCTGTTGCTCGCCCCCTTGGCTGCCTCCGCGGCCGACGGCTACACGACCGTCGCCTTGAGTCTTCGTGCCGGTCCTGACACCGGCTATCCGTTGATTACCGTCCTGCCGCAGGGCACGCCCGTCGCGGTACAGGGTTGCGTCGACGGCTACGCCTGGTGCGACGTCGTCGCCTACAACGAGCGCGGCTGGGTCTCGGGCCAGTATCTCGCGTTCACCTACCAGAACGGGCCGGTCTACCTCGACGGCTACGGCCCCAGGCTCGGCATTCCGGTCATCGCGTTTTCGTTGAACCTGTACTGGGACAGCTACTACCGTTCGCGGCCCTGGTACGGCCGTCGCGACTACTGGGGTAGCCGGCCGCCACCCGTCTATCGGCCGTCGCCGCGCCCACCTGGCGCACGTCCGCCACCGATGCGGCCACCGGCAGCGCGGCCACCCGGAGGAAACCGGCCGCCTGGCGGTGGCTGGCAACAGCCGCCCGGCAATGGTGGAAATCGACCGCCACCGGGCAATGGCGGAGGAAATCGCCCACCTCCCGGAGGCGGAAATCGGCCGCCACCGGGCAATGGCGGCGGCAATAATCGTCCGCCTCCCGGCAATGGCGGCAATCGACCACCGCCGAACAACGGGCGGCCGCCCGATGCCACGCGCCCAATGCCGCGGACGAAGGACGCAACCAGGGAAAATTGACCCGCGACGACAGGTAAATCAGCGTCGCCGCGAGCGCGCGAACAGCTGGCTCGTTCCGGTGACGAGCGCGCCGATCCACCACACCAATGCGGCGTTGTAGACCAGATGGCCCTGCTTGGGCACGTCGGCGAGGCCGTCGCCGAGCACGGTGACGGTGAGCGTGCCCAGCGTGACGACGATCGTCAGCACGGTCACCGTGAGCAGGCGCGGCCACGCGCGCCAGCGCTGGTGCCAGAGCAGCGCGACGAAGGCGAGAAACGGCGCGCCGAACAGGATCGCGCGCAATACCGGCCGCTCGGCGAACAGATCGCTCCACGAGAAGAACTGCGCCGGCAGCGGCGCGAAGTTGCCGCCCTCGACCAGGCCGAGCCCCGGCGCGACCCAGGGATGCAGGTTCGCCAGGCCCGCCCAGCCGATGCGCAGGGCCATGTCCGGTTCGCGCAGCAAGGTGAGCAACTCGCGCGAGCGCGACACCTTCATCAGTTCCGGGCAGAGGTCGGCCGGAAACCCGGGCATCTGCCAGGCGCGTTTGCCTGTGTATTGCAGGCATTGCGGCGACAGACCGAGAAACCGCGCGGTCGCGGCCGGATCGCGCGCATTCGGCAGCAGCGCGGTGAACACGACGTCGGCCTGGTTGAACACGTTGATCGCGCGGATCGCGTCGCTGTCGCGCTGCAGTTGCACGCCCTGGACGACGATACCGGCGAGCGCGCCGAGCAACAGCGCCTTGCCCTTCCACAACCAGACACGGTCGCGCCAGCGGCCGAGCGCGAGCATGGCCACGGCGATGCCGAGCGGCAACACGATATGCTGGATCTTGCTCACCGCGAGCGCCGCCGCGGCGAGCGCGAGCAAGGCAAACGCATGCTGGCGCGCGGGCCTGCCTTCGTGGATCAGGATCAGCCCGGCAACGGCATACAGCGCGAGCAGGGCGGTCCACTCGGCATAGAACGTGTTCAGATAGATCGTGTTGGCCGGATCGGCGAACAGCAGCGGCAACAGCAGGCCGTTGGCCAGCGCCGACCACGGCTCGCGCCGGCGCAACCAGGCGAGGGTGAAGCCGAACCAAAGCGCGAGCAGCGCGGCGATCTTGAATGCGCCAATCCAGCGCACCGAATGCGCACGCACGCCGTCCGCCGCTTCGAACGCGTGGAACACGGCCGCCGCTGCGCCCTGGAACAGCAGTTCGGTCGACCAATAGCAGATCGGATCCGGCGCGACGACGAACCTGTAGCGCGAATACGGCGCCTCGGGGCTGTTGCGGTCGGGGGGCACAGACTCGGGCCGGTCGGGGTAGAGGCCGAAGCAGGCGCTGTAGCGCACCTCGTCGTAGCTGTTGGCCAGCGCGATCAGCGGTTCGTGCGCGACCAGGGCGCCGATGCGCCAGAGTCCGGCCAACAGGCAGGCCGCGAGCGCCCACCACAGCCAGCGCGGCACGGCGGCAGGACGGCAGGAGGCAGGCGCGGGTCGCGGCTCGGCGGGGATCGAAGCGGGCATAAGGGCCGCAAGTCTAGGGGCGCTTTGTGACCGGAACAATCACTGCGGGCGCCCGGGCAAAATGTGATCCAATAGGCAGATAGCAGGTCGATTCTGCACGGTCGTTCCCGCCAATCGCAACGCGGACGCACCGAATGTGCGGTGCTAGACTTTTTCTCGTTGGAACGTTTTCGTACTCGATCAGGCGCATGCGCCGTGGAGGGGTCATGAAGCAGCAACTGGGACACTACGATCTCGTCGCCGAGCTGGGCCGCGGCGGCATGGGCGTGGTCTACAAGGGCTACGAGGCATCGCTGAACCGCTACGTCGCGATCAAGGTGCTGGCCGATTCGCTCGCGCACGACCCGGGGATCAAGGAGCGCTTCCTGCGCGAGGCGCGCAGCATGGCCGCGCTCAACGATCCGCACATCATCCAGATCTACTTCATCGGCGAGGATGCGGGACAGACGTTTTTCGTCATGGAGTTCGTCGACGGCGAGTCGCTCGGTTCGGTGCTCAAGCGCGAACACCGGCTCAAGCCCGAGCAGGCGGCGAAGGTCATCTACCAGACCGCGCTAGGTCTCGCCACCGCGCACGACCGCGGTGTGATCCACCGCGACATCAAGCCCGGCAACATCATGATCGACAGCCGCGGCAACGTGAAGATCGCCGACTTCGGCATCGCGCTGTCGAGCGCGGATATCTCGAAGAAGCTGACCTCGACCGGCGAGTTCGTCGGCACGCCGGGCTATCTCTCGCCCGAGGTCTGCCTCGGCAAGCTGGTCGACCAGCGTTCGGATATTTTTTCCCTGGGCATCGTGCTGTTCGAAATGCTCGCCGGGCGCATGCCGTTCACCGACGAGTCGCCGCTCGGCCTCATGCTCGAAGTGGTCAAGGCCGAGATCCCGGACGTGTGTTCGCTCAACGCCGACGTCGATCCGCAACTCTCGCACATCCTCGCGCGCATGATCGCGAAGGAGCCCGCCGACCGCTACCAGAGCTGCCAGGATCTCGCCGCCGACCTCGCCCGCCATCCGCTGCTCGCGAACGGCGCGACGCTGCAGCTGCACACGCAGCCCTCGCCGGCCGCCGCAACCCTGGTCGGCGTGAAGACCCCCGTGTCGGGCCAGAGCGCACTGCCGGATACCGCGCCGACCCCGCGGCCGCGGCCGAACGCGACGCCGGCACCGACGACCGTAGCTACTCCGCCGCGTGCGCAGACCACGCTGCCGGCGGTCGCGATTCCGGACAGCGCGCACCAATCCCTGCTCGAGCGCCAGGCTGGCGCAACCGGGAGGAAATCGGGTTCGCCGGCGTTGCCGCTCGCGATCGCCGCGCTGCTGTTGCTCGGCCTCGGCGGCGGCGCCTGGGCTTACCGTGACCAGCTCGGTTTCGTGAAGCAATTACTGCCGGCCAGCCTGTTCGGTTCGGCGCCGGCGACTGCGCCCGCCACGACCTCCGCGAACACCGCAACGACGACAGCCGGCGCGTCCACCTCCCCGGCCAGCGCAACGGCGGCACCGTCCGTGCCCGCACCGGTCATCCCGCCACCCGAGCCGGCGGCGGTCGCTTCGGCTCCAGCGATGGCGGCAAATGTGGAAAATGTCGCAAAAGACACAAATGCGGCAAATTCCACTTCCACGGCCGCGGTCGGCGGCGCTTCACTGGCCGAGTTGACCGCCGGCGGCAACGCCGCGTCGACGGGCTCGCCCGCGGGCAATGCAGCCGCGCCGTCGAGTGCGTCGGTGGCGGCCGACAGCGGCGCGCCCGGACCCGTCGACCCACCGAAGCCGCTCGTTCCGCCCGCGGCCGCGCAGATCGCCAAGGCCGCGCCGCCTCCGCCGCCGGTCACGCCGCCGCGGCCGCATGTGCCCACCGTCGCCGTGCTCTCGGGCGGCGACATCACGGTTTCGGAACCGGCCGGACGCCTGATCGAGCAGACGCTCGCGCGCCGCGGCTACCGCCTCGCCGACGCCGACATGCTGCCGGGCGCGGGGCGCTATCTGTCCGGCCAGCGCGTGAACGTGCCGGCGCTGCTCGACATGCTGGCCAAGGGCGGCCGCGTCGACGCCGTCGTCATCGTGCATGCGCGCCCGACCGGGCAGCAGAACCTGCCGGCCTACGGCATGAACGTCGATGCGACGACGGCGCAGCTCAACGTGATGACCTATGCCGTGCAGGGCCGGCAGAAACTCGGCGCCGGCTGGACCCAGAACGTGATCTACACGGGACTATCGGCCAAGCAGCAGGGCGAGGAGGCGGTCGAGGAAATCGCGCCGCAGGTCGAAAGCTTGCTGGTCGAGTACCGGCCGGGACGGGGACGCGGCTGACCTTCGGGCAGAACCGCGTTCAAGTCACCGCAAGAAACACAGGAACCGCGGCGCTCGTCGGCTGCGCGCGAATCCCGGGCGCCGCGCGTGCGCGCAGTGTCGCCCGGCGTGGGATCTGAAAGCCTGTCCTCACGGAACGCTGCGCTGCTTGGCGCCGGGCCCGAGCGTTTCACGCGCAAAGCGATAGCCCGCGGCGATGGCGCGCTCGTACTCGTGCCAGTCGAGCAGGCCGATGTCGTGCATCGGCGGCGCGAGCAGCAGGCTGGCCTGCGCGCGCCGTGCCGCGCTCGCGACTTCCGAATTGACCATGCCCGCGCGCAGCAGGATGTTGAGGATGCCCGGGCGAGGCCGCCGCCGCAGGTGGTCGAGCATCGTGCGCCAGAGCGCGGGCAGGAAAGCTTCCTCGACCTGCGCGTGCAGCACGTCGTCCGCGCCGATGTCGATGCCGATGACATCGGCCACCTGGGCCTCGCGCATCGGATCGACCGGCAGGTTGTTGATCACCGCGCCGTCGACGAAGACCTCGCCGCGATGAAACACCGGCGGCAGCACGCCCGGAATCGCCGACGCCGCGCGCAGCCAGAACCAGAGCGGTCCCGCACGCTGCACCTGCGCCGTGCCGGTGGTCAGGTTCGTGGCGACCGCGTAGAACGGCAACGGCAGATCGGTGATGTCGCGCTCGCCGAACGCCTCGCGCAGCAGGCTTGCGACGCGGTGACCGCGAGTCAGCGAAATGAACGGAAATGTGTAGTCGCGCAGCGGCCGGCCCTCGACGAAGGCGCGGCGATAGTTGTAGAACATTTCCTCGTCCGACCAGTCCAGGGCCACGCCGGCGCCGATGATCGCGCCGATCGAGGTGCCGCCGACGCAGTCGATCTGCTGGCCGCCTTCGCGCAGCGCGCGAACGATGCCGATCTGGGCGAAGCCGCGTGCGCCGCCGCCGGACAGCACCAGACCCATGCTGCGCCCGACCAGCAGGCGCGCGATGCGTTCGATATCCGCGCCGCTGCTGCTGCCGCGCACGTGATGATGGCGCGCGCCGCGCACCTGGGCCAGCCACGCCGACGCACGGCCAAGACCGATGTCGCCGGCATGCAACAGGACGAGATGGCGCGTGCGCAGCGGCATGCGTTCGGCATTGATGAAAGCGACTTCGGGCCAGGCGCTCGCGCCATCCGCGGCGTTGACCGGCAGCAGGAACGCATCGGCCTGACGCGCGCAGTGCTCGCGCCAGGCGGCCTCGCCGGCGTCGCCGAGCAGCAGCACGTAGCGGTGCCCGGCCTCGATTTCGTGCAGCCAGGCCGCGTCGCGCCCGCGTGCGACAGCGGCATCGACCAGCGCACACGAGCCGTAACGCGACAACGCGGTCGCCAGGCCGCGCGCAAAACCCTGGGCATCGACGCCGGCATCGTGCGCCAGGATCGCGAACGTGCGCGGCGCCGAATAGCGCACCTCGCCCGGCCGTTCAAGCAGATGTCGCGCGGTGATGCCGACCGAATGCAGCATCGCTTGCGGATACTTCGCGACGAGACGATGGAAGCCGGCGGCCGACAGGCGCAGCACGACGCTGTCGCGCAGCGCGCGCACGAGCGAGGCGCGCGCGGTGCGTGCGATCAGACTGATCTCTCCGGCCACTTCGCCGATGCCGATCATGCCGAGCAGGACGAGCACGCCGTCCGGCTCGCGCCGGTAGGCCGCGAGGCCGCCACTGCGCACGATGTAGAGCGCATCGGCGGCATCGCCTTCGTCGAACAGCGCCGTGCCGCCCGGCAGCATGCGCGCTTCCAGCTCGCCGGCGAGTTCGGCGATGCCTGCGGCGTCCAGCGGGGCGAACAGGTCGATGTGGCGCAGGAACGCCTGCTGATCGCCGTTTGCGATCGCGGGATCGAAATCGCTCATCTGCCCATGCTAGCGCCGCCGCGACTTGATTTTCCCGCCGCGGAATTCATTTCTGCGATCATCGCCGATTGCGAAGATCACGCAGCGGCCATCCTTGGCCGCATTTCTCAATGAAAATCAGCCATTTCCGCACATGACCCCAGCCAATCCCCTGCTCGCCGACACCGTCCTGCCGGCCTTTGCCGCCATCCAGCCCGAACACGTCGGCCCCGCGATCGACGCGGTGCTCGCCGAATACCAGCGCGAAATCGACGCGCTGACCGCGGCCGCGTCGCCGCGCGATTTCGCCAACACGATGCTGCCGCAGGAAGCGCTGGAGATGCGCCTGGAGCGTGCCTGGTCGCCGGTCTCGCACCTGCACGCGGTGGCCGACTCGCCGGCGCTGCGCGAGGCGTATTCGGCCGCGCTGGAGAAGATCACCGAGTTCGCAACCGAGCTCGGCCAGAACCGCGAACTCTATGCCGCGGTGAAAGCCGTGGCCGACGGCGCCGGTTTTGCGACCCTGCCGCGCCCCGCGCGCACGCTGGTCGAGCACGCGCTGCGCGATTTCCGCATGTCGGGCGTCGCGCTCGAAGAGCCGGCGCGCTCGCGCTTCAAGGAGATCGCGAATCAATTGTCCAAACTGTCGAACGAATTCGAGAACGCCGTGCTCGACGCCACCGAAGCATGGTCGGAAAAGATCGGCGAAATGCAGTTGGCTGGCCTACCCGACGCCGAGCGTGCGCTGCTGAAACAGTATGCCGAAGAAGCGGAGCAGGACGGCTGGCTGGTCACGCTCAAGCAACCCAGCGTCACCGCGGTGCTGACCTACGCGGACGACCGGGACTTGCGCGAACGCGTCTACGCCGCGTACCAGACGCGCGCCTCGGACCAGGGCCCGAGCGCGGGCACGTTCGACAACTCGCAGCGCATCGAGCAGATCATGGCGCTGCGCCACGAAGGCGCGCGGCTGATCGGTTTTGCGAACGCCGCCGAGGATTCGCTCGCGACCAAGATGGCCGGCACGCCCGAGCGCGTGCTCGCGTTCCTGCGCGATCTCGCGGCGCGCGCGAAACCGGTCGCGTTGCGCGAGCTCGAAGAGTTGCGCGAGTTCGCGCGCGGCGAGTTGAACCTCGCCGACCTGCAACCCTGGGACGTGGCCTACGCCGCGGAAAAACTGCGCGTGAAGAAATATGCGCTGAGCGAGGAAGAACTCAAACCGTATTTCCCGGCCGAGGCGGCGATCGCCGGCCTGTTCGCGATCGTGCAGCGCGTGTTCGGGGTCGGTTTCCGCGCACGCGGGGATGTCGAGGTCTGGCATCCCGATGTGCGCTACTACGACGTGGTCGACGCGCAGGGCAAGGTGATCGCCGGCGCCTACTTCGATCTCTACGCGCGCTCGGGCAAACGCGGCGGGGCGTGGATGGACACCTGCCGCTCGCGCTACGCGGACGGCGAGCGCACGCATCCGCCGGTGGCGTATCTGACCTGCAACTTCGCCCCGCCGACGCGTGACATGCCCTCGCTGCTGACCCACGACGACGTGGTCACGCTGTTCCACGAGACCGGTCACGGCCTGCACCATATGCTGACCGAGATCGACCTGCCCAGCGTCGCCGGCATCGACGGGGTCGAGTGGGACGCGGTCGAACTGCCGAGCCAGTTCATGGAGAACTTCGCCTGGCAGCGCGAAGGCCTCGCGCTGTTCGCGAAACACTGGAAAACCGGCGAGCCGCTGCCCGAGGAACTGTTTCGGCGCATGCTTGCCGCGCGCCACTACCACGCCGGCCTGTTCCTCGTGCGCCAACTCGAGTTCGGCCTGTTCGATTTCCGCCTGCACCTGGAATTCGATCCCGTGCGCGGCGCGCGCACGATGGAACTCCTGCGCGAGGTGCGCGACGAGGTCGCCGTGGTGATGCCGCCGGCGTGGCAGCGCATGCCGCACGCGTTCGGCCACATCTTCGCCGGCGGCTACGCGGCGGGCTACTACAGCTACCTCTGGGCCGAGCTGCTTTCGGCCGACGCGTTCGCGCGCTTCGAGGAAGCCGGCGTGTTCGACCGCGCCGCGGGCGACGCCTTCCGCCGCAGCGTGCTCGCGGTCGGCGGCTCGCGTCCCGCGCTGGAGTCGTTCGTCGAATTTCGCGGCCGCGAACCCGAGCCCGATGCGCTGCTGCGCAGCTACGGCCTGGCGGCGTAGAACCGCCGATGCTTTCGATCGTCGTCAACTTTTACAACAATCGCCGCGAGGCGATGAATACGCTGCATTCGCTGACGCGCGCCTATCAGCACAACGCCGCGGCGATCGAGTTCGAGGTGATCGCGCTCGACCACGGCTCGACGCTGCCGTTGAACGAGGCGGATGTGCGCGCGTTCGGGCCGGAATTCCACTACCGCTTCGTCGAGACGAAGTCGGTGTCGCCCGCGGCGGCGATCAACGCGGCCTGCCGCGACGCGCGCGGCGAGCATCTGCTCGTGATCATCGACGGCGCGCACATCCTCTCGCCGGGCATCTATGCGCTCGCGGAGCGTGCGTTCGCGCAGTTCACCGCGCCGTTCGTCGCCAGCGTGGCGTTCCATCTCGGCCCGAAGCAGCAGAACGAATCGGTGATCGAAGGCTACAACCAGCAGGTCGAAGACGGCCTGCTCGCGGGCAGCGGCTGGCGCAACAACGGCTATCGCCTGTACACGATCGCCGGTGCGTTCGCCGATCCCGGCATGGGCTGGTTCGGCTGCGCGTTCGAAGCCGGCTGCTTCGGCATCGGCAAGAACGATTTCCTCGCACTCGGCGGTTTCGACGAACGCTTCGTCGCTCGCGGTGGCGGCCTGGTCGCACTCGATTTCTTCCAGCGCGCGGTGGCGCGCGAACGCGGCGAATACGTGATGCTGCTCGGCGAAGGCAGCTTCCACCAGTTTCACGGCGGCGTGGCGAGCAATGCGCCGAAAGCCGCACATCCGTGGAAGGAATTTCACGACGAATACGTGCGCATCCGCGGCAAGCCCTTTGCGCGCGTGCCGCGCCGGCCGTTCTATTTCGGCACACTGCCGAACGAGGCTATCGCCGCCACGCGCATCTCGGCCGAACACGGCTTGGGACTGTGGCAGAAAGCCATCGCGCAGGGTGAGGCATAATCGCGGCCTGCATTTTCGGAATGACGTCGATGAAAATCGCTTCGTGGAACGTCAATTCGCTCAACGTGCGCCTGCCGCATCTGACGACCTGGCTCGCCGAGGCGCAGCCCGACATCGTCGCGCTGCAGGAAACGAAGATGGAGGACAGCAAGTTTCCGCGCGAGGCGATCGAAGCCGCGGGCTATCGCGTCGCGTTCTCCG
>JAFEFQ010000241.1 GCA_018240505.1 Pseudomonadota bacterium
AGGCCGCCGACGCCGAACGTCGAGACGAGCGGATCGTGAACCCAGGAATGGAAGAAATTGGAAAGCACGCCGTCAGGCCCTCGCTATCGTCAGTGCGCCGCCGTTGCCCGGCAGCGTGCGCGTCTGCTTCCAGGTCTTCTCGATCCAGGCGCCGCCGCGCGGCACCGCGCGCGTGACCACGACCGGCAATTCCACCTCGCCGGCCCCGCCGCTGACTTTCGCCCTGGCGCCATTGCCGAGGCCGAGCGCCAACGCGTCTTCGGGATGCAGGCCGAGCGAGCACACGCCGGTGAGCGGATGCGCCTGCAGCGCGGGCGAGCGGCGCAGCACGGCGTCGCTGCGGTAGATCGGCACGGTCGAGATGCGCTCGAACGTCTTTGGCCCCTCTCCCGCCGGGAAAGGGGTTGGGGTGAGGGTCCGGGAAATTTCGTCACGCCGCACCGAAATCGAACCCTCATCCGCCCTGCGGGCACCTTCTCCCGGGGGGAGAAGGGAAGCAACGGCAGCGCGCACCTCGCTAAATTCTGTGAAGCCGAATCCCTGCAATCCCAACGCCGCGCCAAGCGCGCGCAACACCTTCCAGCCCGGCCGCGCATCGCCCGGCAGCTTTGCGCCGGCGGCGACATTCTGCACGACGCCGTCGATGTTCACGTAGCTGCCGTCGACTTCCGGCGGCAGGCCCACCGGCAGCACGACTTGCGCCGTGCGCTTCACGCCGTTGCAGGCGAACGCGCCGATGTAGACGGCGAAGGCGGCGTTGTCGCGCAGCGTGTCGTAGGCGGCCGGCGAACTCGTGTCTTCCGCGCCGAGGTGATAGGTGATCAGCGCCTTGGCCGGTTGCGCGAGCAGCGCCGCGCCGTTGCGACCATTGGCGCGCGGCTGCACGCCGACGCGCGCGAGACCGACGGCGTTCGCGCCTTCGACGAGTTCGTTGAACGCGCTGCCGGTCGCCTGTGCGAGGCATTTCGCCAGCGCGCGCAGCAGCGAGGCCTGGGCGTGATGCATGGCGTCGTTGCCGAACACGAGCACCGAACCGTTCGCGTCGTGCAGCGCCTTGACCATTGCGCGCTGCGCATCGGTCGGCTTCGCCGCATCGACAACGCCAGCGAGGTTCGCCGGCACGTTCGCACCCGCTTCGCGCGCGGCCGCGACCAGCGCGGCGAGTTCGCCGGCCAGTTGCGACGGCAGCACGATGGCCTTGCCGCCGAGGTGGAAGTCGAAATTGAAATCGTGGTCGAGTGGATTGACCGCGAATACCTTCGCGCCACGCTTCCACGCCTTGCGGATGCGATGGCCGAGCAGCGGCATCTCGTGGCGCGGATTGCTGCCGACCAGCAGCACGGCGCCGGCCTTCTCGATCTGGGCGACCGGCATCTCGAACGTCGCGCCGGTCGGGCCGCCGTCGGCGAAATCGGCGACGCGCAGGCGATGGTCGATGTTGTCGCTGCCGAGGCCGCGCACGATCTGCGCGAGCAGATGACCTTCCTCGTTCGAGGCGAACGGCGCGACGAGCGCGCCAACGTCGGCGCCGTGCTTCTTCAGTCCTTGCGCGGCGAACGCGATCGCCTCGTCCCACGAGACTTCGACGAGTTCGCCGTTCTTGCGCACCAGTGGTTTCGTCGCGCGGTCCTGCGCGTACAGACCCTGATGCGAATAGCGGTCGCGATCCGACAGCCAGCACTCGTTGATCGCCTCGTTGTCGCGCGGCACCGTGCGCAGCACTTCGCCGCGGCGCGTGTGCAGCCACAGGTTCGAGGCCAGCGCGTCGTGATAGCCGATCGATTCGCGGGCGATCAGTTCCCAGGCGCGCGCCTTGAAACGGAATACCTTGTTGGTCAGCGCGCCGACCGGACAGACGTCGATGATGTTGCCGCCGAGTTCGCTGTCGATCGTCTTGCCGATGTAGGTGCCGATCTCCAGATGCTCGCCACGGCCCATGCCGCCGAGTTCCGGGCTGCCAGCGACCTCAGTCATGAAGCGCACGCAGCGCGTGCACTGGATGCAGCGCGTCATCTCGGTTTCGATCAGCGGGCCGAAGTCCTCGTCGGGCACGACGCGCTTACGTTCGGCGAAGCGCGACACCGAGCGGCCGTAACCCATCGACAGGTCCTGCAGCTCGCATTCGCCGCCCTGGTCGCAGATCGGGCAGTCGAGCGGATGGTTGATCAGCAGGAACTCCATCACGTTGCGCTGCGCCGACAGCGCCTTCTGCGAGGCGGTCTTGATCTTCATGCCCTCGGCGACCGGGGTCGCGCAGGCGGGCTGCGGCTTCGGCATCGGCTTGCCGCCCATCTCGACCTCGACCATGCACATGCGGCAGTTCGCGGCGATCGGCAGCTTCTCGTGGTAGCAGAAACGCGGGATCGGAATGCCGGCCTTGTCGGCGCCGGCGATGATCATCGAATTCTTCGGCACCTGCAGCGCCTTGCCGTCGATTTCGATATTGACGAAATCCGGTGGCGCGGCGGGCGCGGTCGGCTGCGCACTCATGCGGCGACTCCAGCGATCTGACTGATGGGCGCGTCGACGATCGAGCGGCCGTTCTTTATGTAGTATTCGAACTCGGGCCAGAACTGGCGCAGGAAACCCTGCACCGGCCACGCGGCGGCCTCGCCGAACGCGCAGATCGTGTGCCCCTCGATCTGGCCAGCCGCCGATTTCAGCATGTCGAGGTCGCCGAGCTGCGCCTTGCCCTCGACGATGCGCGTCAACATGCGGTACATCCAGCCAGTGCCTTCGCGGCATGGCGTGCACTGGCCGCAGGACTCGGCGTAGTAGAAGCGGCTGATGCGGTGGCAGGCGCGCACCATGCAGGTCGTCTCGTCCATGACGATGACGGCGCCGGAACCGAGGCCCGAGCCGGCCTTCTGGATCGCGTCGTAGTCCATCGTCAGGTCCATCATCGTCTCGGCCTTGAGCACCGGCATCGACGAGCCGCCCGGGATCACGGCCTTGAGCTTGTTGCCGTTGCGCACGCCGCCGGCCATCTCGAGCAGGTCCTTGAACGGCGTGCCGAGCTTGATCTCGTAGTTGCCCGGCTTGTTGACGTGGCCCGACACGGAGAAGATCTTCGGGCCGCCGTTGTTCGGCTTGCCTTGGGCGAGAAACCACTCGGCGCCCTTGTTGAGGATCGTCGGCACCGAAGCGTAGGTCTCGGTGTTGTTGATCGTCGTGGGCTTGCCGTAGAGGCCGAACCCGGCCGGGAACGGCGGCTTGAAACGCGGCTGGCCCTTCTTGCCTTCGAGCGATTCCATCAGCGCGGTTTCTTCGCCGCAGATGTAGGCGCCGGCGCCGAGCGCGGTGTAGATGTCGCAGTCGATGCCGCTGCCGCCGATGTTCTTGCCGAGCAGCCCGGCGTCATACGCTTCTTTCAGCGCCGCCTCGAAATGTTCGAACGGCTCATGGTGGAACTCGCCGCGCAGGTAGTTGTAGGCGACGGTCGAGCCGGTCGCGTAGCAGGCGATCGCGAGACCTTCGACGACCGCATGCGGATTGAAGCGCAGGATGTCGCGGTCCTTGCAGGTGCCCGGCTCGGACTCGTCCGAGTTGCACAGGATGTACTTCTGCATCGCGCCTTTCGGCATGAACGACCACTTCAGCCCCGTGGGAAACCCTGCGCCGCCGCGGCCGCGCAGCGAGCTCTTCTTCAGCTCGTCGACGATCGAGGCCGGATCGGGCTTCTCGGCGAGGATTTTCTTCCACGCCTTGTAGCCGTCCACCTTCAGATAGCTGTCCATCGACCAGGGTTGGTCGAAGTGCAGCGTCGTGTAGACGACCTGGTGCTCTTGTGGTGCGGGACCGACAGCCATATTCGAATATCTCAGTCGCTTCTCTTTGCCGTCATTCCCGCGAACGCGGGAATCCATTTCGTTTCTTGTTCTCGAAAGCAAGATCGAAATGGATTCCGGGTTCCGCCTGCGGCGGCCCCGGAATGACGAGTGTTTATTTCAGTCCATCCAGAATCTGATCGACCGACTCCGGCGTCAGCTTCTCGTGATAATGGCCATTGACCACCATCATCGGCGCGCCGCAGCAGGCCGCGAGGCATTCCTCTTCCTGCTTGAGATACACGCGGCCGTCCGGCGTCGACTCGCCGACCTTGATGCCGAGCTTCGATTCGCAGTGCTTGAGAATCCCCTCGCCGCCGTTGAGCCAGCACGAGATGTTCGTGCACACGGCCACGTTGTTGCGCCCGACCGGCGTGGTCTCGAACATCGAGTAGAAGCTCGCGACCTCGTAACCCCACACCGCCGGCAGGCCGAGATACTTCGTCACCGCCGTGATCAGCTCGTCGGTCAGGAAGCCGCCATTCTGTTCCTGCGCGGCGAACAGCGCCTGGATCAGCGCCGAGCGCTTGCGGTCGGGCGGAAACTTGGTCAGCCAGTGGTCGATGTGCTCGCGCGTGCGCGCGTCGAGCGCGACGAGCGGGTCGACGTCCTTGACTTCGGCGTAGTGGTTGGTTGCTTTCATCGATCGACTTCTCCGAAGACGAGATCGTAGGTGCCGATCATCGCGACGACGTCGGGCAGCATGTGGCCGCGCACGATCGTGTCCATCGACGACAGATGGGCGAAGCCCGGCGCGCGCAGCTTGACGCGGAACGGCTTGTTCGCGCCGTCGGAAATCAGGTAGCAGCCGAACTCGCCCTTCGGCGCCTCGACCGCGGCGTAGGTTTCGCCCGCGGGCACGCTGTAGCCTTCGCTGAACAGTTTGAAATGGTGGATCAGCGCTTCCATGTCGTCCTTCATTTCCTCGCGCCGCGGCGGCGAGACCTTGAAGTTGCGCAGGATCACGTCGCCCGGATTCTTCTTCAGCCAGTCCACGCACTGCGCGATGATGCGGTTGGACTGGCGCATCTCCTCGACGCGCACGAGGTAGCGGTCGTAGCAGTCGCCCTTGACGCCGACCGGAATGTCGAAGTCCATGCTGGCGTACATCGCATACGGCTGCTTTTTGCGCAGGTCCCATTCGACGCCCGAGCCGCGCAGCATCGCGCCGGTCATGCCCCAGGCGAGCGCCTGCTCGGGCGGGACGACGCCGATGCCGACCGTGCGCTGCTTCCAGATGCGGTTGTCGGTCAGCAGCGTTTCGTATTCGTCGACCTTGCCCGGGAAATCCCTGGTGAAGGCGTCGAGATAGTCGAGCAGCGAACCTTCGCGCCATTCGTTGCGGCGCTTGAGATCCTCGCCCTTGTGCCAGCGCGATTCCTTGTACTGCGGCATGCGATCGGGCAGGTCGCGGTAGACGCCGCCGGGACGATAGTAGGTCGCGTGCATGCGCGCGCCCGACACCGCCTCGTAGCAGTCCATCAGTTCCTCGCGCTCGCGGAACGCGTAGAGGAACACCGCCATCGCGCCGAGGTCGAGCGCGTTCGAGCCGATCCACATCAGATGGTTGAGGATGCGCGTGATCTCGTCGAACATCGTGCGGATGTACTGCGCACGCACCGGCGCCTCGACGCCGAGCAGTTTTTCGATCGCGCGCACGTAGGCGTGCTCGTTGCACATCATCGACACGTAGTCGAGGCGGTCCATGTAGCCGATCGACTGGTTGAACGGCTTCGACTCGGCCAGCTTTTCGGTGCCCCGATGCAGGAGGCCCACGTGCGGATCGGCACGCTGGATCACCTCGCCGTCGAGCTCGAGCACGAGGCGCAGCACGCCGTGCGCCGCGGGATGCTGCGGGCCGAAGTTGATCGTGTAGTTCTTGATTTCTTGCATGAAGGTGCGTCCGTCTACTTCGCCGCGCTCTCGGCCTGGGCCTGGTCGTAGCGCGAGTCGTCGCGCACCACGCGCGGCACGCCGACGCGCGGCTCGACGCTGGTCACCGGTTCGTAGATCACGCGGCCGAGCGCCTCGTCGTAGCGCACCTCGACATTGCCGATCAGCGGAAAATCCTTGCGGAACGGATGGCCGACGAAGCCATAGTCGGTGAGGATGCGACGCAGGTCCGGGTGACCGTCGAAAACGATGCCGAACAGGTCGAACGCCTCGCGCTCGAACCAGTTCACGCCGGGCCAGATGCCGGTCAGCGACGGCACGACCGGCAACGCGTCATCCGCCGCGTGGCAGCGGATGCGCACGCGCTGGTTGTTCTTGATCGACAGCAGCTGCGCGACCGCGGCGAAGCGCCTGTGCCCCGCGCCGACGAGCGGACGATTCGACCATTTGAAGCGACCGGGCCCCTCGCCTTCGACGCCGCGCGAGAAACCGGTCCACGACACGTCGGTCGTGTCCCACTCCGCCTGGCCGTAGCTCAGGTAGTCGACGCCGCAGACATCGATGCACTGCTCGAAATGGAAATCGGCCTCGTCGCGCAACGCCTGCGCCACCGCGAGCCAGTTTTCCGGCAGCACGTCGACGACGGTTTCGCCGCGGCTTTCGTCGGCGGAAATGACTTGCGCGCCGAGCCGCGCGGCGATGCGCTGCGCGAGCGTGGTCGGCGCAGCGGTGGCCTCGACCGGGGCGGAGTTTGCGGGCGTATCGGTCATGCGCGGGAAATCACGTTGTTGACGACGACCGGCCGGTGAGCTGCCTTGTTGTTCGCCGCGATCTGCTTCTCCCCGATCGGACTGGAGCGGCGGATCTTCTTCTGCAGTTGCAGGATGCCGTAGACCAGCGCCTCGGCGGTCGGCGGGCAGCCCGGCACGTAGACGTCGACCGGCACGATGCGGTCGCAGCCGCGCACGACGGCGTAGGAATAGTGATAGTAACCGCCGCCGTTCGCGCACGAGCCCATCGAAATGACCCACTTCGGATCGGGCATCTGGTCGTAGACGCGGCGCAGCGCCGGGGCCATCTTGTTGACCAGCGTGCCGGCCACGATCATCACGTCGGACTGGCGCGGGCTCGGGCGGAACACGACGCCGTAGCGGTCGAGGTCGATGCGCGCCGCGCCGGCGTGCATCATCTCGACCGCGCAGCAGGCCAGGCCGAACGTCATCGGCCACATCGAACCGGTGCGCGCCCAGTTGATCAGCGAATCGAGCGAGGCGGTGACGAAGCCGCGCTCGAGCAACGGATTGCCCTCGCCCGGACGCAGGATGTCTTCCACCGGGCCGGTCGCGACCGGATTGGTGAACAGGTGCTTTTCAATGGTGGTGTCGGTCACTGCCATTTCGGCACGCCCTTTTTTGTAGGGGTTCGATTCATCGAACCCGTTCTTGCGAACCGCAACGGCGCGGGCGCAATGAATTGCGCCCCTGCGGAAACGATCAGCGAGACGATCATTCCCATTCGAGCGCTCCCTTCTTCCAGCAGTAGACGAAGCCGAGCAACAGCAGCGCGAGGAACATCGCCATCTCGACCAGCGCGACCAGACCGATCTGCTTGAACACCACCGCCCACGGAAACAGGAACGCGATTTCCAGGTCGAACAGGATGAACAGGATCGCGATCAGGTAGTAGCGCACGTCGAACTGCATGCGCGCGTCTTCGAATGCCTCGAAACCGCATTCGTACGCCTCGGATTTTTCCTTGTTCTGGCTGCGCGGGCCGAGCACGGCGCCGATCAACAGCAGGGCGACACCGATACCTCCGGCGACGAGGATAAACAACAGAATCGGAAAGTATTCAGCCAGCACGCAAAGCCTCCGCCCACCCTTCAATTGTCTGAAAAATCCGTCCCGGTTTTTCCAGATGCGCCGAGTCCGGTGCAAGCCGCGTCGCGACAGGATGCACGACAGAACCGTCACCGCGGTCGCGCAAACGGCAGCGGCCCGGCGAAATATGATAGTCCGCGCGTTCAGTCTTGCCAACGCTTGCGCGACGCAACAACTTGTGATCCTCGCAGCGCGCGCGGGCCGAGGCGCACCGACAGATTGCGGCCTGCGTGTATTCTTGCCCAATTGCCCATTCGAGAATACCCATGCCCCGCCGCAAACTCGTCGCCGGAAACTGGAAGATGCACGGCTCGCGCGCCTCCGCGCACGAACTGGTCGATGCAATCGCGCGCTCGCGCGCGTCAGGCGCGCTGGCCGCGATCGATGTGGCGATCCTGCCGCCGAACGTCTACCTGGCCGAACTCGCGGCGCGCCATGCGGACGCCGGCCTGATCTTCGGCGCCCAGGACGTGAGCGAGCACGAACAAGGCGCCTACACCGGCGAAACCGCGGCCGCGATGATCTGCGACATCGGCGCCACGCACACGCTGGTCGGCCACTCCGAGCGGCGCACCCTGCACCAGGAGAACGCCTTCTGTGTCGCGGAGAAATTCGCGCGCGCGCAAACAGCCGGGCTGACGCCGATCCTGTGCATCGGCGAGACGCTCGAGCAACGCGACCGCGGCCAGGCCTTCGTCGTCGTCGCGGAGCAGCTCGGCGCGACGATGGCCGCCTCGGGCGTCGCCGCACTGGACAACGCCGTCGTCGCCTACGAGCCGGTCTGGGCGATCGGCACGGGCCGCACCGCCACGCCCGCCCAGGCGCAGGAAATGCACGCCTTCATCCGTAGCAAAGTCGCCGAACTGGATGCTAGAATAGCCGGCTCGCTCCGCATCCTTTACGGCGGCAGCGTCAAGCCGGGCAACGCGGTCGAGCTGTTCGCGCAGGCGGACATCGACGGCGGCCTGATCGGCGGCGCTTCGCTCGTGGCGGCGGATTTCCTCGCGATCTGCGCCGCGGCGCAATCCTGAATTCCCTGGGTTTCGACAATGGTTCTCACACTTTTCAACATCGTCTACGTGCTCATCGCGGTCGCGATGACCATCCTGATCCTGCTCCAGCGCGGAGCCGGCGCGCAGGCCGGATCGGGCTTCGGCGGCGGCGCTTCGGGCACGGTGTTCGGCGCGCGCGGCGCGAGCAACTTCCTCTCGCGCAGCACCGCGATCCTCGCCACGATCTTCTTCCTGCTCAGCCTCGCGATGGCGTGGTACCTGAAGAACGCCGGCACGATCAAGCCCGCAGACGACCTCGGCGTCATGGGCGCCCTGGACGCGCCGAAGGCGACGGTGCCTGCCACCCCGGCCGCGAACACGGACATTCCCGCGGCTCCGGCTGCCGGCAACGCGGCCCCCGCAAGCAAATCGGACGTGCCCGCCGCCCCCGCCGCGACCACGCCGCCGGTCAAGCAGGGCGATGCTCCGGCAAAGCCCGCGGAAACGAAGGCCGAGGCGCAAAAGGAAGCGCCGAAGAAGCCCTGATCCCTTTACCGGCAGAGGCGGTGACGGGTATCATATCTGGCTCGCAACAATCGGTTCCCGCGAACCGCTAGGTCGAGATCAAATTGCCCAGGTGGCGGAATTGGTAGACGCACTACCTTGAGGTGGTAGCGCCGTAAGGTGTGGGGGTTCGAGTCCCCCCTTGGGCACCAATACAGAGTCCGGAGCAGTCCACCGCGATCCGGAAAACACCCGAAAAGCCCGCTCCCATGCGGGCTTTTTGTTTTCCGCCATCCGAAGCCGTCGGCCTAGCGAATTTTGCACAAGACCAATCGAACAGATTGTCGTCAACGCCGGCGGTATCCGTGAAATGAATCGCAAAAATAAAGGCACACGGGGACGAAACTGGGATACAGCGCAAATGTGATTGACACGGCGAAAAAACCGGCGTAGCACTTGCGCGCAATCGCTGCATGGATGTGCTCGCGATTTGCCGGCTAGCTAGCCCATTCAAAAAAAAAAAAAAAACGACGCGGCTCATTGCGATGGTCGTGATCGAACCAGGGGAACTCAACGCACTGCCGGTCGGGAGAGGTGTGTTTGAATACGCGGCAGCCCATCGTGCGAACGTTTCTCCTCGCATCTCTCTTCTGCGGCTTGCCGATGATTTTTTCATTGGCGTCGTGCACGCCGCTGGTGCCGTATCGGACGAATCAGGACGTCTCGGCAAGCTGCATCCCCCTGAATCTGAAGGGCGATCCGACGTCGGATTCGTTCGCCGCCGTCGCCCCCTCGTGCGAACATCTGCTCGAAGAGGACGCGCCCGCATCCGATGGCAACGGCGGTTATGCCTTGCACTTCGTCGAGTTCGACGATCAGGGCGAACTGTTCCCCGGGACCGGGCAGCACGCACCGGCCGTTTCGCAGATGGAAGCTTTTCTCGCGCGCGTGCGCTCGGAAGGCGAAGCGGACGCGGCGACGTCGAAGATCCGCCCTGTCAGTGTCATCGTTTTCGTCCACGGATGGAAACACAATGCGCAGAGCAGCGACAGCAATGTGCGCTGGTTTCGCGCGATGCTCGCGCGCCTCGCGATCGTCGAGAACAAATCGAACTGCCCGCGCCGCGTGATCGGCCTGTATGTCGGCTGGCGCGGCGATGCGACGATGCTTCCCGACCTGGCCAAGGACGCCACATTCTGGACGCGCAAGAAAGCCGCCGGGCGCGTCGCGAATGGCCAGGTGCGCGAACTCTTCGGCCGGTTGCGCGCCATCCAGGATATTCGAAACGCCGAATGGAATGGCCTGGTCGAGATGAGCCGGCGTCATCCGACCGAGGTGACCTCCTCGCATACGGAGCTTGCCTGTTCCAAGGCGATCCGCCTGACGATCGTGGGACACAGCTTCGGCGGCCTCATCGTCTACAACTCGCTCGGCCCATCGCTGGTCCGTGACATTGCCGACCTGAACGAGCGCATCCGCGACGCCAAATCACCTGTCGTCGATCCGGTGCTCGCGCGCGAAGGCGATCTGATCGTCACCATCAATCCGGCGGTCGAAGCTTCGGCCTTCGTCCCGCTGTGGCAGGCCGCACGTGCGGCGGACCCGCGCAGTTACCATGCGCCCGTGTTCGTTTCGATCACGAGCGCCAACGACGGCGCGACCGGAATCGCGTTTCCCGCGGCGCGCTTTTTCAACACGCTGCTGAGCAAATACCCTCGGGGCGCAAGCGCGGAACGCGATGCGGAACTGAAAACGATCGGCCACGATCAGGACTACGTCGACTACACACTCAACACGCTGAGCATCCTGAACGCGAACTCGAAGTCGAATCCGAATCCGCTCGTCGCCGATCCGATCTGCGAACACCTGCGCAACGCGCCGGACTTCACCACGCGATTCGACGCGGAAATGAAACGCCTGGACGGCTTCGTCGAAGCGCTGCATGCCACTCCCGACGCCAACGCCTTGCCTCAGTTTTTTCCGCGGCAATTCTGCATCCACGCAAGAACCGGCGACCCCGATGTGGCCATTGCATTGCGCCCCATGGCGAGGACCAACCTCAACTCGCCGGTGTGGAATGTTTTCACCGCCATGCCGGTGCTCGACTCGCATTCAGACCTGCTCAATCCGTTCCTGATCGATTTTCTGCGTCAGCTGTACGAAGAAGGTACACGGCCCGAAACGCAGCGGCTTTCCGAAACGATGGTGAATCCGGACGGTCTCGTTCGTCAGGGAGCATTGGAATTACCGCATCAGGACGGTCTGCGGCAGACGATTTTCAAGTGATATTGCTTCGAGGGAAACGGCATGTCCGACACGCCCCCTGCTGGCCCAACCGCCCCGGCTTCGTCTTCGGCGGCGACCCTCCGTTCATCCGCGGCTGATGCAAAGGTCAGGCTTCAGGCCCGATCGGCCGAACTCGAGCAGAACCACGATGCACTGAAGAAGCGCCTGGCCGCGGAAAAGGTGGCGATCGCGGCGCGGCGCGGCGCGGCCTACAAGGACGCCGACGAAAAGCACGATCTGCCGCAGGCGGGCCTGGCCCTGTCCGGCGGCGGCATCCGCAGCGCAACGTTCTGTCTCGGTTTGATCCAGGGTCTGGCCCGGAACGGACTGCTGCGCCGCTTCGACTATCTTTCCACGGTATCCGGCGGTGGGTACATCGGCGCGAGCGTGGGCCGGCTGATCGGCATGGTCGGCATCGACAAGGCCGAAGCCCTGCTGGGCTCGGGCTACTCGCAGGTATTGGGCTGGCTGCGCAAGAACGGACGGTATCTGACGCCGTCGGGCGCGCGCGATCTCGGCATGGCGATCGCGACATTGCTGCGCTCGTCCCTCTCGACGCATTTCGAACTCGGTCTGCTGGCGATGCTGCTCGGTTTGTTCGTCATCCTGCCGCATGCGCTGCAGAGTCAGTTCGTGCTGTTCGACGACACCGCATGGGAGCATTGGCAGAGCGCGTGGTGGCCGTTCGCGATCATCCTGTGGGTACTCGCCGCGCCCGGAGCGATCTGGGCGTTTTGGCCATTGCGCGATCCTGTCAGGCAAGCTCCGACGCGCACGATCGAACCGGTCGCGCATATTGCGCTCGCGCTTGCGGTGGTCGTGATCAGCGGCGTCGGCGTGGTGCGAACCTATCAACCCAGGCACGGCTGGATCGCCGGGCTGGATGCCGCGCAGTTGTGTCTGCTCGCCGCGTGCGGCGCGCTCGCGTGGGGCTTGTATGTCGCGAGGCAACTATGGCCGCTGCGCAACGCTGCCGTTGCGCCCGAGGATATCGATTTCCGCGTCAACGGTCTGCGCAACCTCCTGACGCGCGCATTGCGCTGGACCAGCGGACTGTCGATGCTTTGCCTGCTGCTCGGCGTGCTGGACTGGCTGAGTTTTTCGCTGGTCGAGAAGTTGCAGACGCCGACCTGGTGGCGATCCCTGTTGCCGACACTGCTCGCCGCCGGCGGCGCGCTGGTCGTCGGCATGCGCAACCTGTCCGAGCCGCTGAAAAAGGCTCTGTCCTCGACCGATGGCGACAAGGGCAAGTGGCTCAGGCGCGCGATCAACGCCACCGGCCTGCTCATCGGCGGGTTGCTGCTGCTGGCGTGGACCGCGCTGTTGCAGTGGCTCGTTCTCTTCGATGCCGACAGCAACGTGCTGTTCCACGGCATCCCGCCGTTCTGGTGTGTGCTTTTCATTCTCGCTGTGGTGCTCACCTGGATTTTCCTCACGCGCAGGCACAACGAGTCGCTCAACGCCTCGACCTTGCACGGGTTCTATCGCGCGCGTCTCATCCGGGCGTACCTGTCGATCGGCAACGCGAATCGCTTTCCAAACATCCAGGCTCCCTATCTTGGCGTGATCGAAGCCAACAGCCAGAGCGTCGTCGATGTGGTCGAAGGCGACGATGTTTCGCTCAGCGACTATCGACCCGAGACCCGGGGCGGCCCGATCCATCTGGTCGGCACGTGCCTCAATCAAACCATCGATGATCACGGCGATCTGTACAACGCCGACCGCAAGGGCATCGCGGCAATTGTCAGCGCCGGCGGCGTCGAGATCGGACCCGGCGAAGCCGGAAGCTGGGAGTCGGCGCAATCGGCGGCCACCCTGGGCCAGTGGGTCACCATCTCCGGCGCGGCGGTATCGCCTGGCGCAGGCTCGAATACCACGCGCGGCTGGGCATTGCTGTTGTTCGTATTCGGCGTGCGGCTCGGCTATTGGACGGCCTCGCTGCTGGCGCGGGGCGATGCGAAAACGAAGGTGTCGCCGAGCCTGCCGCGCACGGCTCCATCCGACGTCTTCAAGGACACCAAGTCCGGCCTCGTGTTGAGCGAAGCGCTTGCTTCGTTTTCCGGACGTCCGGCGAAATGGTGGTACTTGTCCGACGGCGGCCATTTCGAAAACACCGGCGTGTATGCGCTGATCAAGCGCGAAGTGCCGTTCATCCTGATGGCCGATTGCGGCGCGGATCCGAAATACGCGTTCGAGGATCTGGAGAACCTCGCGCGCAAGGCACGCATCGATTTCGACGCCGAGATCGAGATCTACACAGCGCAGGAAGCCGCCGCCCGCTTCGGGCCGTTCGACGATCATCTGTGCGTGCTTTCGCCCGAACAGATCATCGACAACCATACCCGGCGCGGAGTACTGCTTGCCCGCATCTGCTATCACCGCAGCGATCCGCTGCGGCGCAGCTACGGCACGCTGCTCATCGTCAAGCCCAATCTGCACGATGCCCTGGATACCGACGTGCTTGCCTATGCCGGCCGCAATCCGGCTTTTCCGCAGCAGTCGACCGGCGATCAGTTCTTCGACGAGGCGCAATGGGAAAGCTACCGCCGCCTGGGCGAGGACGTGGGCCGCGCGCTGACCGACGCCTGGCTCGGGCGATTGCCGCATTGGGGGCAGGCCACGCCGCAGCCCTCGCACGATGCTTCGCTGCCGCGGCGGCGCGAGAAGATCGTCGAAACGCCCGCCGACAATACGCCGTCCTGGCGCCGGACCGCGGCGGCGACCGCGATCGGCACCACGCTTAGCCTGAGCGTCGTCGCCAGCATGGCTGGCGTCGGCTGGACCCTGTACGACGGCATCAACAAGGAGCGCAAGGATACGGCTGCACAGATCGACAGCCAGATCGGCTCGGCGAAGGATTCCTTCAGCAAGCTTCGCGGCGCGTTGTGCAAAGTGAAGACTGCGAACAAGATTCACGAGTGCGTGGGCATGCCGCCCGGCACCGTCAACGACTTGTCGCCATCGGACGGACAAACCTTGCGCGAGCTTTACGAAACGGTGAACAACCCGGTCAATCAAACCAGGCTGGGTGCCATATTTTCCGACATTCGCGAATTGCAGCAGACTACCTGCGGCATGCCCGCATCGGAGTGTCCCGCAGCCGAACAGACGGCGGAAAATCTGTGCAGCGCCATCTGCGATCGTCCCGTCGAAAGCGACAACACAGGCACGTACTGGGGCATGTCGGGAAAGTCGTACGACTGGAACGAAAATGCGCTCATCGCGTTTGTCCGAAACCTCGCTCCCGGCAGCGGCTTCGGCAAGGCCAGCCAGGAACAGATCGTTCTGGCTCCCGCCGCGGCACCGGAAAGCACTGCTGCAACCATCCGCCCGCGGGCTTCCGGCGCGGCCCCGACCGCGCCGACGCAGGCGGCGCCGCATCCCGATACTCCGGCGCCGGATTCGAGCACCGCGGCGCGGATGCCGGCCACGACGGCAGGCGCGGCGTCGACGACACCTGCCGCTGCCAACCAGGGCTTGTCCGCTTGCAAGGACGGAACCGAGCCGGTCGCGGTGTACATCCAGATCTACGACGAACGCAGCCGTCACGTCGCGGATGGAATTCGCGGAATTCTCAAGGAGTCGGCGGCGGTGGTCGTGCCTCGGATCGAAAATGTGGTGACCACGGCGCAGGCGCGCGGCAGGCGCACTCCGATCGCGTGGAAAGCGCCGACCTTGCTGGTGCACCGACCGGACAGGGACATGCAATGCGCCGGCGCGATAGTCTCGGCGACAAGCGAAGCGATCCGGAGCAATTACCCCGACAGTCCCATGCAGATACGGGACCTCCCCGCTTCCTTCAAGAGCACGCGGCATGTGCTCGAACTTTGGTTGGCGCCGCCCGCTGCCACCGGGGAGGCATCGAACTGATCGTTGCGACCCGGATCAGGCGGTCGTGAGAGCGACTGCCTCAGCGACCAGGGGCACCGCGGCGATTCAGTCGAGCTGCAATTCGCCGCGCATCAATTCGATCACGCGACCGCCGACGTGGATGCGCTGCTGCGCATCGACGCTGAGATGCAGCAGGCACGGCCGTCCGGTCGCGGCGCCCTGATGCACGTCGAAGGCAAACGGCGCCGTCGCGCCGTTCGCGAGCAGATAGCCGCCGAGGTTCGCGCAGGCCGAACCGGTACCGGGATCCTCGAGGATCGCGCCGGACTGGCCCCAGAAATAGCGGCTGGCCACACGCGTCGCGCCATCGAATGCGTAGACGTAGGCCTGCGCCTCGCGCGCGTTGCTGCAATGGTCGACGAAGGCACCCGATTGCGGTCGCGCACGCGCGACTGCGTCGGTACTCGCCAGCGGCACGATCAGCTGCTCGACGCCCGCGTCCATCCACAGCGGAGCACCGGCAATGTCGTCGTCGCGCAGACCCAGCGCCTGTGCAAGTTGTGCCTGCGTGAACTCGTAGGCTCGATGCGTCGGCACGTTCGCGGTCAACGTCCACACGTCGCCCCGCGCGCCGACCGGGATCACGCCTGCATTCAGGTGCAGGCGCAACGTGTCGCCGCCCCGCCCGAGCGTGCGCAGCACATGCGCCGTGCCCAGCGTCGGATGCCCGGCGAACGGCATCTCGAACGTCGTCGTGAAGATGCGCACGCGCGCGTCGGCATCGGTCGCCGGAAGAACGAACGTCGATTCCGAGAGGTTGAATTGCAGTGCGAGCTGCTGCATCTCCGCCTCGCTCAACCCCGTGGCGTCCTCGATGACAGCGAGTGGATTGCCGCTCAAGCGGGATTCGGCAAAGACGTTGACGACGCGGAAGCGGTAGTTGCGGCTCATGTGCGGACATCCACCCGTTGCGATCGAGCCGCAACCATAGCGGATTTCTCCGCGCAACGGATGTTTCGAATCCTAGGTCGCCCAGCGTTTGCCGTTGCCGGCCTGGTTCACGGGCAGGCAGCCGTGATATGTACCCGGTATCGCCGCATATTGCAGCACCTGCGTCGCGCCCGGCCGCGAGGTGAAGAAGCCGAGCAAGGCCAGTTCCTTGACCGTGAGGATGAAGGAACGCGGATGCGTCACCGGCGCAGACTGCGTGCGCTGCGGCAGCATCGCCGCAGCGCGAACCTGCTGCACAAGCGCCTTCTGCTTGCGCTCGCCCTCGGTGCGCTCGACGGCGATCCCGACGTCGTGGAAGCGTTGCACCAGCGCCCTCTGCCGCGAACGTTCCAGTCCTACGAACGGTTTGCGATATTCTTTCCGCGCAGCCGCGTCGAAGTACTGCAGTCCTTGGCGAAAATGATCCCGCGCTTGCTGCGAATAGACTTCCTTCAGCATGCCATCGATGAAGGCGGGAACGCCGACATCGAGCGCGCCCGGCGTGTCGGTGCGCGGCAGCATGATGTCCACGACCTGCTCGACAACCGCAAGCTCATCCTTGCCGAGCGCTGACGGTTTCCAGTCCGGCGTCGGCGTCTGTGCATGGCCGTCGAGCACGGCGAAAACCGCAGGTGCGGAGATTGTGCCGCCCACCAATGCGGCGACCCGCTGCAATACTTCGCGACGATTCATGGTTGCGTCCTTCAAAGGTTGCGGCGCTTGAGTTCTTCCACGGCATGACTGGCCGCGCGTGCGGTCAGCGCCATGTAGGTCAGCGACGGGTTCTGGCACGCGGACGAGGTCATGCACGCGCCGTCGGTGACATAGACGTTCTTGCAGGCGTGCACCTGGTTCCACGCGTTGAGCACCGAGGTTTTCGGATCGCGTCCCATGCGCGCGGTGCCCATCTCGTGGATGCCGAGGCCGATGCCGTATTCCTCGTCGACGATGCGCACGTCGCGGTATCCCGCCGCTTCGAGCATCTCGGCGGCGTCGTTGATCATGTCGCGGCGCATGCGCAGTTCGTTGTCGCGCAGGCGCGCATCGAAGCGCAGGATCGGCAGGCCGAACTTGTCCTTCCTGCCGCGATCGAGGGTGACGCGGTTGTCGTGATGCGGAAGGATTTCGCCGAACCCGCCCATGCCGATGGTCCACGGCCCCGGCGCCTGCGCCTTCTGCTTCAGCGCCTCGCCAAGTTCGGAAGCGTTCTGCAAACTGCTCCAGCCCGCGCGCGCGGCGCCGCCCTGATAGCCGAAGCCGCGCAAATAATCGCGCTTGTCCTTGCCGAGGTTGCGGTAGCGCGGCACGTAGAAGCCGTTCGGGCGGCGACCGGAATAGTAGCGATCGTCGAACCCGTCGACCGTCGCGCTCGCGCCCGAGCCGAGATGATGGTCCATGATGTTGCAGCCGAGCTCGCCGCTGTCGTTGCCGAAACCGTTCGGGAAACGCTGCGAAATCGAATTCAACATGATCTGGGTCGAACCGAACGTCGACGCGCACAGGAAGATCACGCGCGCGAAGTAATCGGTCTGCGCGCCGGTCTCGGCGTCGAGCACGCGCACGCCGCTGGCCCTGCCCTGCTTCTCGTCGTAGATCAGCTCGTAGACGATCGCGTTCGGCACCAGGGTCATGTTGCCGGTCTTCTGCGCCGCCGGCAGCGTGCTCGCGTTGCTGCTGAAGTAGGCGCCGAACGGACAGCCGCGGATGCACATGTTGCGGTAGCGGCAGCTGCTGCGCTGCGGACTCTCGTCGTGCGCGAGCGGACCGGTCAGGTGCGCGGCGCGTCCTATCGTCAGCGCGCGGCCGAATTTGTCCTTGAGCTTGCGCTGGAATTCCTGTTCGACGCAGTTGAGCTCCATCGGCGGCAGGAACTTGCCGTCCGGCAGCTGCGCCAGGCCCTCGTTCTGGCCGCTGACGCCGATGAACGTCTCCACGTGGTCGTACCACGGCGCGACGTCGGCATAGCGGATCGGCCAGTCGACGGCGACGCCGTCCTGCGCGTTGCCTTCGAAGTCCATTTCGCTCCAGCGATAGCTCTGCCGCCCCCACATGATCGAGCGTCCGCCGACGTGGTAGCCGCGGATCCAGTCGAAGCGATAGTCCTCTTCGTACGGATTGTCGATATCGTCGACGAACCAGTGCCTGGAGGCCGGCGTGACGACATAGCCCGTGCGCGCCTGCTTGGCCTGGCGCCCGAGTTCCTGCGCGGTCGGCTTGTTGCCGTGCGCAAGCTGCCAGGGATCCTCGGTCGTGGTCGGGTATTCGCCGTGGCGCACCATGCGCCCGCGGTCGAGCACGAGCGTCTTCAGTCCTTTCTGGGTCAATTCCTTGGCCGCCCAGCCGCCGCTGATGCCGGTACCGACCACGATCGCATCATAAATGTTCTTGTCCATCCCGAATCCCTGCGCGCCGGCTAGTTGATCGAATGCAGATAGTCGTAGGCGACCTGCGCCGCGGCGAGCTGGCTCATGCGCGAGAACGGGCCTTCCTGCTCGGCGAAATAGTGCTTGAGGCCGGCCGCCTTCGCCGCCGCGAAGATCGGTTTGTAATCCACCGTGCCGCGGCCGAGTTCCGAGCCGAGCATTTCTTCCGCCATCGGCTTGGCGTCCTTGTTCTTCTTCGGCTGGAAGTCCTTGACGTGGATCAGCGGAATGCGGCCCGGGTATTTCTTGAAGTAGTCGACCGGATCGCGTCCGGCGAACACCATCCAGCCGCAGTCGATCTCGAATTGCACGAGCGCCGGATCGGTCTCGCGCCAGACGATGTCGTAGCCGACCTCGCCGTTGCCGAGATCGACGAACTCGCGGTCGTGGTTGTGCAAGGCGAACTGCAGCCCCGCGCGTTTCGCGGCCGCGCCGATGCGGTTGGCGATGTCGACCGTACGCTTGGCTTCCTCGCGGCTCATCGCCGACTTCCACTCGAGTTTGGTTTTCATCGCCTTGCCGACCGGCTCGATCAACGACGAGGCGGCGGCATAGGTCGCGCCGAGCGCGTGCGCCTCGTCGAATGCCTTGCCGAGATTGTCCATGTCGAACTGCAGGTGCGCGCTCGGGCAACGCAGGCCGGCGGCGTCGAGCAGGCGGCGGAACTGTTTCGGTTCGAGGCCGGCGAAGCCCGCGGCCTCGACTTCCTTGAAACCGATTTTTGCGAGCTGGTTCAGCGTGCCCGCGGGATCGTGCTTGAGCGTGTCGTTGACTGTCCACAGCTGGATGCCGACCGGCTTGCCCATCGGGTTGGCCCGGAGCTTTCGCGACAGTCCGGCCGTGGCGAGAGCCGCGCCCGCGCCGGCCGCGTGGAGGAGGAATTGTCTGCGTGAAAAAGGATGCATGATGTTCCCGGTCGAGATGTGAAATGCAAAACCCGGAGTTCTACGTTGTCGCTACAAACGGCATTCAATTCTGGCCGCGTTGCCCGCTGCGGCGGTTCCTCAGATACAACGCGAGCAGCGCGAACGCGACGATCAGGATCAGCGGCAGCACGGTCATGAAACGCAACGTCTGCTGTGGCCCCGCGGTGTCGATCGAGCGGCCCATGATCGGCAGCACGCACGACGTCGCGACCATGCCGGCGCCGCCCATGATGGAAAGGCCGAGCGCGCCGGTCTGCGGCGCGTATTCGGAGACGAAGCCGAGCATCGTCGGCCAGAAGTAGCAGATGCCGACGGCGAAGACGATCGCCGCGAACAACGTGCTGCCCGGCCCGGACACCGTGCTGTACAGATACAGCCCGAGCGCCGACACGACAGCGGAAGCGAACAGCACGCCGACCGGGCTGAGCCGGTGCACGAGCGGGCCGGCAAAGTAGCGCCCGAGCGCCATGATGCCGGTGACCGCGACGAGGACGATGATCGGATCGAGCCCGGTCTTGTCGAGCAGCGCGCCGGTGAACTGGTTCGTGCCGAGCTCGGTCGATGCGGTCAGGAACATGCAGAACATCGTGAACGGGAACAGCAGGCTGGTCTTGTTGACGACCAGCGTCTCGACCACGATCGCGACGAGCACGAGGCCGGCGACGATCCAGGTAGCCTTGGCATTGAAGTCGATCGCGATCGGCAGCGAGGCGGCGAGGATCATGAAGCCGACCAGGGCGATGATGGTCAGCGGCGCGCCGACGTGGCGGAACATGTCGCGATACGAGACCCCGCTCGTGACGCGCTCGGTCTCCGGAATCGTTTCGCCGAAGAACAGCCAGCCGTACAAGGCCAGCGGCACGAACAGCACCGCGGCCAGGACCTGCCAGGGCAGGTTGAACTGCGAGACGAGCAGCCACGACAGCACGCCGCCGATCACGATGCCGCCGGGGAACCATACGTGGAAGCGGTTGAGCATCCGGGTCTTGTCGTGCGGATAGAGCGTGGTCACGAGCGGATTGCACGCGGCCTCGACGCTGCCGTTGGCGAAACCGATGAACACGTTCGCCGCGAACAGCAGCGTCTTGTCCCTGGCGAACAGCAGCACGACGAGGCCGACCAGGTGGCAGACGAACGCGATGCGCAACACGTTGCGCGTCTTCACCTGATCGAGGATCGCGCCGCCGACGAACGTGGCGACGGCGAAACCCCAGAACGCCGGCCCGAACGCCCAGCCGATCTCCTCGCGGCTCAGCCCGTAGCTGTCGTGGAACACGCCCTCGATCTTCGCACGCAACGCGAACGTCAGCGAGGTGACGAGCAGCGCGAGGCAGGAGGCGACGAACAGGCGCGACACGTCGACGGATTTCGCCGCGTACGTTCCCGTGATTTGATTTTCAGCCGGCATCGACATCGATTTGTTCCCCCTGGTCAATCCAGCTTGCGAATCCAGATATTGCGGAAGCTGATCGGCGGCGACGGATCGCCGTGCGCCTGCAGCTTGATCGGCGCCTGCGCGTACGGCTTGTACTTCGGCTTGCCGATGTAGGTCGTTTCGCCGGCCAGTTGCACGTGGTTCTGCACGAGCACGCCGTTGTGAAGCACGGTCACATAGGCCGGGCTCCTGAGCGCGCCGTCGGCCGCGAACACCGGCGCTGTCCAGATCACGTCGTAGCTCTGCCACTGCCCGGGCGGGCGCATCGCATTGACCAGCGGCGGCGCCTGCTTGTAGATGCTCGCTGCCTGGCCGTTGACGTAGGTCTTGTTGTTGTACGAATCGAGGATCTGCACTTCGTAACCCTCGTCGCCATTGCCGGTCGAGGCAAGGAACAGGCCGCTGTTGCCGCGCGCCTGCCCCTCGCCGCTGATGTTCTCCGGAATGCGCCATTCCAGATGAAGCTGATAGTTCCTGAACTGCTGTTTCGTCTGGATGTTGCCGGTCGCCTTGTCGACCGTCGCCACGCCGTCGTGCACCTTCCAGCGCGCGGGCGAATGATCCTTCGCGGTCTCCCATTGATCGAGGTTGTGCCCGTCGAACAGCACGATCGCATCCGCCGGCGGCGCACCGTTGGCCGCGCCAGGCGCGACGATGGCCGGCACCGGTTCCCACTGCTCGGTCGCTTTCGGATCGGCAGGCGCGGCCGCGTTCTCCGCGACGCGAACCTGCGCGCGCGCAAGCGGCTGGCATGCGAGCAGGAAAAAACCCGTTGCTGCGACGGCGGAGGCGACGACTTTCAGGCTGTGGTATCTCATTTCCATTTATCCAATGTCTACACCGAACAAATCGCGAACGCCTCGGCCTGCGACGCGGACGCATCCGGGCGCGTCGGCGAGAATTCGTGTGCCACGTAACCGGCGAAATTCAGGTCGGCGATCGCCGTCGCGATCGCGCGGTAGTTGAGCTCCTGCGTGTCGTCGATCTCGTGCCGGCCCGGCACACCGCCCGTATGGAAATGACCGATCCACGCGATGTTGTCGCGGATCGTGCGGATCACGTCGCCTTCCATGGTCTGCATGTGGTAGATGTCGTAGAGCAGCTTCACGTTCGGCGAGCCGATGCCGCGCATCACGGCCGCGCCGAACGCGGTGCGATCGCCCTGGTAGCCGGGGTGGTCGACCTTGCTGTTGAGCAACTCGACGCAAATGGTGACGCCATTTTCCATTGCGAGCGGCGCGATCTTCGCCAGACCTGCGACGCAGTTCTCCAGCGCCCGGCCCTCGGCTATCGCCGGATTGCGGTTGCCGAACATCGCGATCAGGTTCTTCACCCCGGCGCGCTGCGCGAGCGGAATCGCGGTTTCCAGTTCCTTCAGCAGCAGCGCGTGGTTGGCCGGATCGTTGAATCCGGTCTCGATGAATTTCTCGCGCCGACCCGGATAGCCCATGGCCACGGCCAGACCGCTGTCATTCACCATCGACCATTCGTCCGGAAAAATCAGGTCGATCCCGGCAAATCCCATGCCCTTCAGGCTGCGGCAAAGCTCGGGCAACGGCGCCTTCGAGGTCCAGCGGCACAGGGACTGCTTGAGTCGACCCGGCGTCTTCGCCGGCGCAGCCGCACCCGCCGCGAGCGCAGGCGTGA
Source organism: Pseudomonadota bacterium (assembly GCA_018240505.1). Taxonomy (GTDB): domain Bacteria; phylum Pseudomonadota; class Gammaproteobacteria; order Xanthomonadales; family Rhodanobacteraceae; genus Rudaea. The sequence continues at coordinate 22,635 of JAFEFQ010000241.1, forward strand.
CTCCCGCGGCAGCGAGCGCCACGATCCTGGCCAGCGCAGCGCGCCGATCGACGCGATCCGTATCCGACGACAAGCCTTTCTCCGCAATCGAATGCCCAAGCCCGCCCACAGGCGTTGCCAGCGAAGCCCGGCATCGACGACGTGGTACCGATGCCATGCCACGACGACGAACTTGCCCAATCGTGGAAATTCTTTCACGCGGCGCTGCAACAAGAATATCGGGAGACGCGGCCGGCGATGGCCGCGATTTCGATTCCTGCGGTCATGGACGAGCGCAGAAAAACCGCCGCTCCCGCCTGCGCGGAAACGGCGGCCTGCGCTCACGAAACCGCTACGCCGACTGCAATCGCGGCGGCGGCGAAGAATGCGACAGCACCGACATGCCGAGTTCCACCGCCGCGGTGCCGCTGCGCGCAAGCTCGACGATGTCGCCGATCTTCGCGAACGTCGCAAGGAACTCGCCGACGTCGGCGCCGCTGCCGGTGAATTCGATCGTGCGCACGCTGCCGCTGATGTCGATCACCTGCGCGCGCGGATACTTGCGCAACGCGGCGACGAAGGCGCCGAGCGCTTCGGTGCGCACGTCGAGCTTGAAGATCAGCAGTTCGGTCTCGATGTGCTCGCGGCGGGTCAGGTCGGCGATCTCGAGCACGTCGATCAGTTTGCGCGACTGCTTGATGATCTGATCGATCACCGCGTCGCTGCCCGTGGTGACCAGGGTCAGCCGCGAAATCGCCTCGTCGTGCGTCGGCGCGACGGTCAACGACTCGATGTTGTAGCCGCGCGCGGAAAACATGCCGGCCACGCGCGCGAGCGCGCCGGCTTCGTTCTGCAAAAGGATGGAGATGATTCTGCGCATATTCTTGAGGGCTGAGGGCTGAGGGCTCAGGGCTGAAAGCTTCCAAGCTGCAAGGCCGTTGATTTCCAGCCCTCAGCCCCTGGCCCTCAGCCCTGAAAGCTAAAACATCTCGGCCGGGCCGACTTCCTGCCCGGTCGGCTTCTGCCGCGACGGGATGAAATCGCCGGTGATCATTTCGGAATACGACATGCCCGGACCGACCATCGGGTAGACGCCCGCGTCGGGATCGATGATGACCTCGAGGAAGGCCGGGCCGTCGAAGGCGACGAACTCGGCGATCACTGCGGCCAAGTCTTCGGGCTTGTCGAGCCGCACCGCATAAGGAAAACCATCGGCCTGTGCGGTCTTGACGAAGTCCTTCTTGTGCAGGCTCTTGTCGCTCGCCGAGAAGCGTCCCTTGAAGAACAGCTTCTGCCACTGCCGCACCATGCCGTCGCCGAAGTTGTTGAGCACGACGACCTTGATCGGCAGGTTGTACGTGGTCACCGTCTCGAGTTCGCCCAAGTTCATGCGGATCGAGGCATCGCCGTCGATGTCGATCACGACCGCGTCGCGGCGCGCGAACGCCGCGCCGATCGCCGCGGGCAGGCCGAAGCCCATCGTGCCCATCGAGCCGGAAGTGAGCCACAGGCGCGGGTCGCGGAAATCGAAATACTGCGCCGCCCACATCTGGTGCTGGCCGACGCCGGTCGCGATGACGGCGCGCCCTTGCGTGTGCCTGTTGATCTCCTCGATGACCGCATACGGCTGGATCACGGCCGCGTCGCGGTCGAAGTTCATCGCGTAGGTCTTCTTCAAATCGGCGATATGCGCGTGCCAGTCTGCGTATGTGCCCTGTCCTTTCGGATCGAAGCCCCTGCCGTTGTCGAACACGTTCACGCCGTAGTCGCGCAAGTTTTCGAGCGCGAGCTTGAGATCGCCGAGATGATGCCAGTCGACGCGCTTGACCTTGTCGATCTCCGCCGGATCGACGTCGAGGTGGGCGATGAATTTCGCCCCGGCGGCGAACTTGCCCGGCACGCCGGCAACGCGGTCGTCGAAACGGCTGCCGACCGCGATCAGGAAATCGCAGTCCTCGGTCGCGTAGTTCGCGAACGCAGTCCCGTGCATGCCGAGCATGTGCAGCGACAACGGCTGCGTCGTGTCGGCCGCGCCGATGCCCATAAGCGTCGTCGTCACCGGAACTCCGAACGCATCCGCGAACGCACGCAGCGCGGTCGCCGCCTCGGCCGCGATCACGCCGCCGCCCGCATAGATCAGCGGACGCTTCGCCTTGGCGAAGGCAGCGAAAAACGCCTTGCACGCATCGCCGTCGAGCACCGATCTCGCGATGTCGTCCAGACGCGCGCGGTAACCGGGCAACGGCAGCGTCGATACGCCGCTGAAAACGAGATTCGTGTTCTGCACGTCCTTCGGAATGTCGACGACGACCGGACCCGGCCGCCCGGTGCGCGCAATCTCGAACGCGCTGCGCAAGGTCGCTTCGAGCTTCGAAGCGTCGGTGACGAGAAACACGTGCTTCGCGCAGGCCGCCATGATGTTGCTGATCGGCGCTTCCTGGAAACCGTCGCTGCCGATCGCCGCGGTCGGCACCTGGCCGCAGATCACGACGATCGGAATCGAATCGGCCATCGCGTCGCGCACCGGCGTGACCGTGTTCGTCGCGCCGGGGCCCGAGGTGACGATGGCCACGCCGACCTTGCCCGATGCGCGCGCATAGCCCTGCGCCATGAAGCCGGCGCCCTGCTCGTTCGCCGGCACGATCAGCGGCAGCGGCTCCGTGCCGTCGGCACGCCTGTGCTCGTGGTTGTAGCGGAACACCGCATCGTAGACCGGCAGGATCGCACCGCCCGAATAGCCGAATACGATATCGACGCCTTCGTCGGCAAGCACCTGCACGACGATGTCGGCGCCGGTCAGGTTCCTGCCGGCAAGCGGATGCTTGCCCGAGGCCTGTGTGTTCGATGTCTGCGACGGTTTCAATTGTGCATTCACGGTCTTTGCTCTCTATCTTCCCTTCTCCCACCGGGAGAAGGTGGCGCGGAGCGCCGGATGAGGGAAGAGCGTTGCAGAGTCCGGCGTCGCTTCATCGTGCGACGCCGTTCCCTCATCCGCCCTTCGGGCACCTTCTCCCGGCGGGAGAAGGGAAGCAATGTCACTTCTGCTGGTTCAGCCACACCATCTTCTCGCGCAGCTGCGCGCCGATCTTCTCGATCGGATGGTCGAGGTCGGCCTGCTTGAACTTCTTGTAATTCGGCAGGCCGGCCTTGTATTCGGCCGTCCAGTTCTTCGCGAACGTGCCGTCCTGGATGTCCTTGAGCACGGCTTTCATGCGCTCCTTCGTGGCCGCATCGACGATGCGCGGGCCGCTGACGTAGTCGCCGTACTGCGCCGTCTCGGAGATGAAGGTCAGCATCTTGGTGATGCCGCCCTGGTAGAGCAGGTCGACGATGAGCTTCAGCTCGTGCAGCACTTCGTAGTAGGCGATCTCCGGGCGATAGCCCGCTTCGACCAGCGTCTCGAAACCCTTCTGCACGAGTTCGCTCGCGCCGCCGCAAAGCACGGCCTGCTCGCCGAACAGGTCGGTTTCGGTCTCTTCCTTGAAGTCGGTTTCGATCAGCAGCGCGCGCGCGCCGCCGAGGCCGGCCGCGTAGGCCATCGCCTTGTCCTTGGCCTTGCCGGTGACGTCTTGATACACCGCGTACAGACACGGCACGCCGCGGCCGATTTCGTATTCGGTGCGCACGAGGTGGCCCGGGCCCTTCGGCGCGACGAGGATCACGTCGATGTCCTTGCGCGGCGTGATCGTCTTGAAGTGCACGTTGAAGCCGTGCGCGAACAGCAGCGCCGCGTTCGGCTTGAGGTTCTTCTCGATCGCGTTGACGTAGAGGTCGGGCTGGACCATGTCCGGCGTCAGCACGGCGACGAGATCGGCCTGCTTCACGGCCTCGGCGGGTTCGACCACGGTGAAGCCGTCGGCCTTGGCCGTCGCGGCGGTGGCGCCGCCGGCGCGCAGGCCAACGATGACGTCGAGACCGGAGTCACGCAGGTTCAGCGCATGCGAACGGCCCTGGCTGCCGTAGCCGAGGATGGCGATCTTCGACTTCTCGAGCGCCGCGGTGGTGACGGTGGGGGTGGCGGTAGACATTTTCTATTTCTCCACAAAAGTAAAAGTAAACAACAAGTCTCCTTCTTCCTTCTCCCACCGGGAGAAGGTGCCCGAAGGGCGGATGAGGGAAAGGCATCGCAATCGACAACGTATGTCAGAAATTGCAACGCTCTTCCCTCACCCGGCGCGCTGTGCGCGCCGACCTCTCCCGGAGGGAGAGGTGAAGAATCAAATCTCCATCACGGCGCCGCGCGAAGCGGAGCCGACGCTTTTCGCATACTTCGCGAGGATGCCGCGCTTGACCTTGGGCTCCGGCGCGACCCACGTCTTGCGCCGCGTCTCGAGGTCGGCGTCGGTCTCGATCACGCGGCGCTCGCCGTCGATCACGATCGTGTCGCCATCGCGCAGCAGGCCGATGCCGCCGCCACGCGCCGCTTCCGGCGCGATATGGCCGACCATGAAGCCGTGCGTCGCGCCGCTGAAGCGGCCATCGGTGATCAGGGCGACGTCGTCGCCGAGGCCGCGACCGACCAGCGCCGCGGTCACCGCGAGCATCTCGCGCATGCCGGGGCCACCGGCGGGACCTTCGTTGCGGATCACGACCACGTCGCCGGCCTTGATCGCACCGGCCTGCACGGCCTTGAACGTGTCTTCCTCGCTCTCGAACACGCGCGCGGGACCCGAGAACTTGAGCCGACCCTTGCCGGCGAGCTTGAGCACGCAGCCTTCGGGGGCGAGGTTGCCGTAGAGGATCGAGTAACCACCGCGCGGCTTGAACGCCTTCGCCACCGGCACGACGACCTGCTGGTCGGCAGGCGCGGCGGCCGCCGCGTCGACCTCCTCGAACAGGCTCTTGCCGGTCATCGTCGGCGTATCGTCGATCAGCTTCGCCGCGCGCAGTTCGCGCAACACCTGGGTCAAGCCACCCGCCGCGGTCATCTCGATCGCGGTGTACTTGCCGCCGGGCATCAGGTCGGCGATCACCGGCGTCGTCTTCGAGGCAACTTCGAAATCCTCGATCGTCAGCGGCACATCGGCCTCGCCCGCGATCGCGAGCAGGTGCAGCACGGCATTGGTCGAACCGGCCGTCGCATTGGCGACGCGCGCGGCGTTGCGGAACGCTGTGGTGCTGAGCACGTCGCGCGGGCGCAAGCCGCGCTTGAGGTTCTCGACCGCGATCTCGCCGCAACGACGCGCGACCTCGCGCTTGTGCGGATCGGTCGCGGCGACATCGTTGAAGCCGAGTGGCGACAGGCCCAGCGTCATCAGCATCATCGACATCGTGTTCGCGGTGAACTGGCCGCCGCAGGCGCCGGCGCCGGGACAGGCCTTGCTTTCGACTTCGTGCAGGCGCGCATCGTCGATCTTGCCCGCGCCGTGCGCGCCGACCGCCTCGAACACCTGCTGGATCGTGATCGCCTTGCCGTCGAGCATGCCGTGGTCGATGCTGCCGCCGTACAGCGCGACGCCCGGAATATTGAGGCGCGCGAGCGCCATCGCGGCCGCAGGTATGGTCTTGTCGCAGCCGCAGAGCACGACCATCGCGTCGAGTGAATGGCCGTCGACCGCGAGCTCGATCGAATCGGTAATGACCTCGCGGCTGATTAGCGAGGCGCGCATGCCCGGCGTGCCCATCGCGATGCCGTCGGTCACCGCGATCGTGTTGAACTCGATCGGCGTGCCGCCGGCCGCGCGCACGCCGTCGGCGACATGCTCGGCGAGTTCGCGCAGGTTGAGGTTGCACGGCGACACGTTCGACCAGGTGTGCACGACGGCGACGAGCGGCTTGCGGATCGCCGCCTCGTCGAGGCCAGTCGCGTACAGCATCGCTCGCGCGGGCGCGCGATCCGGACCGGACTTCATCACGTCGCTGCGCAGCTTTTCATTTCTATCGTTTGCTGACATTTTGCCCATCACTCTTTACTTGAACTCACTCTTCCACAACCAGCATGAGCGATGTTGCTCGCCACTCGGCGATGGATTCGATTCGACCGCGCAATTTTGAAACAGGATCCTTTGCTTTCAATCCGTGATCGGCTTCCAGCCCGCTGCCACGCGAGCAGAAAAATCAACAACACCATCGCCGTCATCGAAAATACGGACACGGCCGGAGCCGCCACCGCCACGGACTGTGCCGCCGATATTGTCAAGTTCGACGAACTCGTCATCGTAACGGGTCCAAGACCCGATGCCACCGCCACGAAATTCGACAGGCCTGGACTGCATGACAAAGCATAGGCGCTGCCGAGACAGCCCACCCCCGAAAAAAACGGCGCCACATTCAGAAAAAATGTGCTGCCGGACGGACTGGTGCTTGCATAAGCAGCACAATTATTCCTTGCGGGCAAGACATAACTGCAACCAACGGCGGTAGCGCCCGAAATCGTCGTGGCGCCGATGCCGGCGATCGTGATCGTCATGCTGCCGGTGTAATAGTGGGTTCCAGAATCGATCCCTCCAACGCTGTAGACATTGCCGGTGTCGCCGATCAATACGATCGAATACGGCGCATTGGCGAATGACTGACTGCCAACCGTACCGCTGCCCGTACCGCTGAAGCTGAAAGTTATCGGATCAGCACAGGCGGGCACTGAAAGGAGCAGCATGAAAAAAAACGCAAACGCAAGATTCGCGAACGAGCGTCCCAATTTGCCGTTTGTCTGCATAGCCTTTTCCTTGTCAGTCAACCCCAACCGCTACTTCGATGCCCGATCGGACTTCCGTACAGCCGCCAGCCTTTGTTCAACGCTTCCGACACGCGCAGGCAAAACGCCTTGTCGCCGGGGCCCGTCAAGTAGCAGCAGAGTTTCACGCCGCCTCTTTCTCAGAAATCGCCGCGAGCGCTTTCAACACCGCAGCCCCCGCTTCCGCCGTCGTCGCACTGCCGCCAAGATCGCGCGTCAGCGTGCCCTGCTCGATCACCGCGTCGACCGCCGCTTCGATCTCGCGCGCCTCCGTTTCGAGGCCGAGCGAATAGCGCAGCAGCAGCGCCGCGGACAGGATCGTGCCGAGCGGATTCGCGAGCCCCTTGCCCGCGATGTCGGGTGCGGAGCCGTGGATCGGTTCGTACAAGCCCGCCTTGCCGTCGCCGAGCGAGGCCGAAGGCAAGAGGCCGAGCGAGCCGGCCAGCGCCGCGGCTTCGTCGGTGAGGATGTCGCCGAACAGGTTCTCGGTGACGATCACGTCGTAGGCCGACGGGCGCGTCAGCAGCAGCATCGCCATCGAATCGACGAGCTGATGCTCGAGCTTCACGTCGGGATAATCTTTCGCCACGCGTTCGACGGTCGAGCGCCACAGGCGCGAGGTCTCGAGCACGTTGGCCTTGTCGACGTGGGTGAGATGCTTGCCGCGGCCGCGCGCGAACTCGAACGCGCGGCGCGTGGCGCGCTCGATCTCGGCGACGGTGTACTTGCACTCGTCGGTCGCCGTGTCGGCCGTGCGCGTCTTCGCGCCGAAGTAGGCGCCGCCGGTCAATTCGCGCACGAACAGCAGGTCGACGTTCTGCAGCTTCTCGTTCTTCAGCGGCGAGAGATTCGCGAGCTTCGCATGCACGCGCACGGGGCGCAGGTTCGCGTAGACGCCGAGCGTCGCGCGCAGCGCAAGCAGGCCCTGCTCCGGCCGCACCTTCGCATTCGGATTGGACCACTTCGGGCCGCCGACCGCGCCGAGCAGGACGGCATCGGCGGACTTGCACGAGGCGACCGTCGCGGGCGGCAGCGGATCGCCATGCGCGTCGATCGCCGCGCCGCCGATCAGTTGCGTGTCGAAGGCGAAATCGTGGCCGTGCTTCGTCGCCACGGCTTTCAGTACTTCGACTGCGGAGGCGACGACTTCGGGACCGATGCCATCGCCCGGCAACAGGGTGATTTTTGCTTTCATTCTTTATCCACTATTCCTTTGTCTTGAGCCGCTCTCCCACCGGGAGAGGGGTTGGGGTGAGGGTTCGGATTTCCTTCGACGCAACACCAATACCGGACCCTCATCCGGCGCTTTGCGCCACCTTCTCCCGGCGGGAGAAGGAAAAAGCTATGCGGCTCGTGCCTGCTCGAACGCCGCAATCTGCGCCTCGTGTTGCAGCAGGAAGCCGAGTTGGTCGACGCCGGCGAGCAGGCAGTGCTTGGCGAACGGCTCAAGCGGGAATTCGATCTTGCGACCGTCCGGCAACGCGATCGTCTGCGCCGCGATATCGACGTTCAGTTCGATACCTGGATGTTCGAGCAAGTACTGGTGGTCGGCATCGGCCAGTACGACCGCGAGCAAGCCGTTCTTCAGCGCGTTGCCGCGGAAGATGTCGGCGATCTCGTTCGAGAACACCGCGCGGATGCCGAAGTCGGTCAGCGCCCACGGCGCGTGTTCGCGCGAGGAACCGCAGCCGAAGTTGCGGCCTGCGACAAGGATTTCGCAGCCGCGCGCTTCGGCCTTGTTCAGCGCGAAATCGGGGTTCTCGCTGCCGTCGGCGCGATAGCGCCAGTCGTTGAACAGCGACTTGCCGAGGCCGGTGCGCTCGGTGGTGGTGAGAAAGCGCGCCGGAATGATGCGGTCGGTATCGATGTTCTCGAACGGCAGCACGGCGGTGCGCGAATGGATGTGGGTCAGCGATTTCATGCGGCTTCGGAAATGTATCGGGAAGGATCGGCCACGACGCCGGCGATCGCCGACGCGGCCGCGACGAGCGGGCTGGCGAGCACGGTGCGCACGCCCGGCCCCTGACGGCCCTCGAAATTGCGGTTGCTGGTCGAGACGACGAGCTGGCCCGGCTTGCCGATGTCGCCGTTCATGCCCAGGCACATCGAGCAGCCCGGCTCGCGCCACTCGGCGCCGGCCGCGCGGAAGACCTCGTGCAGGCCTTCCTTCTCCGCCTCGCGCTTGACCTGCTCGGAGCCGGGCACGACGAGCATGCGCACGCCGTCGGCGACCTTGTGTCCGCGCAGCACGCTCGCGGTGGCGCGCAGATCGGACAGGCGGCCGTTCGTGCAGCTGCCGACGAAAACAATGTCGACCCGGGTGCCGGCGAGCTGGTGACCCGCTTCAAGTTTCATGTAGTCGAGTGCGCGCTGCTCGAGCGCATCCTTGGCCTTCGGCACCGGCGCATCGAGCGCGATCACCATGCCCGGATTGGTGCCGTAGGTGACGCTCGGTTTGATCGCGGCGGCGTCGATCACGACTTCGCGGTCGAACACGGCGCCGGGATCGCTCCTGAATTCGCTCCAGCGTCGCACCGCGGCGTCCCAGTCGGCGCCCTTCGGCACGCGCTCGCGCCCGCGCAGGAACTCGAACGTGGTCGCGTCGGCGGCGATCAGGCCGGCCTTGGCGCCGGCCTCGATCGACATGTTGCACACGGTCATGCGCTCTTCCATCGTCAGCGCCTCGATCGCGCTGCCGCGGTACTCGATGACCTGGCCGGTGCCGCCGTTCATGCCGATCCTGCCGATGATGTGCAGGATCAGGTCCTTCGCGGTGACGCCCTTGCCGAGCTTGCCGTTGACCGTGATCGCGAGCGATTTCGGCTTGCGCTGCAAGAGGCACTGCGTCGCGAGCACGTGGCCGACCTCGGTCGTGCCGATGCCGAACGCGAGCGCGCCGAACGCGCCGTGCGTGGACGTGTGGCTGTCGCCGCAGACGATGGTCATGCCGGGCTGGGTCGCGCCGAGTTCCGGCCCCATCACGTGCACGATGCCGCGGTTGGAACTGTTCCAGCCGTACAGCTCGATGCCGAACTCCTTCGTGTTCGCTTCGAGTGCGGCGACCTGCGCTTCGGTCGCCTTGTCGAGGTACGGGCGCTTGCCGTTCGCGTCGGGCGGCAGGGTCGGGGTCGAGTGATCCATCGTCGCGACGATGCGCTCGGGACGCCGCACCTTGAGCCCGCGGCTGCGCAGCTCCGCAAACGCCTGCGGCGAGGTGACTTCGTGCACCAGGTGCAGGTCGATGTAGAGGATCGCCGGCGTCGCCGCGGTTTCCGCGGCGACCTGGTGCGCATCCCAGATTTTGTCTAGCAGAGTTTTAGCCATCGCTATTACCAAAGAAATTCTTGTCGCGAGTACCGGCTTCGTAGGGGCGCGATTCATCGCGCCCGGCATTCCCGTGAATCAAAAGCGCGGGTTCGATGATTCGAACCCCTACGTCGCCACACTCGACTTTTCCTTCAAGCGGCCGCTTTCTTCTGGTCCGCGGACACCGGCGTCAGCCAGCCCCACTCGTCCTTCGTCGTGCCGTCGAACAGGCCGAAGAACGCCTTCTGCAGCGCCTTCGTGATCGGGCCCGGCTTGCCCTCGCCGACCGGCTTGCGGTCCACGGAACGCACCGGTGTGATTTCCGCCGCGGTGCCGACCATGAACACTTCATCGGCCGTGTACAGCGCCTCGCGCGGCAGATCGCGTTCGATCACCTCGTAACCGAGCTTGCCGGCGAGCGTGATCACCGTGTCGCGCGTGATGCCGGCGAGGATGCTCGCGCTCGTCGACGGCGTCGTGATCTTGCCGTTGCGGATGATGAACAGGTTCTCGCCCGCGCCTTCGCTGAGCAGGCCGTTGTAGCCGAGCGCGATACCCTCGTGGTAGCCGTGGCGCTTGGCCTCGAAGCCGATCAACTGCGAGGAGAGATAGTTGCCGCCGGCCTTGGCCCACGACGGGAACGTGTTCGGCGCGGCGCGGTGCCACGAGGACACGCAGACGTCGGCGCCCTTCTCGATTGCGTCGCCGAGATAGGCGCCCCACTCCATCGCGATGATGCAGACGTCGACGCTCGAGCCTTCCTTCGGCATCACACCGAGCGGACCGGCGCCACGGAACACGAGCGGACGCAGATACGCCGACTTCATCTTGTTCGCGGCGACGACTTCGCTGTTCGCGGCGATGATCTGCTCGAACGTGTAGGGAACTTCGATCTCGTAGATCTTGGCCGACTCGAACAGGCGGCGCGTGTGGTCGGCGAGGCGGAAGTGCTGCGCGCCCTGCGGCGTCGCATAGACGCGCTGCCCTTCGAACACGGAACTGCCGTAGTGCAGCGCGTGCGCGGTGACGTGCACGGTCGCCTCGTTCCAGGGCTTGAGCTTGCCGTTGTGCCAGATGAACTCTGTGTTTGCCATGTTGGTTCCTTTTTGCAGTTCCTGAAGCGGTTTGGATACGGATTGACGGGGTCGAGCGAAACGCCTCGCCGTAGGTGAATTCTACGTCCTATCCCTTCCGCGCCGCGCCGAAAACCTTGGTTTCACGCCAATTTCGCCACCAGCGGCAGCGCCTGGCCGAGCCTGATGCGTTCAATGCGGTTGACCACCTCGAGCGCGGCGAACGCGGTGGCCTCGACGATATCGGTCGAGACGCCGCGGCCGATCAGCTCGCGCCCGCCGTGATTGACCGTCAGCGTCGCGCGGCCCTGCGCGTCGGCGCCGTAGCTCAGCGAGCGGATCTGGAAGTCGGCGATGTCGAGCGGCGTGCCGGTCGCGCGCTCGATCGCGCGCAGCATCGCGTGAACGGGACCGTCGCCGAGCGAACCTTCAGTCTCGCCCACGCAGCGCCCGTCCTCGTGGCGCAGGCGCACCGAGGCCGAGGCGCCGCCGCCGAGATGCGAAGTGACGTGCATCTGTTCCAGCATCCACGGACCCAGCGCGGCCGGGTCCTGGCCGAGCACGAGCGCGTCGAGATCGCTGTCGAACACTTCCTTCTTCTTGTCGGCCAGCGCCTTGAAGCGCGGAAAAATCTCCTCGACCTGCGCATCGTCGATTTCGTAACCGAGCGATTTCAGGCGGTCACGCAACGCATGCTTGCCCGAATGCTTGCCGAGCACGAGCTGGGTCTTTTCCACGCCCACGTCCTCGGGGCGCATGATCTCGTAGGTCTCGCGGTTCTTCAGCATGCCGTGCTGGTGGATGCCCGACTCGTGCGCGAACGCGTTCTCGCCGACGATCGCCTTGTTGCGCGGGATCGTCGAGCCGGTGACGTTGGCGAGCAGACGCGCGGTCGGATACAGCAGTTGCGTGCGGATGCCGGTCTCGACGTTGAACTTGTCGGCGCGAGTGCGCAACGCCATGACGATTTCCTCGAGCGCCGCATTGCCCGCGCGCTCACCGATGCCGTTGATCGTGCATTCGACCTGACGCGCGCCGGCGGCCACGGCGGCGACGCTGTTGGCCACGCCGAGGCCGAGATCGTTGTGGCAATGCGAGCTCAGGATCACCTTGTCGATGCCGCGCACCTCGCGCTTCAGGCGCGAGAACAGAGAAAAGATTTCCTCCGGCGTCGTGTAGCCGACCGTGTCGGGCACGTTCACCGTCGTCGCGCCGGCCTCGATCATCGTCGACAGCACCTCGATCAGGAATTCGGGCTCGGTGCGGATCGCGTCCTCGGCCGAGAATTCGACGTCATCGCAGTACTGGCGCGCGTGGCGGATCGCCTTGATGCCGGTCTCGATCACCTGTTCGCGGCTCATGTTGAGCTTGTGCCGGCGATGCAGCGGGCTGGTCGCGAGGAAGATGTGGATGCGCTTTTTCTGCGCCGGTTCCAGCGCGCGCACGCAGGCGTCGATGTCGCCGATCTGCGCCCGTGCCAGGCCGGCGATCACCGGCCCGCGCAACTCCTTGGCGATCGCATGCACCGCCTCGAAATCGCCTTCGGAAGCCTGTGGAAAACCCGCTTCGAGCACGTCGACGCCGAGCTCGGCCAGTGCGTGCGCCATGTGCAGCTTCTGCGGCCGGCTCATCGAAAAGCCGGGCGACTGTTCGCCGTCGCGCAGCGTGGTGTCGAAGATGCGCACGTGTTCGCGCGCGGGTACTACGGCAGCATCATTCGTCTTGTTCATCGCTGTGCCCTCAAAACCATTCGTTGGGAACTTCCGCGCCGCGCGCGGTTTGTTGCAATCGAAACTTTTTTTGCCGCCTGAAACGACAAACCCCGCACTCGTCGCCGGGTGCGGGGTTTTGGATTCTTCGCCTGGTTCTGCTGCTCAGACGCGCCCTAACCCGCACCTCCGGTGCTAATAAGTACAAGGGCAAGAAGAAGGAGCGCGCCACGCACGCGAACAGCCTGAACGAGAAGGCTGGAAGCGAAATAGCGCTGGCTGCTGCGTTGCGTCATATTGCAAACGTAAACGATGCCCGCATGCCTGTCAACACCTGCGGACAAAGAAATTTCATGGCCCGCGAAATATACGCCGGCGAATGGACGGACTGCGCCCGGATTTCTTTACGTCTAGACGGATGGATGTCCAAATGAAACCTTCGCGTCCGCGCACCGGGCCCGCCGTTCGGCCTGCGTCAACGAAAAAGCCCGCCATGCGGCGGGCTTGATCGCAACGTCTCACTGGCACTCACTTGACCGGGTGTACCGCCGCGGCCTGCGAGCCCTTCGGACCCTCTATGACTTCGAAACTGACCTTCTGACCCTGCTGCAGACTACGGAAGCCCTGGGTGTTGATCGCCGAATAGTGCACGAACACGTCCTCGCCGCCGTCTTCGGGCGCAATGAACCCAAACCCCTTGGCATCGTTGAACCACTTCACAGTACCGGTACGCATTTAACGACCTCGTCGAATAGGACCAGTGCCGGCACCTGCCGCCATGTTTCCCCACGGCACAGACCCGGCACAACGAAAGTATAACGCTGAATTAACAAAATTTTGCAAGTGTGGCGGTATCAGGCACGGACAGCCGCCCTGCGCGGGTCCGGCAGGGTCGGCAGGGCGTCCTCGTTCAGGCGAGGAGCGCGGCAACAATCGGCGGAATTCTGGCCGTGGCGGCCTCGAGATGAGCGAAGATCTCGGGCAGGCTGATTTCGGGCGCGGCGTCGCCCTCCGGACAGCCCGCGGCCCAGTTCGCGACGACGGCAAGGCAGGCATAGGCGAGCCCGAGCTCGCGCGCGAGCGCGGCCTCGGGCATCCCGGTCATGCCGACGAGGTCGCAGCCGTCGCGGCGCAGGCGCGCGATTTCCGCGCGCGTCTCCAGCCGCGGCCCCTGCGTGGCGCCGTAGCAGCCACCGTCGACGACCGCGACGCCGGCACGCTGCGCCGCCGCCAGCACCTCCGCGCGCAGGCTCGCGCTGTAAGGCTCGGTGAAGTCGATGTGCTCGACCTTGACGCCGTCGGCATCGCAGAAGCTCGTGACGCGGCCGTGCGTATAGTCGATGATCTGGTCCGGCACCACGATCGCGCGCGGCCCCATGTCGGCGCGGATGCCGCCGACCGCGTTGACGCCGATCACGCGCGCGGCGCCGAGGTGGTGCAGCGCCCAGACATTCGCGCGGTAGTTGATGCGGTGCGGCGGAATCGAATGCCCGCTCGCGTGGCGCGCGAGGAACGCCACGCGCCTGCCGCCGAGCTCGCCGAGCGTGATCGCATCCGAGGCGGGACCGTACGGCGTCTCGACGACGCGCTTTTCCACCTTCTCCAACCCGGGAAAGTTGTATAACCCGGTGCCGCCGATGATCGCGAGATCGAGCCTCATAGCGCGTAGATGCCCGGCAGGTTGCGCCCCTGCTCGTGGAAATCCATGCCGTAGCCGAACACGTAGCGATCGGGCACGCGCACGCCGACGAAATCGGCGCGCAGGTCCGGCGTGGCGCGGTCGTGGCGCTTCTCGCACAGCACCGCGATCAGCACGCGGCGGGCGCCCTCGTCGACGCAGAAGTCGCGGATCGCCTTGAGCGTGTGGCCCTCGTCGAGGATGTCGTCGACGAGCAGCACGGTGCGCCCGGTCAACGCCACGCGCGGCTGCTTGACCCAGAGCAGGTCGTGACCGCGCGTGCCACCGCGGTAGCGCGTGGCGTGCACGTAGTCGAATTCGAGATCGGCCGGGATCGCCAGCGCGAGCACGCCGCCGAAGATCAGGCCGCCGTTCATCACGGTCATGAAGATCGGCACCTCGCCTTCCTCGAGCGCGTCCTCGATCTCCTTGCCCATCGTGGCGATGCGCGCGCCGAGCTCGTCGCGCGAGAACAGCAGCTCGGCGGTCTGCATGGCTTCGGTCAACGAAGGTTTGTCGGTCACTGAACCCACTCCTTTCAAGATGAAATGCCTGTGTCGGAAAGCGCGTCCGTTGGCGGATGCTTCCCGTACCCGCAATCAGGGAAGATTGCGCAAATTGTCGACGAACCTCTGGCGTTGCGGATTGTCGACCATCTCGTCCCAATCCTGGGCGACGCCGCCGAGCAAGCGCGCGAGACGCTCCGGATCGAGCGGCGCAGCGCCGTTCGTCGCGGCCAGCGCCTCGTCGACGACTTCGGGCCGGCAGGCGAGAATCAGGTCGCAGCCGGCCGCATAGTGCGCCTCGATGCGCGCCGCGATGCTGCCCTCGTCCGCTCCCGCCGCCATGCTGATGTCATCGCTGAAGACGACGCCCTTGAAACCGAGTTCGCCGCGCAGGATATCGGCGATCCAGACGCGCGAGTAGCCTGCCGGCTTCGCGTCCACCTGCGGGTAGGCCACGTGTGCCATCATCACTCCTTCCGCGCCGGCGATGATTCCGTCGGCGAACGGCAGGAGGTCTTCGGCACGGATCGCCGCCAGCGAACGCGCGTCGACTGCGCGATCGAAATGCGTATCCTCGAGCACCGAACCGTGCCCAGGAAAATGCTTGAGCGTCGCCGCCATGCCGGCGAGGCGCATGCCTCGCGCATAGGCCAGGCCGAGTTCGGAAACCACGTCGGGTCGGGCGTCGAATGCGCGCGAGCCTATCGCGCGATTGCCTCGCGCGAGATCGAGCACGGGCGCAAAGCTCAGGTCGACCCCGATCGCGCGCATTTCGCTCGCCATCAGCCAGGCGTGCTCCTCGGCGCGTGCCAGCGCGTGCTGCGGATCCGTGTCGTAGAGGGCGCCGATGCGTGCCAATGCCGGCAACTCGACAAACCCGTCGCGGAAGCGCTGCACCACGCCGCCCTCCTGGTCGACGCTGACGAGGAAGCTTTCGCCGCGCAACTTGCGGATCTCATCGATCAGTGCCGTCACCTGCGCGCGCGAAACGAAGTTGCGCTTGAACAGGATCACGCCGATGACCTGGGGCGCGGCGAGTTGCCCGCGCTCGGCAGCGGTGAGTTCCAGCCCGGACAGTCCGATGATCAGCACGTTACTCCCCTGCCTTCTCGCGCCCGCTCCAGCGCGAATACGGATGCTGCAGCAAATTCAAGTTGTAGTAGCGCAAGTGTTGCGTGACTTCGCGCCCGAGCCAGCCTGGCTTGTCGATCGGCTGGTCGGCCGACCGCAACTCGGCCTCGGCCACGACCAGCCCGGCGTTGTCGCCGAGGAACTCGTCGACCTCGAAGGTCAGGCCGGCATGCGGCACATAGTGGCGCAGCTTTTCGACAACGCCATTGCAGAAATCAGCCAGCATGCGCTCGGCATCGGCTACCGGGATCGGATAGTCGTACTCGAGTCGCTCGACGCCCAGCGTCGCCGACTTGATATTGAGCCACGCATTGTCGCCGCCGACGCGCACGCGCAACGAGCAGCGCGTACCGGTCTGCGACCGCACCAGGCTCGCGTCGATCAGGTAACCCTGCACCATGCGCTGCGTACGCGCGGCCTGCGCGCGCCACGCGTCGCTCGTCACCAGGAATTTGCGTTCGATTTCGATGCCCATGAAAAGCCTTTTTTGCCGCGGATTGCCCGGATGGACACGGACAAAGCTTTTTCCTGTTCCGCGTCTATCCGCGCTCATCCGTGCAATCCGTGGTCAGACTGCTCTTGTGCCGCCAACCTACCTCTCAAAAAGCGCAATTGATTCCACGTGAGCCGTGTGCGGGAACATGTCCATCACTCCCGCGCTCTTCAATCCGAATCCATGCCTGTCGACGAGGATACCCGCGTCTCGCGCCAGCGAGGCCGGATGACAGGATACATAGACCACGCGCCGCGTGGTCTTGCGCGGCAGATAGTCGAGCAGCGCATCGGCGCCGGAGCGCGGCGGATCGAGCAGCATCAGTTCGTAGTCGGCCCTGGCCCAGGCGGTCGCGCGCTGGTCGGCGGTCAGATCGGCGCTGTGGAACGTGGCGTTCGCGATGCCGTTCTTCGCCGCGTTGTCGCGCGCGCGCTGGACCAGTCCGGCTTCGCCCTCGACACCGGTCACCTGCGCCGAGCGCCGCGCGAGCGGCAGGGTGAAATTGCCCAACCCGCAGAACAGGTCGAGCACGCGATCGTCCGGCCGCGGCGCCAGCAGCGCGAGCGCGTGATCGATCATGCGCCGGTTCATGCCGCCGTTGACCTGGATGAAGTCGAGCGGGCGAAAGTCCAGAGTTACGTCGTAAGCCGGCAGCTCGAAATTCAACTGCGCGCCGGCCGGCCACAGCGGTGCGACGCTGTCGATGCCGCCGGGCTGGAGGAAGATCGCGAGGTCGTTGGCCTGTCCGAACGCGATCAGCGCCCGCGTGTCGGCTTCCGACAACGGCTTGAGGTGGCGGAACACGAGCGCGATCAGGTTGTCGCCCGCGGCGATTTCGATCTGCGCAATCTCGCGCTTGCCATCGAGCGATTCGAGCATCGCCGTGAGCGCGGCGATGCGCTCGCCCACCGCGGGATGCAGCACTTCGCAGCGCTCGATGTCGGCGACATAGCGGCCGTTGGTCTCGCGGAAGCCGACCAGCATGCGCCCCTTCTTCTCGACGAATTTCGCGCTCAGACGCGCCTTGCGCCGGTAACCCCAGGGCGAATCGCTCAGCGCCGGAAGAATCGCCGAGGGCTGAACCTTGCCGATGCGCTCGAAATTCTCCAGCAGCACGCGCTGCTTGGCGGCGATCTGCGCCGCCGGATCGAGATGCTGCAACACGCAGCCGCCGCAGACGCCGAAGTGCTTGCAGCGCGGCTCGATGCGGTCGGGCGACGCCCGCAGCACTTCCTCGACCGCGGCTTCGTCATAGTGCCGGTGCCGGCGCAAATCGCGCAGGCGCACGCGCTCGCCGGCCAGCGCGCCGGCAACGAACACGGCCTTGCCGGCAATGTGCGCGACACCGCGGCCGTCGTGGGAAATATCGGTGATATCCGTTTCGATCGAAGACATAGAAAAAGCGGAGAACCTGGCCGCACATGATACCAGCCGGGGCGGGAGCGGCGGCGCGGCGCGCAACGTCGCTGCTATAGTCGGCGCATGACAGAGGATGCCGCCGCGCACGTGCTCGTGGCCGACGATGAGCCGGTCAGCCTGGAATACCTGCTCGGCGCGCTGCGCGAACTCGGCTTCCGCGTTGACGGTGCCGCGAATGGCGGACAAGCGCTGATCGCCTGTGCAACGGCGACGTACGACCTGCTGCTGCTCGACCGGCGCATGCCCGACCTCGGCGGCGTGGCCTTGCTGCGCGAATTGCGCCGAAAAGGCTGCGATTCGATCGCGATCGCGACCAGCGCGGAACTCGATGCGGCAATGCGTGCGCAACTCGTGCAGGCCGGATATGCCGACACGCTGACGAAGCCGATCGGCGTCGAGCGGCTCGCGGCATTGCTGGCCGCGCATCTTCCGCATTGGAATCGTCCACGTCCGCAGACCGCGGCGTCATCTCTCGAAGTCGCGGCCGTCCCGATGTCGTCATCTGCCGTGATCGAAGACGGCGCGGCGCTGGCCAGCGTGGGCGGCGACAGGCAGACCTTGCAGTCGCTGCGTGGTCTTTTCGCCAGCGAACTCGAGGCGACCCTGCCCCGCATCGCCGTCATGCCGGCCGGCGAACTCGGCGACTGGCTGCATCGGCTGCGTGCATCGTGCCGCTATTGCGGCGCCGTGCGTCTCGGCAATTCGGCTGAAGAACTCGAACGCCGGCTCAAGGCGGCGACCGACGGCCATGATCGCGAACTTGCCGAGTTCATCGACATCGTCCAGCAAACACTCGACGCGCTGGCGAACCCGTAGGGAACCTCTGCACAAGCTGCTACTACTACGCTTGTGCAGAGGTTCCGTAGACGCGCGACTTTGCTTTTGCCAGCAATTCCCGCGTAGTTCCGGCGGCAACGACAGGCAGAGCGGATTTCGCCGAATCGCCCCTACGCAAACAAACCCCACGAGCGCAATTCCCCGCCGTCCAGATGTGCAGCAATCACGGCGCGCATCAGGCGCCGCAGCGACGGCAGGTATTCGGCGTCCGGCATCTCGTCGCGCCCCAGCGCGAGCAGCGTGGCGCCGCGCAGGCGAACGCCGTCACGCGCGTCGCGCCACGGCGTCGGCCCATGCTCGTGGCGATAGGCGTAGTCGCGTTCGGGATCGAGCGGCGCGCCGTCGTCGCCGTCGATATCGAGCACGAGCGCGTAGCCGAGGTGGGCGAGCAGGTCGCGCTCGAAGCGGCGCAGCGTCCATGCCTGCGCCTCGCCGCGCGCGAGCCGCGCCAGCGTTTCGGCGTAGTCGCCGAACAACGGCGGATGCGGGTCCTGGCGCGGCGTGATGCGCAGCACGAGTTCGTTGAGGTAGAGCGCGCAGAGCAGCGCATCGCCGCCGAGATCGAAGCCGGCAGCCGCGGCCTCGACCTGGGTCAGCGTGGCCAATTCGCCGCGCCCGCTCCAGCCGAGCCGGAGCGGAAGCAGCGGCTGCAGCAGCGCGCGCGGCGTGCGCGACCGCTCGCGCCGCACGCCGCGCGCGACGAGCCCGACGCGGCCGTGGTCGCGGGTCAGGCATTCGAGCAGCAGCGAGGTTTCGCGGTAGGCGCGCGCGTGCAAGACGAAGGCTGGCTGGTGTTCGATGCGCACCGCAGGATCGGGAATCGAAGGAGCCTATTCGCTGTAGCCGAAACGCTGCAACGCCGCCTCGTCGTCGGACCAGTTCTCGCGCACCTTGACCCAGAGCTTGAGATGCACGCGGCGGCCGAACAGGCGGTTCATCGCCAGGCGTGCGGCGCTGCCGATCGCCTTGAGTTGCTCGCCGCCCTTGCCGATCACGATCGCCTTCTGCCCTTCGCGCTCGACCCAGATCGCGGCGTGGATCTCGCTCATGCCGCTCTCGTTGTCGGCAAAGCTTTCGATCTCGACGGTCGCGGAATACGGCAGTTCCTGGCCCAGGCGCAGCATCAACTGCTCGCGGATCAACTCCGCGGCGAGGAAACGCTCGCTGCGATCGGTAAATTCGTCTTCACCGAACTGCGCCGGCCCCGGCGGCAGGTGTTCGATAATCGCGCGTTCGAGCGCGTCGACGCCGTCGCGCCGCCGCGCCGAAATCAGGAACACTCCTGCATAGAAACCGTCGCTGCCGACCTTCTGCAGGAACGGCAGCAACTGCTTCTTGTCCTTCTGCGCATCGACCTTGTTGAGCACGAGCAGGCGCGGTCGCGACGAATCCGACAGCACGTTGCGCACGAGCTGATCCTCGTCGGTCCAGCGTCCCGCCTCGATCAGATGCACGCAGACGTCGGCTTCGGCGACCGCGTTGCGCGCGGCGCGGTTGAGCTGGCGGTTGATCGCGCGCGCGCCGCCCGCGTGCAGGCCCGGCGTGTCGAGCAGCAGGATCTGCCCTTGCGGCTTGCTGACGATGCCGAGGATGCGATGGCGCGTGGTCTGCGGTTTCGGACCGATGATCGAGAGGCGCACGCCGACCAGCGCGTTGACCAGGGTGGACTTGCCCACGTTGGGCCGGCCGATGATCGCCGCGGTGCCGCAGCGATGATCGGCTCCCGCCGCCGGCGTTGCCGGAGAGTCGCTCACGTCTTGTCCTTCGCTTGCCGCAGTTGCTCCAGCGCCGCGGCTGCCGCGGCCTGCTCGGCCGCGCGGCGGCTGCTGCCGCGACCGGCAGCGGCGAGGCCGCGCGAGTCGATGCGGCATTCTACGTCGAACACGCGCGCGTGATCGGCGCCGCTGGTCGCGACGAGCTCGTAGCCCGGCAACGCCTCACCGCGCGACTGCAGCCATTCCTGCAGCCGCGTCTTCGCATCCTTGTCGTCCATCGCCACGGCGATGGCTACGCGCGGCGCGACGAGCGCGCGCACGACCTCGCGGCATTTGGCCCATCCCCCGTCGAGATAGACGGCGGCGATGATGGCCTCGAACGCGTCGGCCAGAATCGAATCCCTGCGAAAACCGCCGCTCTTCAATTCGCCGGGACCGAGATGCAAGGCATCGCCGATGTCGAGTTCGCGCGCGAGCGCCGCGAGCGCCGGTTCGCTGACCAGGCGTGCGCGCAGGCGCGTCAGTTCGCCTTCATCGGCCTTGGGGAATTCGTCGAACAGCAATTCGGCGACGATCGCATTGACCAGCGCATCGCCGAAGAACTCGAGCCGCTCGTTGTTGCCGGCGGCGGCGCTGCGATGGGTCAGCGCGCGTTCGCGCAGGGCGGTATCGGCAAAACTGTAGGCGATGCGAAGCAATCAGTATCCCGTATTGGGGCCGCCCAGATTTTCCGCATGCTCGAAATGCAGGAGCAGGGATACGTTGTACAGCAGCGGAATCTGCTTGTCGTACGTGACCTGCAGAATTCGCGCGCCCCCCTGCGTGTTGAGCTTGATGGCATTCGGAGGCACGGTATTGTCGCCGACGTACTGCAGGTGCATGCCGAATCCGAGCTTGCCGCGAATCTGCTCGATCGGCATGTTTGCCACGCCCGACTCCTCGGCAACGCCCTTCATCGCCTTGACCACGCCGAAATATTCGGTGTACGCGGGGATCACCAGCATCGCCACATAGGCGAAGAAGCCGACGACGGCAAGCACGATCAGGAATCCGATGATGCTGAGACCTTGTTGCCGATTGCGCGCTCGCATGACTTGCCCCCAGGTTGAAGAAAACCGGATTCTTGCCCTAGCCCTACTTTATCAGTGTGCCGAGCCGCTTGAAATCGATGCCGCCGTCCCAGTTCATCCAGACCACGAAGGCGCGGCCGACCAGGTTCTGCTCGGGGACGAAGCCCCAGTAGCGGCTGTCCTCGCTGTTGTCGCGGTTGTCGCCCATCGCGAAATAGTGCCCGGCCGGCACGATCCATTCGCCCTCGCGCCCTTGCGAGAAGCCGCGGTCGGCCGGCGCATTGAGGATCCGATGTTCGACCCCAGGCAACATCTCCTCGCGCACCGAGGCGCCGGCCATGCGCTGGCCTTCACCGCCGGAGCCGACGTAGGGTCCGGTGTAGGTGCTCGGAATTTCCTTGCCGTTCACGTACAGCGTCTTGTTGCGATACGTGATCGTGTCGCCCGGCAGCCCGATCACGCGCTTGATGTAATTCATCTTGGGCACGGGCACGAGCGGTTCACCGTTGTCGCAGGGCCGGCCGCTGCGCACTTCCTTGCCGTCACGCGTGCAGCTGTAGCCCGGATAGATGAAGACGAACACGTCGCCGCGTTTCGGCTCGCCCGTGGCGATGAACTTCGTGTTCAGCACCGGCACGCGCAGGCCGTAGGCGAATTTGTTGACGAGGATGAAGTCGCCGACGAGCAGGGTCGGCATCATCGACCCGGACGGAATCTTGAACGGCTCGGCGAGGAACGAGCGGAACGTCAGCACGATCAGGATCACCGGGAAAAACGAGCGCGCGTACTCGACGATCGCCGGTTCGCGCATCGCCTCGGCGACACGCTGCTCGCGCTCCGCCGTGGTGCCGCCGACCGCGCCCAGCGCCTGCGCCCGCGTTGCGCGGCCCTTGTACAGAAACAGGCGGTCGAACAGCCAGGTGATACCGGTGGCGAACGTCAGCACGACCAGCAGCAATGCAAAATCAAAGTCCATCGTGAGTCCCGATTCTTTACGTGATCCGCTATTTGTCCATCTGCAGGACAGCGAGGAACGCTTCCTGCGGAATGTCGACGCTGCCGACCTGCTTCATGCGCTTCTTGCCTTCCTTCTGCTTCTCGAGCAGCTTGCGCTTGCGCGTCGCGTCGCCGCCGTAGCACTTGGCGAGCACGTTCTTGCGCAAAGCCTTCACCGAAGAACGCGCGATGATCTGCGCGCCGATCGCGGCCTGGATCGCCACGTCGAACTGCTGGCGCGGGATCAGCTCCTTCATCTTCTCGACCAGCTCGCGACCGCGGCGGTCGGCGTTCGAACGATGCAGGATCAGGCTCAGCGCATCGACGCGATCGCCGTTTACCAGGACATCCACACGCACCAGCGGCGCGGCCTGGAAGCGCTCGAGATGGTATTCCATCGAGGCGTAGCCGCGCGATACCGACTTGAGCTTGTCGAAGAAATCGAGCACGACCTCGGCCAGCGGCAGCTCGTAGCTGATCTGGACCTGGCTGGCCATGTAGTTGATCGAGCGCTGCACGCCGCGCTTTTCCTCGCACAGCTTGATCACGTTGCCGATATAGTCGGGCGGCGTGAGGATGTTGGCGACGATGATCGGCTCGCGGATTTCTTCGATGTAGTTCACCGCCGGCATCTTGGCCGGATTGTCGAGCGCCTCGACCTTGCCGTCGGTGCGCAGGATCTCGTAGACCACGGTCGGCGCGGTGGTGATCAGGTCGAGGTCGTATTCGCGCTCGAGCCGCTCCTGGATGATCTCCATATGCAGCAGGCCGAGGAAGCCGCAGCGGAAGCCGAAGCCCATCGCCTCGGATGACTCCGGCTCGAACACGAGCGCGGCGTCGTTGAGCTTGAGTTTCTCCAGCGCCTCGCGCAGCGCCGGGTAGTCGTCGGCCGAAACCGGGAACAGGCCCGCGAACACGCGCGGCTGCATCTGCTGGAAGCCCGGCAGCGGCTTGTCCGCGGGCTTGCCGGCGAGCGTCAGCGTGTCGCCGACCGGCGCGCCATGCACGTCCTTGATCGACGCCGTGACCCAGCCGACTTCGCCCGCACGCAACGCGTCCTTGGCCAGCCGCTTCGGCGTGAACACGCCGACCGAATCGACCTCGTGCGTGCGTCCGGTCGACATGACGAGCAGCTTGTCGCGCGGCGTGATCTCGCCCTGCATCACGCGCACGAGCGAGACGACGCCGAGATAGTTGTCGAACCAGGAATCGATGATCAGCGCCTGCAGCCGATCGGTGTCGCGCGGCTTCGGCGGTGGAATGCGCGCGACGATCGCCTCGAGCACTTCGACGACGTTGAGCCCGGTCTTGGCGCTGATCGCGACCGCGTCGGTCGCGTCGATGCCGATCACCGCCTCGATTTCCTCTTTCACCTTGTCGACATCGGCGGTCGGCAGATCGATCTTGTTGAGCACCGGCACGACTTCGAGGCCGAGTTCGACCGCGGTGTAGCAGTTGGCGACCGACTGTGCCTCGACGCCCTGGGCCGCGTCGACGACGAGCAGCGCGCCCTCGCAGGCCGAGAGCGAGCGGCTGACTTCGTAACTGAAATCGACGTGGCCCGGGGTGTCGATAATGTTGAACTGATAAGTTTTTCCATCGCGCGCCGTGTACGGCAGCGACACCGATTGCGCCTTGATCGTGATGCCGCGCTCGCGCTCGATCGGGTTCGAGTCGAGCACCTGCGCTTCCATCTCGCGCGCTTCGAGGCCGCCACAAAGCTGGATGATGCGATCGGCGAGCGTCGACTTGCCGTGATCGACGTGGGCGATGATGGAGAAGTTGCGGATGAGTTCCATGGGATATCGATAAACAAACCGGCGCAGGCGCGCCGGTCAATTTCACATTGTCGCATGAATCTGAAGCATGTAGGGAGCCAAGCGCTGTGGCGTAGCTCACGGTAACTTTCGAGAAGTGGGACTAGCCTCAACTCGCCCATAGGGGTTGTTTGTGGGCGCTGTTCAATCAACGGGAGAAGCTTGTGAAAAAACGTATTCTCTGTGCGTTGTCGTTCGCGATTTGTTTGGGTCAATCTTACGCAACTGCTCAACTTGCCCCACCTGATTCTGAATTTTCGGAGTCAGACATCTGGAAAATAGCCGAACCGGATGCGTCTGGATTCTGTTTTCCATCCCAGGATGGCGGTTGGCATCAAATCTGCTGCATAGTATTTGTTGAAGAAGGTCAAGTCTTTTGTTCGGAGGGAGGGGCGGCGAGCAAAGACAATGGAATCCGCCTCACGCCGTTCACGTGACCTGTGATTAGCAGAAAATTGCTTGATGTGACACCCAACGCTGGTGATCACCAGCGTTGGGGAATTAGTAGAGATCAGCTATGTAACCCCGTAAACCCATTTCCATCCAACGTAATTTCAGCCTTTGTTAGACGGCACCGTTAACGTCACAAACTGCGCTGCCTCGCCTCGCTTAATCAGCAGCATAACGGAATCGCCTGGCTTCACATCCTTAACCGCACCTTGGAACTCGACCGTGTTCTTGACATAGACGCGGCCAACCTTGAGCACGACGTCGCCACGCTGCAGACCGCCGCGTTGAGCGACCGGGCCCGTTTGGGAGATCACCACGCCGTTCTGGTCCTTGAGACCCAGTGCCCTGCGGTCATCCGAGGAGATATCGTCAACGGCGATGCCGAGCGGATTGCTGTTGTCCGGCTTCGTCCTGCCGCCGAGGCTGGCGAGTTTGCCGCCCTTCTCCGTCGGCAACTCGCCGACCGTAACCGGCAGATCGATCGTCTTGCCGTCGCGAAACACCTTGAGATTTGCCGTCGCGCCGGGCTTGGTGTTGCCGACGAGCAACGGCAGATCGGAAGACTGGTCGATATTCTTGCCGTCGTAGGCGACGATGACGTCTCCCGGCTGGATTCCAGCCTTCTCGGCCCCGCTGCCGGACGTAACCTCGTTGACCAGCGCGCCGCCAACCTGGTTAAGGCCGAGCGCCTTCGCATCATTGCGGCCGATGCTGCGGATCTGCACACCAATCATGCCGCGGCTGACCTTGCCCGTGGTCTTGAGCTGCTCGACCGTGTTCATCGCCATGTTGATCGGCACGGCGAACGAGACGCCCATGTAGCCGCCCGAATTCGAATAGATCTGCGAGTTGATGCCGACGACCTGGCCGTCGAGGTTGAACAGCGGTCCGCCCGAATTGCCCGGGTTGATCGGCACGTCGGTCTGGATGAACGGCACGTACTGCTCGGAACGGTTGCCGCGGCCGACGTAGCTGACCACGCCGTGCGTCACCGTATGATCGAAGCCGAACGGCGAACCGATCGCGACGACCCACTGGCCCGGCTTGAGCTTGGCGGAATCCCCGATGCTGACCGCCGGCAGGCCGCTGGCATTCACTTTCAACAAGGCGACATCGGATGTCTTGTCGGTGCCGACCACCTTGGCATCGAGTTCGCGCCGGTCGGACAGGCGCACGATCACCTTCTCCGCGCCGTCGACGACGTGGTTGTTGGTCAGGATGTAGCCGTCGTTCGAGATGACGAAACCCGAGCCATGCGACTCGCCGCCGCCGCGCGGACGCGCGCCGCCCGGGCCGTTCGGGCCGAAGAAGCGGCGGAAGAAGTCCTGCATGCCGGGCGGCACGTTCTGCGCGCCGCCGTCGTCGTCCTGGTCATCGGCGTCGGCGCCCTGCTGGGCGACGCCATCGCCCTGGGTCGCGGTGATGTTGACGACCGAAGGACCGTTCTTTTCGACGAGCTGGGTGAAGTCCGGGAGATCCGCATGCGCCGATGCGGCGAGGGCGAACAACGCGGCGAAGACGCCGATTTTATATACCTTGCTCATATTTATACCTTTATACAAATTCCGACGGAGGAAAACCGCAAGACCATTTCCACGAGCGCTGCTTGGAACGACAAACGCCCGTCCGGGTTCCAGCCGAACGGGCGTCGCACGAATTCCGGGTCAGCCAATGTTAAGACGGGCCGTCTGTCCGGCACTCATCGCTGCGCGGGCGCAGCGGCTTGCTGCACCGAATCCTGCACGGGCGGGCGTTGCGCACGCAGCACGTAGGACACCCCGCCGATTTCGATGCGCTCCGGCGCCGGTTCGCTGCCGTCCGGCAGGTAATAGCTCGGCACCACCTGCTCGTAACTTGCCGGCTGCACCGCCGCGTAGTCGAACAGCGGCGAGCCCGCATTCGCCAGCGGCCGCGCCAACGGCAGATACGGCTGCGACGACGCATGCGCGGGCGCCTGCGCGGCGACCGCGAGCGCCGGACCGCCGCCCTGCTCGGGTGGATGCGACACGGTCAACGCGACCACGGCGACCGCGGCGGCGATCGCGCCGCCGCCGACCCAGCGCAGCACACCGAAACCGACACGCCGCGACGAATGGACGGCGGTCACCGCGACGTCCGCATCGAGCCGCGCGATCACGCCGTCGGCGAAATCTGCCGGCAGTACGACCGCGACGCACTCGCGCTTCAAAGTCGCGCTGACCAGATGATAGTTCGACCAGCGCCGGGCCAGATCGGACTGCGCCTCGACGCCGCGCAGCAGGAATCGCACCTGGTCGCGCGCCAGTTCGCCGTCCATCAGCGCGGACAATTGTTCACCAAGCGAATCGGCCATGGCTTGATTGGGGTTCATCGGATGGGAAAGTGGATGCTCATTCATGGTCAATACTCGAATCCTGCCCCAGCAACGGACGCAATTTCGCATCGATCGCATCGCGGGCGCGGAAGATGCGCGAGCGGACCGTGCCGATCGGGCAGTTCATGCGTTCCGCGATTTCCTCGTAGCTCAACCCGTCGACCTCGCGCAGCGTGATGGCGGTTTTCAGTTCTTCCGGCAATTGTTCGACCGTGTCGAAGACCGTTTGTTCAATTTCCTGGCGCAACAATTCGTGCTCGGGCGTGGCACGATCCTTGAGCCAAGCGCCGCCGTCGAGCAGCATGGCGTCGTCGACCGCGATGTCGTCCTTCGGCGGGCGCCGCCCCTGCGACACGAGATGGTTCTTCGCCGTGTTGATCGCGATCTTGTAGATCCATGTGTAGAACTGGGCGTCGCCGCGAAAGTTCCCGATCGCGCGATAAGCGCGGATAAAAGCTTCCTGGGCCACGTCCTGGCATTCGCTCCAGTCGGAGACGTAACGCGAGATGACGCTGACGATCTTGTGCTGATACTTGCGGATCAGCAGATCGAAAGCGCGCTTGTCTCCTTTCTGTACACGTTCGACCAACTCGCGGTCGGTGTCCGCCTCACCCATCCGGGCCATACTCCGTTTGTATTCGACCCGGTTGAGCATGACCATGCTAGACCGGGACAGGCAATCAAAGTTCCATCGTTCGCGGCCGCAGTCGGCAACCGTACCGCTGCCGCCGCCGGGCGGCGGCAGCGGCGAACCTCCGCTCCGTTGACCCAGGCCATCCCCAGCGCCGATTATAGCCGCCCCACCCCGCAACGACCGGAACCATCATGTTCGAAGGACTGCGCTTCGCCCACTGGAAACCCGACCTCGGCGCCGACGGCATCCTCGTACTGACCTTCGACCGCGCCGACGCTCCGGTCAACGCCTTCAACCGCGCGGCGATGGACGAGCTGGCGCAGATTGCCGAACGCCTGGCCATCGAGCCGCCGAAAGGCGTCGTGATCCGCTCGGGCAAGCCCGACACGTTCATTGCCGGCGCCGACATCACCGAGTTCGAGAAGTACGAGAAGGAAGGCCGCGTGCTCGCCAGCATCGAGAACGGCCAGCGCGTGTTCCAGAGCATCGCGCGCCTGCGCTGCCCGACCGTGGCGGCGATCCACGGCGCCTGCATGGGCGGCGGCTTCGAGTTGTCGCTGGCTTGCCGCTACCGCGTCGCCACGCGCGATGCGAAGACGCGCCTCGCCTTCCCCGAGGTCATGCTCGGCATCATCCCGGGCTGGGGCGGCACCGCGCGGTTGCCGCGCCTGATCGGCGCGCCGGAAGCGCTGCCGCTGATGCTGACCGGCAAGTCGCTGTCGGCCGAGGCGGCCAAGTCGCTCGGCGTGATCGACAAGCTGACCTCGCCCGAACTGCTCGTCGCTGAAGCCAGGGAGTTGATCGCGCACCCGCGCGCGCGCGCGTTCGCGCAGCGCGCGACCGCCTGGGCGACGAATCTGTGGCCGGTGCGCCAGGTACTCGCGCCGATCGTCGCCAGGCAGACCGCGGCCAAGGCGAATCCGCAGCATTACCCGGCCCCGTTTGCCTTGATCGACGTGTGGCGGCGCGGCGGCTCGAGCATCACGCAGCGCCTGAAGATCGAGGCGCGCGCGGTGGCCAGGCTCGCGACGACACCGACCTGCCGCAATCTCGTGCGCGTCTATTTCCTGCAGGAGCGGCTGAAGAAGCTCGGCGGCGGCGATTCGGGCATCCAGCGCGTGCACGTCGTCGGCGCCGGCGTCATGGGCGGCGACATCGCGGCGTGGTGCGCGCTGCGTGGCTTCGAGGTCACGCTGCAGGACCGCGAGATGAAGTACATCCAGCCCGCGCTCGACCGCGCGCAGGACCTGTTCGCCAAGCGCCTGAAGACGCCCGAGGCGATCGCGCCGGCCGCGGCACGGCTCAAGGCCGACGTCGACGGCAGCGGCATCGCCAATGCCGACCTCGTCATCGAGGCGATCTTCGAGAATCTGCAGGCCAAGGAAGACCTGTACCGCAAGACCGAACCGGCGATGAAGGCCGACGCGCTGCTCGCGACGAACACCTCGAGCATTCCGCTGGCCGAGCTGCGCCAAGCGGTGAACGCGCAGGGCCGCTTCCTCGGCCTGCACTACTTCAACCCGGTCGCGCAGATGCCGCTGGTCGAGATCGTGCGCCAGGATCATCTCGACGCGGCCAACGAAGCCCGTGCGCTGGCCTTCTGCAAGAAGATCGACAAGTTGCCCGTACCGGTCAAGGGCACGCCGGGCTTTCTCGTCAACCGCATTCTGTTTCCGTACCTGCTTGAAGCGCTGCGCATGTTCAAGGAAGGCATCCCCGGCCCGGTGCTCGACAAGGCGGCGAAGAAGTTCGGCATGCCGATGGGGCCGATCGAACTGGCCGACACGGTCGGGCTCGACGTCTGCGTCTCGGTCGGCAAGGAAGTCGGCGAATTCCTTCACCTCGACATTCCCGACGGCCTCGATGGCTATCTCGCCGCGGGCAAGAAGGGCAAGAAGACCGGCGAAGGCCTGTACAAATGGGAGAACGGCAAGCCGGTCAAACCCGAGGTCGATCCGAAATACGTCGCACCCGACGACATCGCCGAGCGCATGATCCTGCCGCTGCTCAACGAATCCGTGGCCTGCCTGCACGACGGCGTCACCGACGACGCCGACCTGCTCGACGCGGGCGTGATCTTCGGCACCGGCTTCGCCCCGTTCCGCGGCGGCCCGATTCAGCACGTCAAGAGCGAAGGCGCAGACAAGCTCAAGGCGCAACTCGACGCGCTCGCGACAAAATACGGCGCGCGCTTCACACCGAAGCCGGGCTGGGACAGCCCGGTGCTGCGCTCCTGACCGACTACTGCGCGCAGGCCGACGGCGAACCCGTCAGCCGCGCCAGCGTCTGCTGATCGACCGTCCACGCGCCGCCGAGAGGCGGCTGCAGCAGCACGAGGTTCGCCGACAGCTTGCCGCTGCTCGCGTCGGCATAGCTGATCGAGATCGTGCCGAGCGGCTGTGCCGTGACCTTGCTATAGTCGCAGACGGGACAGAATCCGCTGCTCTGGGTCAAGGTCATCGCATTCGACGGCGCAAACGGTTGCGCGGAGCCTATACCCCAGCGCGCCACACCGAGCGCGTCGTAGAAATAGAACGCCGTGAACAGCTGGTCCGGCAACGCGAGTGCATCGAGGCCATAACCCGACTGCGTCGGCACGTACCACGCGCCGTTGAAATTCGTCGGCGCGCCGTTGAAGTTCGGGCAGGCACCCGCGCCGAGCCGGGTGAAGCGCTCGCTTCCGGCCTGCCCGTCGAGATGCCACGAGAACATCATGTCGCTGTCGTTGATCCGGGTCAGGCTCACGCTGCCGACCGTCGTGGCGGAATTGATCTTGCTCCCGCTCCAGGTGACCCGCATCAACGGCGCATTCCAGATCGCCCCAGCCGGACTCGGCGCCAGCGCCTGGGCGGAATACCAGGTCGGCGTGCCGTCTTCGAGGTAGGTGTACCAATTCAGCACCTGCTGGTTGCCGCCTTGGCTCAAAAACAGACCGTGCCCCGAGCGTTTCGGGTTGTAGTAGGCGCCTGGTGCGATTCCTGTGGCCGCCGCAGCGGAATAAGTCAGTTGTGCATTCAAATGGAAGCCGGCGGCTGCCGCGGTCTGCGCAGTGACGTACCAGCGCCCCGGCGTCGCCGGAATCGTCGCGGCATTCGTCGCCGCCGGCGGCGTCAGACTCCAGGTCGCCACCGGGCTGTCGCTCGGCGCGGCAGCGATCTGCGCCGATGATGAAAAATCAGGAAAGTCGGCACGCACGAGCCCGAGCGCGATCGACCCCGCGGAATCCGGCGGAGAACTGTTGCTGTCGATCTTCAGCGTTTCCGCGCCCGGCGGCACATCGATGTAGAGAGCGTGGAACGATTGCGCGGTGGCGGCATTGATCACGGCATTCTGCAGCGGCAATGCCGTCGGCTGGTCATCGTTGCCGCCGGCATAGGTCAGCGCGAACGGAAGCATGGCAGTCGCGGCGTTGACGGAACCCGGCACGCCGCCGATCGCCACGGCGCCGAAGTAGCGTTGTCCGGGCAGCAGCGTCCAGTTGCCATTCTCCACGGCCGGCGCCCAGGCAATCCGCAACGGAAAACTGGCCAGCGCCGGAACCTGGCCGGGGCCGGTCGCCGTGATGCTGCGCGTCGTGCCCGCCGGCAAGGGAATGACATAGCTCCGCGACGGAAAGCCGCTGGCGAGCGAAATGGAATAAGTCGCTGCCGCGCTGCCCAGCGGCACGTCGATCAGGACCCAGACATTGTTCCCGGCGGCGTTGCCGCTCACACCCGCCCGATTCGCCGCGCGCAGATCGACGACGCAGCGCGCGACGACGCTCGAGCCGGCAGTCGCGCTGGCCTGGCACACCTGTTCACTTTGCTGAGGCTGGCCATCCGCATTGCTGTCGATGCCGGCAAACAGCAACAGCGACGGCGCGTTCGAAGTGGCGACTTCGACGATGAAAACCGGCGCATTCACGCCGGAGTCGATGCCGCTGAAATTCGGGTTGTTGAACAACGCGAACTGTCGTCCGGCCGCGGTCGGCGTCTTGTAGATGCCGGACGGATCGGGATCGACGCCAAGCTGCATCGTCGTCGAGTTCGGAACAACCAACCGCATCGGGGTATATGTCGCCTGCGGCAGCGGCACCATGCCCGACAGGTTCAGCGTCGTCGCGCCGGAGGATGTCGCCGCCGCGATATCGGCGAACGCGGGCGCCGCGCCCGGGTCGGCGTAGACGGTGGCCGTCAACGCGAAATCGCTGGCGTTGCGTCCGCCCGCGGTCTTGTGCAACACGACGCGGCCGCCGACCCAACTGCCGGGCAAGGCGGGATCACTGACGTCCACCGCGATGGCGAGCGTTTGCGAAGCACCGGCCGCCAAGGTGAACTCGCTCGGCGTAACCGCGATCGTCGCCCCGGTCGTCGCCGTCGCAGCGACCTGCCAGCTACCGCCGCCCGACATGTCGGTGACGATACGCGTGAATGCGCACCGCTGAAAACAGTGCTCGTCCTCGAGGCCGGGACGATTGAGTTTGCGCAGGTCGCCGTGCTGACCGGGCGGCGGGGCGACGGAACCGTCCGGCACAGCGAAATCAGCGGTATTCAGTGGCAGGTACAAGCCGGCATTCGCCGCCAGCGCCGGCTGCACGCGCCCCGCGCCCGCGTCGGACGGTGAAGCCAGCGCGGTACCGTCTTCCTTGCGCACGCTGCCGGCCAGCGCAGTGCCGAGCAGCGCGGATTCGACTTGCGCCGGCGTCCAGTCGCGATGCGCGGAAAGCACCAGCGCCGCGCTGCCGGCGACGTGCGGGCTGGCCATCGAGGTGCCGGTCATCAGCGCGAGACCATTGCCGCTGTTCGACGCGGACAGAATATTCGCCCCGGGCGCGGTGAGATCGGGTTTGAGTACGCCGCCGCCGAACCCGTAGGGACCGCGTGAGCTCGAGGCTTCGAGCACGTCGCCGAACGCGGCGTTCAGTTGCGCGGCGACGCCGGAAATCGAACTGTGCAGCGGCGCGTACGGATGCACCCAACCCTTGATCGTCTGCCCTGCCTGATAGCCCAGGTGCACTGCCGGCAGGTAGTGGTCGTCCGACACCGTGCTCTCGCCGTCGCTGGCCGCATTCGCGAGGATCATGCCGCCCGCGCCCGCAGCCCTGAGGTTGTAGCCTTTTTC
Organism: Pseudomonadota bacterium; assembly: GCA_018240505.1. Lineage (GTDB taxonomy): Bacteria > Pseudomonadota > Gammaproteobacteria > Xanthomonadales > Rhodanobacteraceae > Rudaea. The sequence continues at coordinate 55,574 of JAFEFQ010000241.1, forward strand.
GACGCGTCCGTACGTGCCGCGATCGCAAATCACGATCTCGCCGTGGAAGGTGCCCACCGGCCACGGATTGCTCGATCCGTCCGGCGGCGACGGCACCGAGGCGCCTTTTCCGCACAGCGCGTTGCCGTAATCGCCAGCGTAGACGACCGCGGCCGGGCCATATCCCGCGGTGAATCCCTGCCCGACCAGATCGACGAAGGGCGAACCGGCGCCCGTTCCCGCCGTTCCGGTCAGCGTATTGGTCAGGCGGCGGTTGTGCGAAGCGTTCGCCACGCCGATCACCCACGGCGCATTCGAAGGCTCGCTCAGCGTGTTCGCGCCGGGTCCCTCGTTGCCCGCGGCGACGGCGATCACGATGCCGGCCGCGCGTGCCTGGAAGAACGCGTAGACGTCGCTGCTGCGGTCGGCCAGCAGCGTGTAGGGATCGACGGTGTCGCCGCCGATCGAATAGTTGATCACGTCGACCTTGTCCGCGATCGCCTGATCGATCGCCTTGACCAGCCACGATTCGGCGCAGGTACCGTCGCCGCGCGACGGATCGACCGGCTTGGCGTTGCAGGCCTTGTACATGATCAGGTTCGCGTGCGGCGCGACGCCGGAGACGTTGCGCGTCAGATCCGCGGTCATGCCGTGCAGGTTCGCCGCGATCGCATTGCCCGCGGCGATCGCGGACACATGGCTGCCGTGACCCGCGACATCGATGCCTTTGCTGCCCTCGTTGCTGTAGTCGTAGATGCCGATCAGCTTGGCGTTGCACGCGGCCTGCCCGCTCGCGCAGAGGCCGAGATAGCCCGCGCGCGGGTTGGCGTGCGTATAGCCGTCGCCGCCCGTCGCCGCGAACGAGGGATGGCCCGGATTGATGCCGGTGTCGATCACGCCGATCACCACACCCTCGCCCCTGATTGCCGTGCTGGCCTGTCCCGACCACAGCGTGTCGGCGCCGATCCATTGCGGGCCGACGTCGGTGTGGACGCGCAGGATGCGCTCACGACGCACCGTGAGCACGCCGGGCAACGCCGCGATCCTGTCCGCCTCGGCGCGGGTCAACTCGACCGCCATGCCGTTCGCCGCATGCGTGTAGACCTGGGTCGGCACGAACGGGCGCGAAATCGCACGGCTCGCCAGATCGATCACGCCGTTGCGCGCCGCATCGAGCTGCGCGAGGTACGCAGCGCTCTGCGGCGCGGCAAGCGCATCGCGCATCGCCTGTCTGCCACCACGTGGCGCCTTGCCGGCGACCGGCACGCGCTGCGCCGCGTTTTCGACCAGCGGCGCATCGCGCAATGCGATCATGTAGACCGCGCGTTCCTCGCCCTGCTCCACCGCAGCGGCTGTCGTGATCGACAGCGCCGTGGCCAGAACCGCTGCGGCGAATTTCCATTTGCGACGAACGCTATCGATCATGCCCGGCACTTCCGCCATCCACGTTGCGCAAAGTCTAGTGTGCGACGCGCGCACGGAAAATCCCTTGCCGCTGGCATCGCGCGCGCCGGGCCGCTAGCATGGCCGGCCTTGCCGTCCGCCCAGACCATGTCCGCCATCGATCCTGCCGACCCGCCTCCGCTGCTTGCCGCACGCGCGCTCGCGTATGCGCGCAACGAGGAGCCGATTTTCGGCCCGCTCGATTTCTCCCTGGCCGCCGGCGAAGTCGTGCTGATCGAAGGCGACAACGGCAGCGGCAAGACGACGCTGCTCAAGGTGCTGTCGGGCCTGCTCGAACCGACCGCGGGCGAAGTGCTGCTCAACGGCGTGCACCTGACCCTGGCGAAGCTCTCGCACCAGGTCGCCCTGCTCGGCCACCTGCCCGGCATGAAACTGGAACTGACCACGCTGCAGAACCTGCGCTTCGCGGTCGGCCTCGGCGGCATCCGCCCCGGAATCACTCCGGCGATCGCGCTCGCCAGCGTCGGCCTCGCCGGCTACGAAGACCAGCCGTTGCGCCTGCTTTCCGCCGGGCAGAAGAAACGCGTCGCGCTCGCGCGCCTTCTGCTCGTGCCCGCCGCGCTGTGGCTGCTCGACGAGCCGTACGCGAACCTCGACCGCGAGGGCATCGAACTGGTCAACCGCCTGCTGCTGATGCACGCGCAGCGCGGCGGCGCGGCGCTGATCACCTCGCACGGTGCATATGCGTACACGTCGGGGACGCCGCGCCGGATCGCGCTGCGCGCGACGACGGCCGAACCAGCCGGCCGCGAGGCGGGCGCATGAAGCCCGGAACGACTTCCGCCGCCTGCGTCGCGCTGCTCAGGCGCGATCTCGCGCTGACCTGGCGCCGGCGCGGCGACGCGCTCAACCCTCTGCTGTTCGCGGTCATCGTGGTCGCCCTGTTTCCGTTCGCGCTTGGTCCCGAGGCGCAGGTGCTCGAACGCATTGCCGCGGGCACGATCTTCGTTGCCGTGCTGCTCGCCGCGCTGCTCTCGCTCGACAGCCTGTTCCGCAGCGACCTCGACGACGGCTCGCTCGAACAACTCGTGCTCTCGCCGCATCCGCTGTCGTTGCTGCTCGCCTGCAAGATCGCGATCCACTGGCTGACGACCGCGCTGCCGTTGATCGCGATCGCGCCGCTGCTCGCGATGCTGCTGCACCTGCCCGACAGCGTCTTGCCGGTGCTGCTCGCCGCACTCGCCCTGGCGACGCCGCTGCTGAGCCTGATCGGCGCGATCTGCGTCGCGCTGACGGTGGCCTTGCGCCGCTCTGGTATGCTCCTGACCCTGCTCGTGTTGCCGCTGATCGTGCCGGTGCTGATCTTCGGCGCCGGCGCGTGCAATGCGGCGCAGGCAGGATTGCCCTATGCCGCACCGCTGCTCTGGCTCGGCGCATGGCTCGTACTTGCGCTCGTGCTCGCACCGCTGGCGACGGCGGCGGCATTGAAAATTTCGTTGACATGAATCCACTCGTCCTCTGGTTCCACAAACTCGGCTCGCCGCCGTACTTCTATCGCTTCGCCGGGCGCTTCCTGCCGTGGCTGTACGCGATCGCGCTCGTCAGCGGCGCGATCGGGCTCTACGGCGGCCTCGTCGTCGCGCCGGCGGACTACCAGCAGGGCGATTCGTTCCGCATGATCTACGTGCACGTGCCGTGCGCGTGGATGAGCCTGTTCGTCTATGCCTTCATGGCGGCGAATGCGTTCGTCGCCCTGGTATGGCGGATCAAACTGTCGGAGACGCTGGCGATGGCGAGCGCACCGGTCGGCGCCGCGTTCACCTTCATCACCCTCGTCACCGGCTCGCTCTGGGGCAAGCCGATGTGGGGCACGTGGTGGACCTGGGATGCGCGCCTGACCAGCGAACTCGTGCTGCTGTTCCTCTACCTCGGCGTGATCGGCCTGTACCACGCGATCGAGGATGTGCGCCAGGCCGCGCGCGCCGCGGCGTTCCTCGCCCTGATCGGCGTGGTCAACCTGCCGATCGTGCACTACTCGGTCGTGTGGTGGAACACGCTGCACCAGGGCCAGACCGTGAGCCTCATGGGCCAATCCAAGATTTCCCAAAGCATGCTCTGGCCGCTGCTGACGATGGCGTTCGCGACGCATGTATACTTTTTCGCCAGCCTGCTCGCGCGCGCGCGCGCCGCGCTGCTCGCGCTCGAATCGGGCAAGGACTGGGTACGCGCGATTGCTCTGGCGCAACCGACGCGCGAGGCATCCGCGCATGGCTGAGTTCTTTCACATGGGGGGCTACGGCGCCTACGTCTGGGCTGCCTACGCGGTGTTCGTCGTCGTCCTGCTCGCCGATGCGCTGGCGCCGCTCTGGCAGCGCCGCGGTACGCTGCGCGACATTGCCGCACGCCTGCGCCGCGAATCGAAGCGGAAGACCACGCCATGACTCCGACCCGAAAACGCCGCCTGATCGCGGTCGCGCTGATCCTGCTCGCCGTCGGTGTTGCCGCCGCGCTGACCGTGACCGCGCTGAGCCAGAACATGACCTATCTGTTCTCGCCGACCGAGACCCTGGCCGGCAAGGCGCCGCCCGGGGCGAGTTTCAAGCTTGGCGGCGTCGTGCTCGAGCATTCGATCCAGCGCGACCCGAATTCGCTCAAGGTCGACTTCGTCGTCACCGACCGATTCAAGCAGATTCCGGTCGAGTACACCGGCATCCTGCCCGACCTGTTCCGCGAGGGCCAGAGCGTGATCGCCACCGGCAGAATGCAGGGCGATCGTTTCTTTGCGCGCGAAGTGCTCGCGAAGCACGACGAGAGCTACATGCCGAAGGAAGTCGCCGACGCGATCGCAAAGGCGAAGGCCGCGCACGCGGGCGAGACGAAATAGACGCACGGGCCGGCGTAGCGCCGGCTCATTCGACGAGTTTCATGTCCGCGCGAATCCGCGCCGCGCGTGCCGCCGCGGCCGCGGCGAATTCCTTGAATTCGGGTTGCGAGCGCAACTCGCGCCAGGCGAGATCGTATTGCAGGGCGTGCACGTCGACGTAGCCACGTTCGAGGCTGCGTTGCAGGAAGTGGAGCGCCTGCGCCGCATCGCCGCCGAGCGCCGCGTCGGTGGCGCGGAAATAGTCCATGACCGGCAGGTCGACGCCGCCCGCTTCCAGGCGATGCAGGTAGTTGCGATACGCGGCCCGCGCATCGGGCGTGGCTCCCTGCGGCTGCACCGCCGCCCAGTTGGCGAGCAGATCGAGGTTGAACGCCGGCTCGAGCGGCAGCGCAAACGGCGCGCCGGCGCCATCCCAGCCGGCGAACGCGCGTGCCATCGTTTGCGCGCCGTCTTGCGGCTCGCCCGCGAGGATCTCGGCCTGGCCGAGCAAGGCCCATAACCAGAGCTGGTCCGCCTCGGGCCGGAATTGCAGCAGATAGCGCTTCGCGCCGGCATAGTCGCCGCGCGTGAACAGCCAGCGCACGCGTGCCTTGGCGAGGTCGATGTCGCCGCTGCCCATCGCATCGGAAACAGTCAACGCCTGCCCCGCCTCCTTGTCCGCGCCGAGCATGAGCAGGAGGTGCGCGGCGAACGCCTGCGTCCAGGCCTTCGGCGCCATCGCTTCGCCCTGGCGGAACGCAGCCAGCGCCGCGGCATGGTGCCCGTAGTGCATCTGCGTCAGGCCCTCCTGCCACCAGCTTTCCAGATAGCGCGGATTGATCGCGCGCGCGGCCTTGAATTCCTCCACTGCCGCGGTGTCCTTGCCGGTGAGCGCCAACGCGATGCCACGATAGGTGTGCGTCACCGCGTTGCCGGCGTCGAGGCCGAGGGCATGATCGTAGGCACCCAGGGCCTCGCGCGGATTGCCGTCGTACATGATCGAAGTGCCCAGCCAGGTGAAATAGATTGGACGCTGGTCGAATTCGACCGCGCGACGCAGCACCTGCCGCGCCTGCGCGTATTCGCCGAGATTGAGCAGCAGCAGGCCCTCGGAGGCGTAACCATCGCCGCTTTCGGGCGCGAGCTGTTTCGCGCGCGCGATCGCGGGCCGCGCCTTGGCGGTCACTTCCGCCAGACCCAGGTCGCCGTATTCGTACTGCATGATGTAACTGTCGGCCAGCCCCGACCAGGCCGCTGCCGAATTGGCGTCGGCGGCAACGGCGCGCTCGAAGAAACGCAAGCCGCGCGCCACGTCGGCCGAGGTGCGCTGGTCCCAATAGTGGCGACCGAGCAGGATGAAATCCTCGGCTGCCAGCGCCGGTGGCGACGATGCGGGAGCGCTTCGCCACCACACCCAGCCCGCGGCAGCGACGGCCAACGCCGCGGCGACGACCATCGCGGCTACCGGCGGCGCGCGCACGATATGCCGGCGTACGCGTTCCAGGCGCGTGTGCGGGCGAACGAATTTCTCCAGATCAACGACCAGGGCCGCAGCCGAACGGTAGCGCTGGAGCGGGTCCTTGCGCAGGCAGCGCAGACAGATGCGCTCGAGTTCCGGGGGAACCCGTGCCGCGAGGCGCCGCGGAGGCAGCGGCTCCTGGCTGCGTACCGCCGCGAGCAGCGGTTCGATCGTCGACTGCACGAACGGCGCGCGCCCGGTCAGCATTTCGTACAGCACCGCGCCCAGCGCGTAGATGTCGGTGGCCGGGGTCAGGCGCTCGCCGACGACGGTCTGTTCCGGGGCCATGTAGGCCGGCGTGCCGGCGGGCGCGACCGTGATGCTGGCGAGGGTCTCGTCCATGCGCCGGGCGAGGCCGAAATCGGCGATCTGCAGGTGATCGTCGACGTCGATGAGCACGTTGCCCGGCTTGAGATCCAGATGCAGCACGCCTTCGCGATGCGCGTAGTCCGCCGCGAGCGCGGCCAGAAGTGCGTAGCGCGTGGCGCGTTCCGGCGCCAGCGGCCCGTCGAGCAACAGTTGCGCAAGGCTGCGTCCGCGCACGTAAGCCATTGCAATGAACGACAGACCTTCGGCTTCGCCGAAGTCGTAGATCGGCACGATGCCGGCATGCTGCAGCCGTGCCGCCGCCTGCGCCTCGAGGCGGAAACGCTGCAGGAAATCGTCGTCGGTGAGCGGGCTGGCGGCCAGCAGTTTCAGGGCGACTTCGCGCGCCAGGCTGAGCTGGCGTGCGCGGTAGACGATGCCGGAACCGCCTTCGCCGATTTTTTCCAGCAGCAGATAGTCGCCGATCCGCGCCTGCTGCGGATCCGCGAGATCGAATATCGGTGTGGACAATCTCAAGGGGCCGCGGTCGAGCGCCTGCGCCGCGAGTTGGCTCAGGTCCGTGACCCTGCGCGAAACCACCTGCGCAGCGCCCACCTTCGTTTCGCCACCCTCTTCCACGTTGCGCCCCTATGGAAGGTCAAGCGTGACCCGTCCCTGGGCTGGCAACACGCGTCGATTCCAGGCTCGATCCGGAGCCAATCGCGGCGAATCAGGCGCTCGGGCGCTTGCTCCGTCGGCGAACCGTCCATGGCCGGCGGAACCCCCTGCCTGCGCAGAGTTTCCGTTGCGCAGGTTCCAGAGTGGATTCTAGTCCCCGCGCGACCGCGCGTGTCAACGGAAACGGTCGGTCGCGCTGACCAGTTCGTGCGTGATGTCGGGCTCGAGTGCCGAGTGCCCGGCGCCGCCGACGATGCGCAAATCGGCCTCGGGCCAGGCGTGGTGCAGGTCCCAGGCGCTGCGCATCGGGCAGACCACGTCGTAGCGGCCCTGCACGATCACCGCAGGTATCTTTTTCAACTTGTGGGCATTGTATAAAAGCTGGTCGTCGCGATCGAAGAAGCCGCCGTGGACGAAGTAGTGGCATTCGATGCGCGCGAATGCGAGCGCGAACTGGTCGGCGCCGGTCGAATTCACGTAGTCGGCGCTCGGCGCGAGAAAGCTCGTCGAGCCTTCCCAGACCGACCAGGCCTTGGCCGCTTCGAGCCGAATCTTCTCGTCGCCGGAAGTCAACCGCCGGTAATAGGCGCTCATCAGGTCGTGGCGCTCGACCTGCGGGATCGGCTCGAGATAGCTCTCCCATGCATCGGGATAGATCGCATCGCAACCGCGCTGATAGAACCACTCCAGCTCCCAGCGGCGCAGCATGAAGATGCCGCGCAGCACCAGTTCGGTGACGCGTTCCGGGTGCGTCTGTGCATAGGCGAGCGCGAGTGTCGAGCCCCATGAACCGCCGAATACCTGCCAGCGTTCGATGTGCAGACGCTCGCGCAGCGCTTCGATGTCCTGCACGAGATGCCAGGTCGTGTTGTCGGTCAACTCCGCATGCGGCGTCGAGCGCCCGCAGCCGCGCTGGTCGAACAGCACGATGCGATAGTGTTGCGGATCGAAGAAACGCCGGGACTTCGCGTTGCACCCCGCGCCTGGGCCACCGTGCAGGAACACGACGGGCTTGCCCCGGGGATTGCCGCACTGTTCGTAGTAGATGGTGTGCAGCGGCGACACCGCCAGCATGCCGCTGTCGTAGGGTTCGATTTCCGGGTAGAGCGTGCGAATTGCCGACATCTGATCGTTTTCCTCCGAGCAACGGGCCCGCGGCACCGATTCTCGCACACGGCGGCGTGACCGGTGCCTCATCCTGCAATTTGCGCGATTGCGACATCCGCTGACCCGTGTTAGATATTCCGGAGGGGCTTGATGTGCGCATGGCGCACGCTTGGGGAATTCGAACCATCTCGTCGGAGTCGTCATGCGCCGCGTCGTTTCGTTCGCCTGCCTGTGCTGCATCGCCTTGCTGTTTCCGTCCGCTCGCGTCATGGCCGAAGGCGAAGCCGTCAATGGCTATCCGAACTGGTCCGAACGCGTGCTGCTCGAGTGGATGAATCGCGCGCGCTCGGATCCGCAGGCCGACCTCGCGGCATGCCCAGCAGGCAACTGCAAGGAGTCCGCCTGCTACCTCTCGGCGGCAACGCCGCGCCACATCGATTTCAATCTGCAGCGTTCCGCGCGCTTCCACGGCGACCACATGCGGATCAATAGCTATCCCGACTTCATCGACCACTACTCGGAGTGCACGCTCGTCGCCAACATCGCCGCGCTGTACCCGAACAGCTGTTCGGGCGCGGCGTCGTGTTCGTGCACGCAGGGCACGCTGAGCAGCGACACCAATGTCTGGACCGATCCGTTTTCACGCATGCAGCTGTTCGGCGCGAGCGTGAATGGCGCGGGAGAAATCATCGCTGCCGGCTACTCCGGCCCGAACGCGAGTTTCTACGCCTGGTTGTACGAACCGACCAGTAGCACAAGCTGCACTTTCTCGGACGAGAACGGCCATCGCTTCCTGCTGCTGACGGACGGTTACGGCGCAGCGGCTGGCGCCGGATATACCAGCACCCAGGATTTCGCGGTGATGGATTTCGCCGGCACGGCTTCGGACGGCTACAAGATTCCTTCCGGCTCGCACTACCCGCGCCAGGCGGCGACGGTCGACGCATGGGCGAACTGGTACGACACGGCGGCGCCGAGCAGCGCGAAGATCAACGTCGACGGCGTGTGCAGCAACATGACGCTGGGTCGCGGCAGCTCGACCAATGGCGCCTGGCACGCCAGCGTCGGCGGCGTCGGCAGCGGCTGCCATCGCTACCAGTTCGCGTTCAAGGACAGCGCCGGCAACAGCGTGCTGTATCCGACCGCCGGCTCGCTGGGTATCGGCGACGGCAGCGCGACCTGCCCGGACTGGAGCACCGCGGCGTTGCCGTCCTGCGACAGCACGCCGCCGCCGCCGACCAATCCGTTCGTTGCCCTGAATCCGGCGCGCCTGCTCGATACGCGCGGCGGTGCGCAGACCATAGATGGCCAGTTCGCCGGCACCGGAGCGCTGAATGGCGGCAACCAGCTTGACCTTGCCGTACTCGGCCGCGGCGGCCTGCCGGCCGCCGGCGTCGTCGCCGTCGCGCTCAACGTCACCGTGACCGGTCCGAACGCAGCCGGCTTCGTCACGGTCTGGCCGGGCGACGCGACGCGCCCGCTCGCGTCGAATCTCAACTTCACGCCTGGCACGACCGCGCCCAACCTGGTGATCGTGAAGGTCGGCGCAAACGGGCTGGTTTCGCTGTTCAATTCGGCCGGGCGGACCGACGTGATCGCGGATGTCGTCGGTTACTTCGGCACCACCTCGACGCTGGCTGCGATGACTCCCGCGCGACTGCTCGACACGCGTGCCGGCGCCGGCACGATCGACGGCCAGTTCCAGGGCGGTGGCGCGATGACCGCGGGATCGAGACTCGACCTCGGTGTCGCCGGTCGCGCGGGCATGCCGGCAAGCGGACTCGGCGCCACGATTCTCAATGTCACGGTAACCGGCCCGACGGCGCCGGGCTATCTCACGGTCTGGCCGAGCACGAGCGCGCAACCGCCGACCTCGAACCTGAATTTCGTCCCCGGTCTGACCGTGCCGAACCTGGTGATCAGCAAGGTCGGAACCGACGGCAAGATCGCCTTGTTCAATTCTGCGGGGCGGACCGACGTGGTTGCCGACGCCCAGGGATGGTTTCCGGCCAGTTCCGAACTCACCGCGCTGGTGCCGGCGCGACTCATGGATACGCGGGCAGGCACCACGACCGTCGACGGCACGTTCGCCGGCAAGGGCGCGCTGACGGGCGGCGGCAGCGTCGACCTGACCGTGCTCAATCGCGGCGGCGTTCCCGCAAGCGGTGTCGGCGCGGTCGCTTTGAACGTGACCGTCGCCGGCGCAACCGCAGCGGGCTTCGTCACGGCCTGGCCAACCGGCTCCGCGCGCCCACTCGCCTCGAACCTGAATTTCACCCCGGGCCAGACCGTGCCGAACATGGTGATCGCGCAGGTCGGCAGCGGCGGAAAGGTGTCCCTGTTCAATTCGGCCGGCAGCACCCAGCTCGTGGTGGATGTCGTCGGCTGGTTCGCGCAGTAGTTCGAAGCCGCGGGATTCAGTCGAACAGCTTGCCGGGATTCATCAGTCCCCGAGGATCGAAGACCCGGCGCACGCCGCGCATCAGTTCGATCTCCGCTGCGCTGCGCGTACCGGCCAGATACGACTTCTTGACCAGGCCGATGCCGTGCTCGGCCGAGATGCTGCCGCCGTGGCGCGCGAGCACCTCGCTCAGCAGCCGGGTCACGCGTTCGCACTGGGCGACGAAATCGGCATCGGCGAGTTCGGCGGGCTTGAGCACGTTGATGTGCAGGTTGCCGTCGCCGATATGGCCGAACCAGACCACGTCGAAATGCGGATACTCGCGCGTCAACAGCGAGGACATTTCGTCGAGAAAGGCGGGCACGGCGGAAATGCGTACCGAGATGTCGTTCTTGTACGGCTTGTGGGAGCTGAGGCTTTCGGTTATGCCTTCGCGCAGGCGCCAGAGCGCGGCGGCCTGCGCATCGCTCTGGCTCAACACGCCGTCGTTGACGACGCCTTCGTTGAGGCAGCGCTCGAACACGTCGAGCGCGGCCTGTTGCTGCGCTTCGTCGGCCGCATCGAATTCGCTGACGACGTAGTACGGCGAAGCCTCGTCGAACGGTTTCTGCGCGCCATGCGCGAGCACGTGATGCAACGCGCGGTCGGTGAAGAATTCGAACGCCGACAGGTTCAAGCTCGCACGGCATGCGGCGAACACGCGCATGAGCGCGGCCATCTCCGGCACGGCGAACAGCATCACCTGCGAGGCCGGCGGCGGATCGGTCAGACGCAGAGTCGCCTCGACCACGAAGCCGAGCGTGCCTTCGGCGCCGATCACGAGCTGGCGCAAGTCGTAGCCCGAGGAGTTCTTGATCAGGCCGCGATTGAGTTCGAGCAGGTCGCCGCTCGCGGTGACGAGCTTCACGCCGGCGATCCACTCGCGCGTGTTGCCGTAGCGGATCACGCGGATGCCGCCCGCATTCGTGGCAATGTTGCCACCGATCGAACACGAGCCGCGTGCGGCGAAATCGACCGGATAGATCAGGCCATGTTCGGCCGCGGCCTTGTGCACGGCCTCGAGGGCGATGCCGGGCTGCACGGTCAGGATGCGATCAACCGGATTGAAGTCGAGCACGCGGTTCATGCGCTCGAAGCTGACGACGAGCTCGCCGTTCGCGGCGACCGCGCCGCCCGACAGGCCCGTGCGCCCGCCCGAGGGTACGAGTGCTATTCCATGCGCGTTCGCCCAGCGCGCGATCGCCTGCACCTCTTCGATGTTCGCCGGCAGCGCAATCGCCAGCGGCGCCGGCGTCCAGCGCCGCGTCCAGTCGCGGCCGTAATGCTCGAGGTCGGCGGCGTCGGTCAGCAGGCGCAACGTCGGCAGCGCGCGGCGCAATTCGTCCAATGCCTCTGTCGTTGGCGCCTCGGCGCCCGTGGCGTTTCCCGACATGTTGTTTCCTTATGACTTATCGGCATTCTAGCAAGGCCGGGGTGTTGTGTCGCAGCGCAACACAACAGGGAAATTTCTGGCATAGTTGGGCGCTCCGCTCTCCCCGCCCCGCCGCCGCGATCCATGACCAAGACCTCGTTTCCCAAGCAAGACATCAAGGTGCTCCTGCTCGAAGGCGTCAGCCAGACCGCGCTCGACACGTTCAAGGCCGCCGGCTACACGAACATCGAATTCCACAAGAAATCGATTCCGACCGACGCGCTGAAGAAATCGATCGCCGACGCGCACATCGTCGGCATCCGCTCGCGCACGAACCTCAGCGCCGACGTATTCGCCCAGGCCAGGAAGCTCATCGCGGTAGGCTGCTTCTGCATCGGCACCAACCAGGTCGACACCGACACGGCGGAAACGCTCGGCATCCCGGTGTTCAATGCGCCGTACTCGAACACGCGCAGCGTGGCCGAGCTGGTCATCGCCGAGGCGATCATGCTCGCGCGCGGGATCCCGCAGAAGAACGCCGAATGCCATCGCGGCGGCTGGTCGAAGTCGGCGCTCGGCAGCGTCGAGGTGCGCGGCAAGACGCTCGGCGTGATCGGCTACGGCCACATCGGCACGCAGATCGGCGTACTCGCCGAATCGCTCGGCATGCACGTGATCTACCACGACATCGAGTCCAAGCTCGCTCTCGGCAACGCGCGCGCGGCGCATGGCGTCGACGACCTGTTCGCGCGCTCCGACATCGTCACCCTGCACGTGCCGGAGACGCCGGCGACGAAGTGGATGATCGGCGCCGCGGAGCTGGCGAAGATGAAGCCAGGCGCGTTGCTGATCAATGCCGCACGCGGCACCGTGGTCGACATCGAAGCGCTCGCCGCGGCGCTCGATTCCGGCCACGTCGCCGGCGCCGCGATCGACGTGTTCCCGGTCGAACCCAAGGGCAACGACGACGAATTCCTCTCGCCGCTGCGCGGTCGCGACAACGTGATCCTGACTCCGCACATCGGCGGCTCGACGCTCGAGGCGCAGGACAACATCGGCATCGAGGTCGCGGCCAAACTCGTGCGCTACAGCGACAACGGCTCGACGCTGTCGGCAGTGAATTTCCCCGAGGTCTCGTTGCCCGAACATCCGAAGAGCCAGCGCCTGCTGCATATCCACCGCAACACGCCGGGCATCCTCTCGCGCATCAACGAGGTGTTCTCACGCGAGGACATCAATATCGACGCGCAGTATCTGCAGACCGATCCGAAAGTCGGCTACGTCGTGATCGACGTGTCGACGACCGCGGCCGACGCGAACAAGCTCAGGGATGCGCTCGCCGCCATCCCCGGAACCTTGCGCGTCCGCGTCCTGTACTGACCGGAGATCTCGCGGGCGGCGGGAGGAAAAAGCCCACTTCGGCACAGTTCGGCGGCCCGGCTTCGGCTAGATTTCGGAGATTGCCGGGGAAAATGTCCATGTCGAAAACCGTTCGCATTGCACCGCGCTGGCGGCGCGGGCTGGTGCTGGCCCTCGCCGCGACCACATTCTTCCTCGACACGGCGCATGCCGCGAGCAAGGCTTACCAACCGTCTTCGCTGCTTCTGATCAAGCCGTGGATCTCCGGCACCCCGGCCGACGCCTCGCGCTTCCTCGCCCAGACCACATTCGGACCGACCGACGCAGACATCCAGCGCCTGGTCAAGCTGGGCTATCTCGCCTGGCTGGACGATCAGTTCGCCGCGCCGCCGACGCGCATGCTCGACTACCTGGGCTGGGTCAAGAACACGCTCGGCGAAGACGTGGACACCAACCACGTGCTCGAAGCCTGGTGGCTCGGCGCACTCGGCGGACCCGATCCGGGCAACAATGCGCTGATCCACCGCGACCAGCTGCGCCAGCGCGTGGCATTCGCGTTGTCGGAAATCTTCGTCGTCTCCACCAAGACCACCCTGATCGACCAGTTTCCGAACGGGCAGGCGTACTTTTACGATGTCCTCGTCAACGATGCGTTCGGCAACTTCCGCCAATTGCTCGAGGACGTCACGCTGAGCCCGGCGATGGGCGTGTACCTGAACATGCTGAGCAACCAGCGTACGGACTCGACCAAGAACATCCATCCCGACGAAAACTACGCGCGCGAGGTGAATCAATTGTTCACCGTCGGCCTCGTGCTGCTGAACCCGGATGGCACGCCGCAACTTTCCGGCGGCCTGCCGATACCGACCTACACGCAGGACACGGTCAAGGCGTTCGCGCACGTGTTCACCGGCTGGAACTGGGCCGATTGCAATCCTGCCGTGCACCAAAATTTCAGCGACTGCGACGTGAACTGGACCACCGGCGCCAACATGCAGCAGCCGATGGCCGCGTTCGCGAACTATCACGACAACGGCACGCGCGCGCCGGACGACCTGTCGGGCAAGCAGCTCCTGAATTATCCCGGCGCGGCGAACGCGGGTCTGCTCGTGGACGGGGGCACGCCGCAAAGCGATCTCAAGTTCGCCCTCGACAACATCTTCAATCACCCGAATGTCGGCCCGTTCATCGGCAGGCAGCTGATCCAGCGCCTGGTCACGAGCAATCCCACGCCCGGGTACGTGCAGCGCATCGCGGCTGTGTTCAACGACAACGGCCACGGCGTACGCGGCGATCTCAAAGCCGTGATCAGCGCCATCGTGCTCGATGACGAGGCTCGCAACGGTGCGAAGAAGTACCCGGACAGCTTCGGCAAGCTGCGCGAGCCGCTGCTGCGCATGGCGCATATCTGGCGTGCGATGGGCGCACAACATCGCTGCGGGCACAACAAGGTGGTGACGCGCAGCGACAAGAGCGTCTATACCGAGCACTACGCCGCACAGCCTTACCGCTACGCCGGCTGGTATTCGGCCTGGTCCACCGACTACCTGTTCAACCAACGCGTGATGTACGCCAACTCCGTGTTCAATTTTTTCCGTCCGAACTTCGTCCCTCCCGGCGAGATGGCGCAGAAGAACCTTTACGGACCCGAGTTCCAGATAACGACCGATTCGCAGATCGCCGAAGTCACCAACGACGTGCTGCCGCGTGCGATGTGGCTGGACATCCGCGACACCTGCGACAGCACCGACGACTACGGCGACGTCGCGATCGACCACCTGCGCGATCTTGCCCTCGCCGGCAGCGGACAGGGCGGTCCCGCCGATCCCGCCGACCGCCTCGTCGATGCCTACAACGTGCGCTTCATGGGCGGCCAGATGTCCACGTACATGCGGACCACGTTGCTCAACTATCTCAACCGCATCGATCACTACTGGGACAACGGCGGCACCCAGGACTGGCGAATCGCCCGCATCCAGCGCGCGCTCTACCTGATCCTCACTTCCCCCGAATACGCGATCCAAAAGTGAGCGCGACATGAACTTCGACCGGCGCAAATTCCTCTGCAAGACCGCGCATGCCGCACTCGGCGCGAGCGTGTACTCCGCACTCGGCAACCTGCGGCTCGTGCACGCCGCCGCGAGCGCCAACTATTCGTTCAGCGACTACAAGGCGCTGGTCTGCATCTTCCTCTACGGCGGCAACGATGCATTCAACATGATCGTGCCCACCGACGGCGCGCACTACGCCCAATACCAGACAGTACGACCCGCCATCGCGCTTGCCCGGAACACGCTGCTGCCGCTCAACGCACCGGCCTCGGGCGCCGGTTCGCCGGGCGACGGAGGCAGCTACGGATTCCATCCGGCGATGACCGACCTGCAGGCCCTGTTCAACCAGGCGTCGAGCCCGGTCGCGATCGTCGCCAACGTCGGCACGCTGGTGCAGCCGGTGACCAAGTCGCAGTACCAGAACGGCACGGTCGCCGTGCCGCCGCAGTTGTTCTCGCACAACGACCAGCAGGCGTACTGGCAATCCTCGCCGCCGAGCAACGCTCCGATCACCGGCTGGGGCGGCCGCATCTGCGATCTCATCGCCAGCGCGAACGCCTCGACACTGCCGATGCTCAACTCGCTGTCCGGCGAAGACGCGTTCATGCGCGGCGAGACCGGCAACAACTACATCATGAACGCGGGCGACGCGGCGACGATCGACGTTCCCGACTCGTGGGACACCAATGCGAACAACCTCAAGAGCGTGTTCGATGCCCTGCGTGCGGCCGGCACGCAAGGCAATGCGCTGGAACGCACCTATGCCGCCCAGATCAACCATTCGCTCAATACCGCGGCGCAGATCAATGCCGCGATCAACGCGACCGGCATGCCCAATTTCGACAGTTTCTTTCCCGCCATCTCGGACTCCGGGCTGGACCGGCAACTTTCGACCGTGGCGAAGCTGATCTGGGCCGCGAACAACGGTGTCGCCGGCTACACTGGCCAGAAACGCCAGGTGTTTTTCGTCTCGACCGGCGGCTTCGACACGCACGACCGGCAGTTGCCGATACAACCGGTGCTGCTCGGCACGCTGTCCAGATCGATGGCCGGTTTCCACCGGGCGCTGAACAGCGCCGGCCTCGCCTCGAAAGCGACGACATTCACCGCATCCGATTTCGGCCGCACACTGTCATGCAACGATGATGGAACCGACCACGGCTGGGGTTCGCACCATCTCGTCATCGGCGGCGCCGTGACGGGCGGCCGTTTTTACGGCGACAACCCGAGCCACACCGGCACGGCGGCCATGCCGAGCCTGGCGTTGTCCGCCGGCAATCCCAACGATGCGGGCTACGGCCAGATCATCCCGAGCACCTCGGTCGACCAATACGCCGCGACCTTGGCGGGCTGGTTCGGCCTCTCCGCCAGCGATCTGGCCTTGATCTTCCCCAACCTGACGAATTTCTCGGTCAAGAACCTCGGCTTCGCCTGATCCGCCGATCGGGGCCTTGACTGGCGGCGCTGCTCGCACTTCGCGTGTCGCGCGATGACCGCACAAGGCAAAACGCGGGCGCGATGAATCGCGCCCCTACGCAAGCGATTGCGCCGCCGCGACGATATCGCCTTCGCCCGGCAGCACGAGAAAGGCCGCGCCGGCGAGCGGCGTGTAGGTGTCGGCGCCGACGACGCGCTTGAACGGCGTCGCACCGAATCCGGCCTCGGCGATCGCGGTGATCACGCCCTCGCCCACACCCGCGCTGTGGCGGCCTTCGTCGACGATGAGAATGCGCTTGGCCGACTTCGCATGCGCGGCGATGTAGGCCTCGTTGAGCGGCACCAGCCAGCGCAGGTCGACGACGCGCACCTTCCAGCCCTGCGCCTTCTCGATCTCGCGCGCGGCGCGCAGGCTCATGGTCACGCCGTTGCCGTAGGTGAAGATGACCAGATCGCTGGCGTTGCCGTCGTAGACGCGGCCTTCGCCGAACGGCATCGCCTGATCGAGCGGCGGATAGGCGAACGACCATTCGCCGTCGCCCGCCGCGTACAGGTCCTTGGTCATGTACAGCGCGATCGGTTCGAGGAAGATCGTCACGCGGCCGTCGACCTTGGCCAGCGCGGCGAGCGTGCGCAGCATCGTCGCCGCGTCGTCGCCTCTTGAAGGACAACCAACGACAAGGCCGGGGATGTCGCGCAGCGCGGCGATCGAGTTGTCGTTGTGGAAATGCCCGCCGAAGCCACGCTGGTAGCCGAGTCCGGCCATGCGCACGAGCATCGGATTTTTGTATTGGTTGTTGGAGAAGAACTGCAACGAGGCCGCCTCGCCGCGGATCTGGTCGCCGGCGTTGTGGAAATAGGCGAGGTACTGGATCTCGGGAATCGGCAGCATGCCCATGTTGGCGAAGCCCTGGGCGAGGCCGAAGATCATCGTCTCGTCGAGCAGCGTGTTGAACACGCGCGCGTTCTTGAACGCCTTGTGCAGGCCCTTGGTGACCGTGTACACGCCGCCCTTCTGCGCGACGTCCTCGCCGAACAGCAGGCTCTCCGGATACTTCGCCATCAAGTCGTGCAATGCATTGTTGATCTGGATCGCCAGGTGGCGCGGCGGCAGTTTTTCGGGCAGCCTGTCGGCGCCGCCGAACACCTTCACGCGTTGCGTCTCGTAATCGGCACGCCGCGCCTCGGCCTGCACCTTGTCCGGCGTGTACGGCGCGAGCGGCGCGACGACTTCGGCGAGCGAGGCCAACTTGCGCGTGCGGTCGGCCTGCTCGGCGGCGGCAAAGCACTTCGCGCGGAAGTCTTCGTAGCGCGCGAGCAGTTGTACCGATGTGTACACGCCCGCCTCGAGCGCGATCGCCGCGCTGCGCAGCAACGGATCGGTCGCCTCGACCGCCATCAGTTCCTCGAAGCTGCGCCATTCGATTTCGAAGTCGGTTCCGGCGTGGCCCATGATGCGCGTCGTGCGCATGTGCAGGAAGGTCGGCCGGCGCGTGGTGCGGCAGTGATGCACCGCGCGCGCGACCTGCTCGTACCCTTGCGCGAGATCGAGGCCGTCGGCGTAGAAATAGTCGAGGTCGCGGCGCTGCGAGAAGCTCGCCGAGATCCAGTCGGTCGGCGTCTTCACCGAGATGCCGATGCCGTTGTCCTCGCAGACGAACAGCACGGGTGCGGGCAATTTCTGGTACGCGGTCCACGCGGCCGCGTTGAACGCGGTCTGCGCCGTGGCGTGGTTGGCCGAGGCATCGCCGAACGAGCAGATCGCGATCGCATCCTCGGGAACCGGCAGCTTGTGGCCGATGCGGCGCGCCTGCTCGATGGCGACGGCGGTGCCGAGCGCCTTCGGCAAATGCGAGGCGATCGTCGAGGTCTGCGGCAGCACCCACAGCGGCTTCGAACCCCAGACCTTGTGGCGTCCGCCGCTCGCGGGATCCTCCGCGCTCGCCGCGAACGACAGCGCCGAGTCCATGATCGGATCCATCCCGGGCAGCTTGCGGAAGCGTTCCGCCATGAAACCGCCGCTGCGATAGTGCAGGAAAGCCGGGTCGGTATGCCGGGTCAGCCGCGCGACCATCGCGTTGCCTTCGTGGCCCGACGAGCCGATCGTGTAGAACACCTTGTTCTTCACCCGCAGCACGCGCGCCATCAGGTCGAGATGGCGGCTGATCAATTGCGAATCGAACAACTGCACGAAGTCCTCGCGCGTGCACAGGCTGTCGGGCAGGACCGAAGCCGAGGGATGCGCGCCGTGCGCCGCGATCTGGCCGTTCCAGCCGCGCACGAATTCGATGAAATTCGCATCGCAGACTTCGGCGCGATTGACGTTCTTGTGGCGGGCGGGAACCGGAGTGACGGCGGCGTTCATGGCGCGTTTTCAGGGAGGATTGGCGCGTATCTTATGGCAATCACGCGCCAGTGCGCAGTACCAATTCGCCGGAATTCAGAAGCCGTAGTGGCCGTACGCGCTCCACGTGAACGGCGGCAGCACGTTCGTCGCGTCGCAGTTGCCCCCGGTCGGTGCGCCGCTGCCGCGGTCGAGCGGCCACTGGGTCAGGAACGGCACCTTGCGGCCTGTGCCTTTCATCGCCGCCTGCAGGTTCTCCGCGGCGACGGGATCGTCGTAGTACGCCTCGGCGACGATCACCGGCGCGTCGCGCCAGCCGAGCGCGCCGCTCGTATCTTCGCGGCGCAGCGCCTGGTCGTACTGGGTGAACTTGACCGCTTCGTTCGCGTTCGCGTTGCCGTAGACGTCGATCGCGAATGTGGCCGGATAGCGCGGATTGCCGCCGCCGATGTCGTAGACGTAGCGCATGTGGCGCACGCGCGAGCGCATCACGTCGGCATCGGCATCGGTCAGCGAGGAGAAGCCGATCGTGTCGGCGTTGCCGAACGCGGCATAGTAGTTCTGCCAGAGCGTACGCACCGCGCGGCTCCAGTTGGCGTTGCGCGGATACTTCCACGGATCGGGTATGAAAGGCAGGTCCGAATCGCGTGGCAGCGCCTCGACGCCGAGATCGATCAGATACGGCAACTGCGCATCCACCAGCGCGGGACGGATCGCCTGGATGAAGTTCCAGTACTCGTTCACCTGGGACGGGTCGAAATCCGGGTTCGGCGGATTGATCGTGCCGACCGGGAAGAAGCGGAACAGCACCTGATGATATCCCGCAGCCTTCACGTCGGCGAGCAGGTTCACCGCGTTCCGTGCGGCGAGCGCGACCGCTACGGGATCGCCGGAGTCGACCACCGTGCCGGTGCTCCAGCCATGCGTGAAATGGACGCCGAGGCTCATTCTCGTCATGCCCGCCGCAGCCATTGCGGCAAGCTGCGCACGGACCTGCGCGCGCACTTCGGGCTGATGATAGTTGGGCACGATGCCGTAGGGTTCGCGGTCGCAGCCCGGCCCCAGCGTGTACCAGAGAAAATTGCTGCCGCCGCGCAGCGGACCGGCGTAGGGAAACGGCCGCGTGGGCGGCGTGTCGCGCGCGACAAGCGGCAGCCGCGGCGGCACGGTCGCCGCGGGTACGCAATCCGCAGCGCCGAAAGCGAGCAATCCCGACGCGACGCGCACGCCGAGAAACGATATCCAGCGGCCGTGCAAACCGGTCAAGGCTGCATGCGCACGAAACGCGGCTGCGCCTGCACGCGCGCGAGCCACGCGCAGACCGCGGGATACGCGGTCAGGTCGAAGCCGCCATCGGCCGCGCAATGCGTGTACGCGAACAAGGCGATGTCGGCGATCGTGTAGCCGCCGCCGACGAAGAATTCGCGCCCGGCGAGATGTTTTTCCATCACGGCCAGCGCCTGCTGGCCGCGTTCGATCAGGCGCGGCAGGTCGGCACGACGCGCATGGTCGGCCGGCAGCCAGCGGCAGATGAAGCGCGCCACGGCAATATAGGGCTCGTGGCTGTACTGCTCGAAGAACATCCATTGCAGCGCCTGCGCGCGCAGCCAGGCATCGGCCGGAAGGTAGGGCGAGTCTTCGGCGAGAAAATGCAGGATCGCATTCGATTCCGACAGATGCCGGCCATCGGCCAGTTCGAGCAGCGGCACCTTGCCGTTCGGATTCCTGGCGAGGAATTCCGGCGTGCGCGTCTCGCCGTTCGCGCTGTCGACCTCGATCCAGCGGTACGGACGCTGCAACTGTTCGAGCAGCAACTGCACCTTGTAGCAGTTGCCGCTGGACTTCATGCCGTAGACGGTGACCATGTGCGCCTCCTCGCGCCGCATTTTACCGGCGCGAAGCGGAGGCAACATGAACCGCGGATTCGATGCGGACGCTCAGCTCCGACGCGCCAGCCATTCCTCGCGCGACTGGCCCCAGATGTCGATCGGCGCGTTCTCGAACGGCGGCGGCAATTTCCCCGGGCGCAAATTGCGCGACCCGAGCCGCCGGGCCAGGGCCTGCGACGGCAGATTGGCCGGATCGATGCAGTGGATCACCTCGCTCCAGCCGAGATTGGCGAATGCCCAGTCGATCGCGGCCGTCGCCGCCTCGCTCGCGTAACCCTTGCCGGTCGCCGCGCGCGAGAGGCCCCAGCCGACTTCGGTGCCGGGCCAGCCCTCGGGCATCCACGGGCCGATGCGGCCGACCCAGCGCCCGCTCGCCTTCTCGATCACCGAGAACATGCCGAAGCCCTGAATCATCCACGCGCCGGCCATCGTCAGGAACCCGCGCCACGCGGCCGCACGCGGCTGCGCACCGCCGATGAAGCGCGCGGATTCCTCGTCGGCCATGAACGCGGCCCAGGCGTCGAAATCCTCGCGCGCGATCGCACGCAGGACCAGGCGCGGGGTTTCGATGCGGGTCGGTGCGGACGACACTCGCTCAGAACGCGTTGATGCCCGTCACCTCGCGGCCTACGACGAGCTGGTGCACGGTCTCGGTGCCTTCGTAGGTGATGACCGATTCGAGATTGAGCGCGTGGCGGATCGGAGAGTGCTCGGTCGTGATGCCGGCGCCGCCCAGGATGTCGCGGCATTCGCGCGCGATGTCGATCGCCATGCGGCAGTTGTTCCATTTCGCCAGGCTCACCTGGGTCGGCTGCATCTTGCCGGCATCCTTGAGGCGGCCGAGCTGCAGCGAGAGCAACTGCGCGAGCGTGATCCGCCGCGCCATGTCGGCGAGCTTGATCTGCACCGCTTGCGTCGCCGCGATCGGGCGCTCGAACAGCACCCTCTGCTTGGCGTATTCGGTCGTCTCGGCGAAACAGGCGATCGCAGCTCCAATGGGACCCCAGGTAATGCCGTAGCGCGCCTGGGTGAGGCAGCCGAGCGGGCCCTTGAGACCCTTCACGTTCGGCAGGCGGTTCGCATCGGGCACGCGCACGTTGTCGAAGAACAGGCCGCTCGTCACCGACGCGCGCAGGCTCATCTTCTTGTGCACTTCCTGCGCGGCGAAGCCTTTGCTGTTCGTTGGCACGATAAAGCCCTGGATGCCCTCGTCGGTCTGCGCCCAGACGATCGCGATGTGGGCGAGGTTGCCGTTCGTGATCCACATCTTCGCGCCGTTGATGATCCAGTCAGAGCCGTCCCTCTTCGCGTGCGTCTTCATGTTGGCCGGATCGGACCCGCCGTGCGGTTCGGTCAGGCCGAAGCAGCCGATCACCTTGCCCTGCGCCATCTGCGGCAACCATTCGCGGCGCTGATCTTCGCTGCCGTAGGCGTAGATCGGATACATGCACAGCGAAGACTGCACCGAGGCGAAGCTGCGCAGGCCCGAATCGCCGCGCTCGAGTTCCTGGCAGACCAGGCCGTAGCTGACGGCGTTCATGCCGGCGCAGCCGTATTCGGTCGGCAACGAGGAGCCGAGCAAGCCGAGTTCCGCCATCTCCGGAATCAGTTCGGTCGGGAAGCGCGCCTGGTCGAAGCAGTCGCCGATGATCGGCAGCACGCGCTCGTCGGTGAAGCGCGCGACCGCGTCCTGCACCATGCGTTCTTCTTCGGAGAGCAACGAGCGGACGTCGTACAGATCGACGGGATTGAGGGCGACAGCAGGCATGTATGACTCCAGAAAATTTCAAGAACGCGGACGACTTCCGCCGGCGTTCAGCTGCAGCGAAGCTGTCAGCTGCAACGGCGGCAGTTATTGCCGCGGCGAAGCCGTCGGCAATAACAGGCTATTCTATGGGGCCGCCATTGGTCGAGTCACCAGCCAGAATTGTCGCGACATGAAGGTACCAATTCTCACCTACCACTCGAGCAACATCGACGGCAACGACTACGCGACCAACAACCACGTCGCACTGGCCGAGGACCTGCGCACGATCGCGCGGCTCGGCCTGCGCATCGTGCCTGCCGCGCGCGTCGTCGACGTGCTGCTCGGCGCGGCGCCGGCGGGCGAGGTCGAGAATGCGGTCGTGCTGACCTGCGACGACGGCTCGTACTTCGACTGGCACGACATGGAGCATCCGCGCCACGGTGCGCAGCGCGGCTTCGCCGGCATCCTGCGCGACTTCGCCGCGCAGACCGGCCGATCCGCGCACATGACGAGCTTCGTCATCGTCTCGCCCGCGGCGCGCGCGGTGCTCGACGTCACCTGCATGGCCGGCCGAGACTGGTGGCGCGACGACTGGTGGCGCGAAGCGGCGCGCGAAGGCGTGCTCGCGATCGAGAACCACAGTTGGGACCACAACCACGCGACGCTGCCGCGCAGCGTGCAGCACGCGCAGGACAAGGGCTCGTTCAAGGCGATCGCCAGCCACGCCGATGCCGATGCCGAGATCCGCGCCGCCGCCGACTGGCTCGACGCACACCTGGCGCCGTACCGCAGCACGCTGTTCGCCTATCCCTACGGCGAATGGAACGACTACCTCGCGCGCGAATACTTTCCGCTGCACGGATCCGAACACCGCCAGCGCGCCGCGTTCACCGGCGAGCCGCATCCGGTCGAAGCGGGCAGCAATCGCTGGCTGCTGCCGCGTTATGTCTGCGGACACCATTGGAAGACGCCCGCAGAACTCGAGCGCCTGCTGCACGACACGACCACGCGCTGAGCGCGGAACCCCCTCGTCTATTCCGCTTCGATGACGACGATGTCGAGGTTGTAGGCCGGCTCCTTGATCGCGATTTCCCAGTCGACCGCGGCCGCGTCCGCGCAGGCATCGCAGACGTAGAGCAACTGGTTTCCGACTGCGTAGACGAGCTTCGCCGCGCGTCCGTTCGCACTGGCCGCGCCGATCGCATCGGCGCCGATGCCGGTCAGCGAAACGACATCGCGCGGGCGCGCGGAAAACGTCCAGGTCTGCGCCTCGGAACGCAGCGTTTCCGGCACGACCTGCATGCGGCGCAGTTCGGTGCGTCGCGTCCCCGCGGCCGGCGCGATCGGCCGGATGCGGTGATAGATCGCCATGCCGGCGATCGTTTCGTCCGGCGCGATCGCCGTCTTCGCCGCAGCCGCCGACTCGATTCCGAACACATGCGCGCCCGGCTCGGCCGCACCGCGAAAGCGCAGATCGGGCCAGCGGCCGCAGGCGACGCGCAGCGGCACCGCGAACGCGGCCTCGAGCAACGCCGCCAGACGTCCGTGCAAGGTGGCCGGCGCACAGCCGATCGCGGCGAAGGCATCGACCTTGCGCGCGGGAAAAAAGGCGATCGGCACGGTCGTATAGCTCTCGCCGCGTTGCGTCGCGTCGACGTAGGGATTGGCGTCCGGCATGATGCGCAAGGAATGGATGTCGCGCAGGAACACCGAGAACGCCGCGAGCGAGAGAGCGACCTGCAAACCGAGCGCCGCGCCGCCGAATGCCCTGCGCCACGGCGGCGCGGCCGACAGCCATCCGTACCAGCCCAGCGCGACGGCGAAGGCGAGTGCCGGCAGCGCGGACACCAGCATCCAGATCGGCATGTTCGCGCGCACGAGCACGAGAAAGACGCACTGCAGGGCGAGGGACGCAATCGCGACCGCGAACCAGCGCCGCAGCGTGCGCGGCAACAGGATCACTCCGGCCAGCGCCACGGCGAGGCAGATGCAGTACAGGCCCCAGGCGAGGCGCACCGTGGGCAACTTCCACGGCGTCATCATCATCAGACCGGACCACTCGCCGTTGACGAACAAGCCCGCGAGCAGGCGCGCGAAGCGGACCAGCGGATCGACCGCGAGATCGTGGCTCGCGTACGTATCGGCCGCCTTGCGCATGCCCGCCACCACCGGTTGCGGATCGAGCCATGGCGGCAGCAGCGACAGCAGCACCACGAGCGCCGCCAGGCCGAGCATGGTCAGCGCATGCCAGCTGCGATGCCGCCACAGCAGGGCGAGTCCGGCGGCCAGGACCCAGGTCGCCGTGGTCGGATGCGCGTGCACGCAGGCCGCGGCGGCAAGGCCGAACAGCACCGCGCTCCCGGGCGTCAGCGCGTCGCGGCAGCACCACGCCGCGAGCGCGAGCAGGAACAGCGCCGTCTCCACCACGGCCGGATGGCTGGGGAAGATCAGCGGCGCGATCGCCCAGCCGGTGACCGCGACGGCGGCCGCGAGCGCGAAGCCGAAACGCGCATCGAGCATGCGCGTGCCGAGGCGCAGGGCGAGGAAATACTTCAGCGCCGCCAGCGCCTGCACCGAGGCCGCAGCGATCGCGATGCTGCCGCCCAGCCGCATCACCGGGGCGAGTAGGTAATACCACCACGGCCCCAGCTCGACCAGCTGGTAGATCGGCGGTCCCGACCACGGAAAATGTTCGCCGTAGGCGATCGCCGTGGCCCAGTAGACGTCGCGGCGGAAATCCACCACGCCTGCGGAGTTGTAGCCCGCGGCGACATGCAGCGCGAGCATCAGGCAGCAGAAGGCCAGGCCGGCGGCGCGCCAACCGCGCTGGTGCGGCGCGGAAGCGGGTGCCGTCGGAGTACGAGCAAGCGAAGTCTGCATCGGATCGCCACGAAAAAGTTGCCGCATCCTAACCGATCCGGCGCAGCGTGCCTTGCCGGGTGGTTGTGCATGGGGTTGGGAATTTCCGGCCGCTCCGCTACCCTTCGCTTCTCCCCTCGACGGCTTCCAAACACATGCTCCGCCCCGCCCTGCACACCCTGCCCGAATCGTTGCGCGGTTTCATCACGATCACCGAGATCGACGACGCGGAATTTCTCGTCGGCGCACTGTTCAAACGCAAGTTCGCCCATCCCGCGCCGGATTTTCCGCGCCATATCGTCGCGCTGTACCGCGATGCGGAAGGCGCCACGCACGTACTCGGCTATTCGCACATGCGCCCGTTCGGCGACATCTATCTTTCCGGCGGCTCGTGCAGCAACGGCGACACGGTCAAGCGCATGCAGGCGCACGAGCGCGACGCGCTGTACGCGGCCGGCGGCACCTGGTACCTCATCCTCAAGTACGCGTTCGAGCGCTATGCCGACTGCTGCGATGCGTTCTTCGGCTACACCGGCGATCCGCGCGCGCGCGAAGTCGCGGTGGCCGCGGGCTGGATTCCGACCGAGTTCGAAAACCTCTACGTCAACTGGCACAAGCCGCTGCCCGACTCGTTCCGCCGCGCCCTGCTCGCGAAGGCGCACGCGGTCGGCGAGTTCTGAGGACGGTTTCCGGCGGATTCGCGTACGGCATGAGTGTCCGCGGCCACAGCAAGGCCAAAGCTCCGCCGGCGATACTCTTCGCTGCGCTCCTCCGGATTGCACTGCGGCGGAGCGAAGGAACGAGGCCACCGGAACGCCGTAGATGCGGGTATTGATCGTCGAGGATTCGCTGCCGCTCGCGCAGGCCCTGATGCGTGGCCTCGGCGCGGAGGGCTATGCCTGCGATCACGCCGCCGGCGGCGAACAGGCGCTGGCCTATCTCGGCAGCTTCGACTACGACCTCGTCGTGCTCGATCTCATGCTGCCGGAAATCGACGGCCTCGCCGTGCTGCGTCATCTGCGCGCGCGCAACGATGCCGTGCGCGTGCTCGTGCTCTCGGCGCGCGACCAGGTCGCCGACCGCGTGACCGCGCTCGATGCCGGCGCCGACGACTATCTGGTCAAACCGTTCGCGTTCGACGAGTTGCTAGCCCGCCTGCGCGCGCTGCGCCGGCGCCCGCTCGACCAGGCCGAGCCGACGCTGCGCCACGGCGACATCGAACTCGACCCGCGCACGCGCGACGTGCGCCGCGGCAAAACGCGGATCGAGCTGACGCCGAAGGAATTCGCCCTGCTCGAACTGCTGCTGCGCGAACGCGGCCGCGTGCTGTCGCGCACGCAGATCTTCGAACGCCTCTACGATGGCGCCAGCGAAACCTCGGACAAGGCGGTCGAGGTGATCGTCAGCACGCTGCGCGCCAAGCTCGCGCAATGCGGCGCAGAAGGCCTGATCGAAACGCGCCGCGGCTTCGGCTATGTCGTCGCCTGACCCGCGCATGCCTTCGCTGCAACGCCGGCTCGCGATCGAGCTGTCGGTCGCGCTCGGCCTCATCCTCGTGCTGCTGTTTCTCGTGCTCGACCGCCTCGTCGACAACGAACTCTACGCGCGCATGGACGCCGGATTGCTCGAACGCTCGCGCACGATCGCCGCATTCCTCGACGCGCATCCCGAGCCGCGCGAGCTCGACGAACTCGCGCGCCTGCTGCCCGAGTACGAGATGCCCGGCCACACCGACTTCTTCGAGGTCTGGAACGCCGACGGAAGCAGTCGCCTGCGTTCGCCGTCGAGCAGCGGCCGGTCGCTCGCGCGCCCGCCGCAAAGGCCTGCCGCAGGCAAGCCGACCTATTTCGACATGATCCTCCCCGATGGCCACAGCGGGCGCGCCGTCGCGACGATGCTGGAATCGCACGCTGCCGATGCCGGCCGCAAACTGCTCGTCGTCGCGACCGAGCGCGAACCGCACGACCGGCTGGAGCGGCGCATCCACTACACGCTGCTGGGCGGCATCGCCCTCGCCCTCGTCCTCGCCGTGCTGATCGCATTGCTCGCCGTGCGCCGCGGCCTGACGCCGCTGCTGCGCTTCGGCGAACGCATCGCCGGACTCGACGGCACGCAGCCTCCCGCGAAGATCGCCGACGAGCCCCTGCCGCGCGAACTCGAACCGTTCGCGCGCGCGCTCGGCAGCGCGTTCGACAAGCTCTATGCGACGATCGAACGCGAGCGTCGATTCTCGCGCGACGTCGCCCACGAATTGCGCACGCCGCTGACCGAGATCCGCACGTCGATCGAAACCGCCGCGCGCGAACCCGCCGACCAGGCGGGAACCCGGGCCGCGTTCGCCGCGTCGGTTGACGCGGTCGAGCGCATGCAGCGCGCGATCGATGCGCTACTCATGCTCGCGCGCCACGAAGCCGGGCTCGCCCGCCCCGCGCTCGATCCGCTCGATCTGTCGGCGCTGCTCGGGAACCTGCTCGACGCGCTGCAGGTCCTGGCGCGCGAACGCGATATCCGCTTCGCATGCGCTTGTCCGCCCGATCTCTGGATTCGTTCCGATGTCGGCTCGCTCGAACGCATCGTCTCCAACCTGCTGCGCAACGCGATCGAATATGCGCCCGCGGGCAGCCGCGTCGACATCGGCGTCGACGTGGCGGACAACGGCGACATCGCGCTGCACATCGCCAATCCGGCACCGAATCTCTCCGCGGAAGACCTGGGCCATGTCGGCCAACGCTTCTGGCGCAAGTCGCCGTCGGGCGGCACCGCGGCGCACGCGGGCCTCGGCCTCGCGCTGGCGCTCGCGCTCGCGCACAGTCTCGGACTCGAACTTCAATTTGCTCTCCAGCGCGACATCTTCCGCGTGAAGCTGTCGCCGCTGAAGGCGCTCTGAGAACGCGTCGCCCAAAGCTTCGCCAAAGCTGGCTACGGCATCTTTGCCGTCGTGAATTCCCACGACGGTGTAGCCATGCTCCGATTTTCCGCCGCGCGCCGCGCGTTGACGCTTGCCTGCCTGGCGATCGGCACGCAGGCGGCGCAAGCCGCCGACATCCAGCTCGACGCCGCGCAGGTGCAACGCCTCGGCCTGCGCACCGAGGCCGCCGTGGCTGCGGAGCACATTCCGCTCGATCGCCTGCCGGCCGAAATCGCCGCGCCGCTCGAATCCGCGCGCACG
This sequence comes from Pseudomonadota bacterium, assembly GCA_018240505.1. GTDB lineage: Bacteria > Pseudomonadota > Gammaproteobacteria > Xanthomonadales > Rhodanobacteraceae > Rudaea. Next base: position 84,097 of record JAFEFQ010000241.1, read on the forward strand.
GTCAGCACGCCGTTCGCCGGCGTGGTCGCCGGCATCGCCGCGGACGAGGGCGCGATCGTCGCCGCCGGCGCGCCGCTCGCGCGCGTGCAGAGCCGCGATTTTCTCGCCGCGCAGGCCGATCTCGCGCGCAGCGGCAGCGACGCGACGCTCGCGCAGAGCCAGGCCAGGCGCGACGACGCGCTGCTCGCCGAAGGCATCATCGCCCGCACGCGCGCCGACGAGACGCGCGCCCGCGCCAGCGACGCGCAGGCGCGGCTCGCCCAGGCGCGCGGCGCGCTTGCCCAGGTTTCCGCGCCGGCGAACGCGGCGCCCGGCGAATACGAACTGCGCGCGCCGGTCGCCGGCCGCGTGCTGCGCCGGATGATCGCGCCTGGCCAGGTCGTCAATGCCTTCGAGCCCGCCTTCCTGCTCGGCGCCAACGACGGCGTCGACGTCGTGCTGCAGGCGCCGGTCGCGCAGCGCGCCGCGTACGCGCCCGGACTCGCCGTCGTCATGGATGACGGCACGCGCGGCAGCCTCGTCGCCGTCGCCGCGGCAACCGAGAGCGGCAGCCAGAGCGTGCGCCTGCGCGCCCGCCTGCCGCAGGCGAAGCATTGGCTGGTCGGCCAGCGCACGAGCGCACGCCTCGAATTGCCGGCGCCGTCGGGCAGCGTGCGTGTGCCGCTTGCCGCCCTCGTGCCCGACGGCGAACGCACGCTCGTGTTCGTCGCCAACGGCACGCGCTACGCCGCGGTGCAGGTCGAACGCCTCGGCGCCGACGCGCAGAGCGCGATCGTGCGCGGCGCGCTCAAGCCCGGCGATGCGATCGTCGCGAGCGGCGCGAGCACGCTGAAGTCGCTGCACGCCGAGTGACACGCGCATGCTGAGCCGTCTCGTCCAATTCTCGCTGAGCCAGCGCCTTCTCGTCGTGGTCGGCACGATCGCGCTCGCGATCGCCGGCCTGCTCGCCTGGCGCGCGCTGCCGATCGACGCCTATCCCGACATCGCGCCGGCGCAGGTCAAGCTGATCCTGAAAGCGCCCGGCATGACGCCCGAGGAAGTCGAATCGCGCGTCGTCGTGCCGCTCGAAATGGAACTGCTCGGCCTGCCGAACGCAACCGTGCTGCGCTCGGTCGCCAAGTACGCGATCGCCGACCTCACGATCGACTTCGCCGAAGGTACCGACATCTACTGGGCGCGCCAGCAGGTCGCCGAGCGCTACGCCGGTGTGCAGCCGAACCTGCCCGCCGGCATCTCGGGCGGGCTCGCGCCGATCTCGACGCCGCTGTCGGACATGCTGATGTTCACGATCGAGGGCGGCGGCCTGAGCCTCGCCGAGCGCCGCTCGCTGCTCGACTGGACGCTGCGCCCGGCGCTGCGCACGATTCCCGGCGTCGCCGACGTCAACGCGCTCGGCGGCGAGGCGAAAAGTTTCGCGGTGATTCCCGACCGCAGCAAATTGTCCGCGGCCGGACTCACGTTCCGCGAACTCGCCGACGCGATCGGGCGCAACAACCGCAACGACGGCTCGGGCCGGCTCGACGCGGGCGAAATCGCGCTGATCGTGCGCGCCGAGGGCGCGGTGAAGACACCGGAGGATCTCGGCGAAATCGTGATCGCGAAACACGACGGCACGGTGCTGCGCGTGCGCGACGTCGCCGAGGTGCGCGTCGATGCGCTGACCCGCTACGGCGCGGTCACGCGCGACGGCAAGGCCGAGGCGGTCGAGGGCATCGTCGTCGCGCTGCGCGGCGCGGACGCGGGCCGCCTCGTCGCCGCGGTGCGCGCGCGTCTCGGCGAACTGCAGACCAGCCTGCCGCCCGGGGTGAAGATCGAAACCTTCTACGACCGCAGCGCGCTGATCGACCGCGCGGTCGGCACGGTGACGCGCGCGCTGCTCGAAGCGACCGTGCTCGTCGTGTTCCTGCTGTTCGTGTTCCTCGGCGAAGTGCGCGCGGCCGTGGTCGTGTCGCTGATCCTGCCGCTCGCCGCGCTGTTCACGTTCCTGATGATGCGCATCAACGGCATGAGCGCGAACCTGATGAGCCTTGGCGGTCTCGCCATCGCGGTCGGCATGCTCGTCGACGCCGCCGTCGTCGTCGTCGAGAACACGGTCAGCCGTCTGGATCCGCGCGCGCCAGGCGCGGGCCTGCCGCGCCTGCATCGCGTCTACGTGGCGGTGCGCGAGGTCGCCGTGCCGGTCGCCTCGGGCATCCTGATCATCTGCCTCGTCTTCCTCCCGCTGCTCACGCTGCAGGGACTCGAAGGCCGCCTGTTCGCGCCGGTCGCGCTGACGATCGTGTTCGCCCTCGCCGGCTCGCTGCTGCTGTCGCTGACGTTCGTGCCGGTGCTGGCGTCCGCGCTGCTCAAGGAAAAGGCGCACGCCGAGCCGTGGCTGATGCGCCAGCTCGACCGGCTGTATCCGCCGCTGCTCGAGGGCGTGCTGCGCCGGCCGAAGCTCGCCTACGCGAGCGCGGGCGTGGCGCTCGTGCTCGGCCTCGGCGCCTACCTCGGCACCGGCAAGACCTTCATGCCGACGATGGACGAAGGCGACCTGCTCATGCAGGTGATGAAGCTGCCGTCGATCAGCCTGGCCCACTCGCGCGATCTCGATCTCGCCCTGCAACGCGAGGTGCTGGCCAAGGTGCCCGAGGTCGAACACGCGATCGCGCGCCTGGGCTCGGACGAACTCGGCCTCGATCCGATGGGCCTCAACGAGACCGACCTGTTCCTGCAGCTCAAACCGAAGTCGCAATGGCGCGTGCCCGACAAGGAATGGCTCGCCGGCGAACTGCGCAAGGTCGCCGACGGTTTTCCCGGCCTCGAAGTCGGCTTCACCCAGCCGATCGAGATGCGCGTGTCGGAGATGCTGACCGGCAGCCGTGGCGATGTCGCGATCAAGATCTTCGGCCCCGACCTCACGACGCTCGCCGATCTCGGCACGCGCGTCGCCGGCGTCATCGGCAAGCTGCGCGGCGCGCAGGACGTGCTCGCGCAGACCGCCGACGGCGTGCAGTTCCTGCGCGTGGCGATCGATGCGCAGGCCGCGGGACGCTCCGGTTTCGACATCGCCGCGATCCAGGACGAGCTGCGCGCGCAGCTCGAAGGTCTGCCCGCCGGCCAGGTGATTCTGCCCGACCGGCGCATCCCGATCCTGGTCCGCGGCGATGCGGCGCTGCGCGGCGATGCCGACAGCTTCGCGCGCCTGCCGCTGGCGAACGAGGAGGGCGGCGTGCTGCCGCTCGACATGCTGGCCAAGCTGACGTCCGCGTCGGGACCGGTGCGCGTCAATCACGAGAACGGCTCGCGTTTCGTCTTGATCCAGAGCGGCGTCGCCGGCCGCGACCTCGTCGGCTTCGTCGACGAGGCGCGCGCGGCGGTCGCGCGCGACGTGCCGCTGCCCGCGGGCTACCGCATCGTCTGGGGCGGCCAGTTCGAAAACCAGCAGCGCGCCGCGGCGCGGCTCGGCCTCGTCGTGCCGGTCGCGCTCGGCCTGATCTTCCTCGTGCTGTTCACCACGTTCGGCTCGGTGCGCCAGGCGCTGCTGATCCTCGGCAACGTGCCGTTCGCGCTCGTCGGCGGCCTGCTCGCGCTGTGGCTGACCGGGCAATATCTGTCCGTGCCGGCGTCGGTCGGCTTCATCGCCCTGCTCGGCATCGCCGTGCTCAACGGCCTCGTCCTGATCGATTGCTTCAACCAGCTCGGCGCGCAAGGGCACGATGTCGAACATGTCGTGCGCGAAGGCGCGCACCGCCGCCTGCGCCCGGTGCTGATGACCGCGAGCATCACCGCGCTCGGCCTGGTCCCGCTGCTGTTCGCGAGCGGGCCGGGTTCGGAGATCCAGCGTCCGCTCGCGATCGTCGTCATCGGCGGCCTGGTCACGTCGACCGCGCTGACCCTGCTGCTGATTCCGCTGCTGTACCGCCGCTTCGGCGCTTCGAGGACTGCGTCATGACCGCGCTGCGCCGCCTCAATCTCGTTTTTCCCGCCGCGCTCGAAGACACGGTGACCTCGGCCCTGATCGAGCACGAACCGCCGTTGCCCGGCTTCACCTTGCTCAAGGCCGAAGGCCACAGCGGCGATTTCGCGCACGCCTCGGTCGAGGAGCGCGTGCGCGGCCGCGTCCACCGCCGCATCCTGTGGATGGTGCTGCCGCAGGGCGAAGCCGCCGACCTCGTCGCCTTCCTGCGCGCGCGCGTGCGTTCGAGCGAAGTCGTGTGGTGGACCGAACCGGTCGAATCGTTCGGGAGATTGCAGTGAATCGTCTTCTTTCCGCGCTGGTCTGCAGCGCAATCGCCGCTTCGGCGCTGCCTGCGCGGGCGCAGGATTTCCTGCCTCCGGCCGACCGCGCCCAGGCCGCGATCAGCGCCTATGCCGAAGTGCGCGCGGCCGACTCGTATGTCGTTGCCGCGCAGGAAAAGGCGCGCGCGCTGGCGGCCGGACCGCACGATACGCAGCTCCTGCTGATGCCGTTGCGCCGCAGCGTCAGCGATGCGGCAACGTCCAACGGCAAGGCCCGCTATGGCGAGTGGGAAGCGCAGCTCACGCGCGCGATCCGCCTGCCCGGCAAGGCCGCGCTCGATCGCGAAGCCGGCGCGCACGGCGTCGCCGCAGCCGAGTTGCGCCAGGGCGATGCCGAGCATCAGGCCGCACGCACCCTGCTCGCGTCATGGATGGGCTGGCTGCGCGCGGAAGCGGCGGCTGCGGCGGCGCGCACGCGCTGCGATTCGCTCGCGCGCGAGCGCGACACGATCGCACGCCGCCTGCAGCTGGGTGATGCCGCGCGGCGCGAACTCGACCAGATCGCCGCCGCGCTTGCGGTCGCGCAGGCGGAACTGCGCCAGGCCGATGCCGACGTGCACGCCCAACGCCTCGCCCTCGGCGCCAACTTCCCGCAGGTGCCGGTGCCGGAACGGGCGCCGGCCTTGCCCGAACCCGCGCCGCTCGAAGACACGCCGCAGGGGTGGATCGACCGCATCGTTTCGCGCAGCCACGAAATCCGTGCGGCCGAGGAAATCGCCGCGGAACGCGACACCCTGGCCCGGCGCGCGAACGCCGACCGCCTGCCCGATCCCACCGTGGGCCTGCGCACGTTCTCCGAGCGCGACGGCATGGAGCGCGGCATCGGCCTCGTCGTCAGCATTCCGTTCGGCGGCACGCGGCGCAGCGCGGAAGCGCGCGCGCAGGCCGCCGCGGCCGAAGCCGCGCGCAGCGAAACCGACGCGATGCGCCGCGACATCGCGCGCGACGCGCAACTCGACGTGGCACGGGCGCAGGTCGCGATCGAACTCTGGCAGGCCGCACGCGAGGCGCGCGCGGCGAATGCGGCCAGTCTCGCGCGCCAGCGCCGCGCCTACGAACTCGGCGAAATCGGGCTGGCCGAGCGCCTCCAGGCCGAGCGTCTCGACGTCGAGTCCGCGCTCGTCGAGCTGCGTGCGCGCGCGGACGCACACGAAGCCGCGCTGCGCGTGCGTGTGGACAGCCATGAACTCTGGCATCCTGAAGACAAGCTCGAACACCAAGACCATTCCTGAACCGGGGAGCAAGACCATGAACGCCGCCAGCCAATCGACGCAGCCAAGGCCAGCCGAGGCGCGCTACGACCGCGTCACGATCGCGCTGCACTGGACCGTGGTCGTGTTCGTGATCGGGCTGTACGCCGCGGCGATCATCTGGGGCGAACTGCCGCGCGGCACGCCGGCGCGCAAGCTGCTGCAGGCGCTGCACATCTCGTTCGGCCTGCTGTTCATCGTCGTGCTCGCCGTGCGCGTGTACTGGCGACTGTTCCGGCGCCCGCACCTGCCAGGCGTGGGCAGCTCAGCCCAGCGTCTTGCCGCCGCCGTCGCGCAGAACGCGCTCTACCTCATGCTCGTCGCGCAGGCGGTGATCGGCGTGTGCTGGCGCATCGCGCAGCAGGAGCCGCTGGCGTTCTTCTGGCTGTTCGAGTTGCCCGAGCCGCTGATCTTCAGCAAGGCAACCGGAAAACTGCTCGGCGTCACGCACGAATATCTCGGCCACGCGATCATCATCGTCGCTTCGCTGCACGCGCTCGCCGCGATCTATCACCACTTCGTGCTCAAGGACGGCCTGATGCGACGCATGCTGCCATCCGCAGCGGCGCGGGACTGAAGCAAGGCCGCACCCAGCGTGATGCGGCGCTCACTCGGCAGGTGAGCGCGATCGCGGCTGCGTGTGGTGAAATCGCCGAAGATGCACCGCGACGAACCTGAAACCGCAGGGAACCTCGAAAAACCGTAGCGAGCGAAGAGCCGATCCTATCCAGAATCGGGCGCGTCGCCGGAGCGCAGGAACCGGAGTGTACGGCCGAGTACATGAGGATGACTCGCCGTGCCCACGGCTCGCCCTCCGGGCCATTCGCTGCGCGAATGTTCGCTTCGGCATCCTGCCTGCGCAGTCCGAG
>JAFEFQ010000242.1 GCA_018240505.1 Pseudomonadota bacterium
ATGTCCGAGCGCAGGGATGCGCGAGTTCGCGCCGGCCCGCCGGTGCCGAGAAGCGCAGGGCACCGCGCGCGCTACGCGCGCGAGGTGCGGTGTCGGGGGCGGCGTCTTTGACTCCGGGCATCCTGCCCTTCGCCGCTTCGCGGCCGGCTTCGCCGTTCGCGCCGCTCCTGCGGCGCAGTGCTTACTTTTCTTCGCTGCTGAAGAAAAGTAAGCCGCTCGCCGAAGGCGAGTGGAAGCTCTTTCTTGAACACCGCGCCGAAAGCAATCGCCACGAGGCCGCTCGGGACGAGGCCGCCAGGCCCGCCGCTAGCGCAAGCGCAGGTTCGCGCGCGACAGCTGCGCGATCGAAGTGCAGCCCATCAGTTTCATGTCGCGTTCGAGCTCGAGGCGCATCAGCTCGAGCGCGCGCTCGACGCCGGCCTGGCCCGCGGCCGCAAGCGGGAACAGGTAGTAGCGGCCGACGCCTACCGCCTTCGCGCCGAGCGAGAGCGCCTTGAGCACGTGCGTGCCGCGCTGCACGCCGCCGTCGATCATCACGTCGATGCGGTCGCCGACCGCGTCGACGATCTCGGCGAGCTGGTCGAACGCCGTGCGCGAGCCGTCGAGCTGGCGGCCGCCGTGATTCGACAGCACGATGCCGGTGCAGCCGATCTCGGCCGCGCGCTTGGCATCGGCCACCGACATGAGGCCTTTGAGGCAGAACTGCCCGCCCCAGTCGCGCACCATCTGCGCCACGTCGTCCCAATTCATCGACGGATCGAGCATGTCGGTGAAGTACTGGCCGATCGACATCGCGCCGCCGCCCATGTCGATGTGCTCGTCGAGCTGAGGCAGCTTGAACGATTCGTGGGTCAGGTAGTTGATGCCCCAGGCCGGCTTGAGCGCGAACTGCAACATGCCGCCCAAGGTGAGCTTGAACGGAATCGAAAATCCCGTGCGCTTGTCGCGCTCGCGGTTGCCGCCGGTGATCGCGTCCACGGTCAGCATCATCACCTCGATGCCGGCCGCCTTGGCGCGCTCCAGCATCGCGCGGTTGAGGCCGCGGTCCTTGTGGAAGTAGAACTGGTAGCAGGCGGGCGCGCCGCCGCAGAGCCGGCGCGCTTCCTCCAGGCTCACCGTGCCGAGCGAGGAGACGCCGTACAGCGTGCCGTACTTGCCGGCCGCGGCCGCGACCGCGCGTTCGCCCTGGTGATGGAACAGGCGCTGCAGCGCGGTCGGCGAGCAATACACCGGCAATGCAAGTTTCTGCCCCATGACGCTGACCGAGAGGTCGACGTTCTCGACCCCGCGCAGCACGTTCGGCACGAGATCGCAGCGTTCGAAGCTCGCGGTATTGCGACGGTACGTCACCTCGTCGTCGGCCGCGCCGTCGATGTAGTTGAAGATCGGGCCCGGCAGCCGGCGCCGCGCCATGCGGCGGAAGTCGTGGAAGTTGTGGCAATCGCGCAGGCGCATGTGGCTGCTTCCTCGAGGCGGCACAGCCGCACGTGTATGGATTATTCCCGAGAATCCGCCCGCGCGTCACGGTGCGGACCGGAAGCCGGGGAACCGATTCGCGGTCGAAGCCGGTATCATCGTCGTCCGGGCGTTCGCCGCGACGGCGAATGCGGACTGCGCGACCGGATCGACTACGGCGAGCTTATGAAGCCAGCAGAAATCAACGTGACCGTCGATGGCGCGAGGCGCAAGTCCGCCGATCTGCCGGCGCCCGTGCGGCAGGCCGTGGAGCAGGCGATCGTCGCGAACCGCGGGAGGCCGGGCGCGCTGATGCCGATCCTGCACGCGGTGCAGGAGGCGCTCGGCCATGTTCCGCCGGATGCGCTCGCGTTGATCGCGCAGGGCCTCAACCTGACCCGCGCCGAGGCGCACGGCGTGGCGACGTTCTATCCCCATTTCCGCAGCGCGCCGCCGGGGCGCACCGTCGTGCGGATCTGCCGCGCCGAGGCCTGCCAGGCGCTCGGCGCGCGCGCGCTGGAAGCGCATGCGAAGCAGACGCTCGGCATCGATTTCCACGAGACCACGGGCGACGGCGCGATCACGCTCGAGCCGGTGTACTGCCTCGGCAACTGCGGCTGCGGACCGTCGCTGCTGGTCGGCCACGACGAGCTGCACGCGCGCGTGACCCCGGCGGCGTTCGACGAGCTGATCAAGACGGCGAGAGCGGCCACATGAGTGCCGTGAAAATATTCGTACCGCGCGATGCCACCGCGCTCGCGCTCGGCGCCGAGCGCACGGCGCGCGCGATCGCCGACGCGGCGCGCCAGCGCGGTGTCGAGGTCGAACTCGTGCGCAACGGGTCGCGCGGCATGTTCTGGCTGGAGCCGCTGGTCGAAGTGGCGACGCCGGGCGGCCGCATCGCCTACGGTCCGGTCAGGCCGGCCGACGTGGCGAGCCTGTTCGACGCGAATTTTCTGCACGGCGGCGCGCACGCGCTGCGCATCGGCGCGGTCGCGGAGCAGCCCTGGTTCAGGGGCCAACAGCGCCTCTGCTTCGCGCGCGTCGGCGTCACCGATCCGCTCAGCGTCGACGACTACGTCGCCCACGGCGGCTATCGAGGCCTGCGCAACGCGCTCGCGATGAGCGGCGCCGATATCGTCGAGGCCGTGACCGCCGCGGGCCTGCGCGGCCGCGGCGGCGCCGCGTTTCCGACCGGCATCAAGTGGAAAACGGTTCTCGATGCCAACCCGGAAAAATCGCTCCAGCCCTCAGCCCTCGGCCCTCAGCCCTCCAAATACATCGTCTGCAATGCCGACGAAGGCGATTCGGGCACGTTCTCCGACCGCATGCTGATGGAAGGCGATCCGCTCTGCCTGATCGAGGGCATGACGATCGCCGGCGTCGCGGTCGGCGCGACCCAAGGCTACATCTACCTGCGCAGCGAGTATCCGCATGCGCAGCGCGCACTGAATGCGGCGATCGCGAACGCCTGCGCCGCCGGCTGGCTCGGTACGAACGTCGGCGGCAGCGGCAAGCACTTCGACGTCGAGGTGCGCCTCGGCGCCGGCGCCTATATCTGCGGCGAGGAGACCTCGCTGCTCGACAGCCTCGAAGGCAAGCGCGGCCAGGTGCGCTTCAAGCCACCGCTGCCGGCGATCCGGGGCCTGTTCGGCAAGCCGACCGCGATCAACAACGTGATCTCGTTCGCCTCGGTGCCGATCATCCTCGACCGCGGCGCGCCGTTCTACCGCGATTACGGCGTTGGCCGCTCGCGCGGCACCTTGCCAATCCAACTCGCGGGCAACCTCCGGCACACGGGCCTGATCGAAAAGGCGTTCGGTGTGACCCTGCGCGAATTGCTCTACGACTACGGCGGCGGTTCGCTGAGCGGCCGGCCGATCCGCGCGGTGCAGGTCGGCGGCCCGCTCGGCGCCTACTTGCCCGAATCGCAATTCGACACGGTGGTCGACTACGAAGCCTTCGCCGCGGTCGGCGCGATGCTCGGCCACGGCGGCATCGTCGCCTTCGACGACAGCGTCGACATGCTCGAACAGGCGCGCTACGCGATGGAATTCTGCGCGGTCGAGTCCTGCGGCAAGTGCACGCCCTGCAGGGTTGGGTCCACGCGAGGTGTCGAGGTCATCGATCGCATCAAGGCGAACATCGAGCGCGGAAAGAACCTCGCGCTGCTCGACGATCTGTGCAACACGATGCGCCACGGTTCGCTGTGCGCGCTCGGCGGGCTGACGCCGGACCCGGTGGTCAGCGCGCTGAAATATTTCGCGGAAGATTTCGAGCCGCGCACCGGCACGGCTTGAAAGGAGGCGCAGCATGCTTTCCATCGTCGAACTCGATTTCGGTACACCCAGGTCCAAGGCCGCGCAGCAGGTGACGCTGACGATCGACGGGCGCGAGGTGACGGTGCCGGCCGGCACGTCGGTGCTGCGCGCGGCGGGCGAAGCCGGCATCCCGATTCCGAAGCTGTGCGCGACCGAACTGCTCGATGCGTTCGGCTCGTGCCGGCTCTGCCTCGTGCAGATCGAGGGGCGCAAAGGGTTTCCGGCCTCGTGCACGACGCCGGTCGAGGCGGGAATGAGGGTCGCGACGCAGGCGGCGCAACTGCAGAAGATCCGTCATGGCGTGATGGAGCTGTATCTGTCCGACTACGCGGCCGGCAACGACGCGCTGCCGACCGAGATGCGCGAGATGGTCGATGCGATCGGCGTGACCGAGGTGCGCTACGGGTTTGATGGAAAGAATCATCGCCAGGCCGCGAAAGACGAGTCGAATCCGTATTTCACCTTCGATCCCGCCGCCTGCATCGTCTGCTCGCGCTGCGTACGCGCCTGCGACGAGCAGCAGGGCACGCTGGCGCTGACGATCGAAGGGCGCGGCTTCGCTTCGCGCGTGGTGGCGAGCCAGGACGACGGGTTCATGGACTCCGAATGCGTCTCCTGCGGCGCCTGCGTGCAGGCGTGCCCGACCACGGCGCTGAGCGAGAAGTCGCTGCTCGCGAAAGGCCCGGCGCAGACCAGCGCGGTGACGACCTGCGCCTACTGCGGCGTCGGCTGCTCGTTCCGCGCCGAGATGCGCGGTGAAGATTTGATCCGCATGGTGCCGAACAAGGACGGCCGCGCCAACCACGGCCATTCCTGCGTCAAGGGCCGCTTCGCGATCGGCTACGCGACGCACAAGGACCGCATCCTCAAGCCGATGATCCGCGCGAAGATTTCCGAACCGTGGCGCGAAGTGCCGTGGGCGGAGGCGATCGCGCATGCGGCGCGCGAGTTCAGGCGCATCCAGGCGAAGTACGGCCGCGACTCGATCGGCGGCATCACCTCGAGCCGCTGCACGAACGAGGAGACCTACCTCGTGCAAAAGCTCGTGCGCGCCGGTTTCGGCAACAACAACGTCGATACCTGCGCGCGCGTCTGCCACTCGCCGACCGGCTATGGATTGAAGGCGACGCTCGGCGAGTCGGCCGGCACGCAGGATTTCGATTCGGTCCTGCAGGCCGACGTCATCATGGTGATCGGCGCGAACCCGACCGACGGCCATCCGGTGTTCGCCTCGCAAATGAAGCGGCGCCTGCGCCGTGAACAAAATGGAAGACCGCCCGCGAAGCTGATCGTCGTCGATCCGCGCCGCATCGACATCGTGCGCACCCCGCACGTTCAAGCCGACTGGCACCTGCAACTGCGCCCGGGGACGAACGTTGCGCTGCTGACCTCGCTCGCGCATGCGATCGTGGACGAAGGGCTCGTCGACGAAGCGTTCGTGCACGCGCGCTGCGAGCGGGAAGCATTCGAAAAATGGCGCGCCTTCGTCGCCGAAGAACGCAACTCGCCCGAGGCGATGGAAAGCGTGACCGGCGTGCCCGCGCGCGCCGTGCGCGCGGCCGCGCGCCTGTACGCGACGGGCGGCAACGCGGCGATCTACTATGGCCTCGGCGTGACCGAGCATTCGCAGGGCTCGACCGCGGTCATGGCCATCGCCAACCTCGCGATGGCGACCGGCAACATCGGCCGCGAGGGCGTCGGCGTCAATCCGCTACGCGGCCAGAACAACGTGCAGGGCTCCTGCGACATGGGCTCGTTCCCGCACGAGTTCCCCGGCTATCGTCACGTCGGCGACGATGCCGTGCGCGCGAGCTTCGAGCAGGCCTGGGGCGTGCCGCTGCGCAACGAACCCGGTCTGCGCATCCCGAACATGTTCGAGGCGGCGCTCGACGGCGAGTTCAAGGGCATCTACATCGAAGGCGAGGACATCGCCCAATCCGATCCGAACACGCAGCACGTGACCGCGTCGCTGACCGCGATGGAATGCGTCGTCGTGCAGGACCTGTTCCTCAACGAGACGGCGAAGTTCGCGCACGTGTTCCTGCCCGGTTCGACGTTCCTCGAAAAGGACGGCACGTTCACCAATGCCGAGCGCCGCATCTCGCGCGTGCGCCAGGTCATGCGGCCCAGGAACGGTTACGCCGACTGGGAGATCACCCAACTGCTGGCGAACGCGATGGGTTATCCGATGCACTATGCGCACCCGGCCGAGATCATGGACGAGATCGCGCGGCTCACGCCGACCTTCGCCGGCGTCAGCTTCGGGAAGCTCGACGAACTCGGCAGCATCCAGTGGCCGTGCAACGCACAGGCGCCGCTCGGCACGCCTACGATGCACGTCGGCGAATTCGTGCGCGGCAAGGGCCGCTTCATGCTGACCGAATACGTGCCGACCGCGGAGAAGGTCAACGCGAAGTATCCGCTGATCCTGACCACGGGCCGCATCCTGTCGCAGTACAACGTCGGCGCGCAGACGCGGCGCACCGAGAACATCCGCTGGCACGGCGAGGATCGCCTCGAGATCCACCCGCAGGACGCCGAGGACCGCGGCATCGCCGAGGGCGACTGGATCGGCATCGAGAGCCGCGCGGGCCAGACCGTGCTGCGCGCGACGATCAGCTCGCGCATGCAGTCTGGCGTCGTCTACACGACGTTCCATTTCCCGTTCTCGGGCGCGAACGTGATCACGACCGACAACTCCGACTGGGCGACGAACTGCCCCGAATACAAGGTGACCGCGGTGCAGATCCTGCGCGTGAGCCAGCCTTCGCAATGGCAGCAGCGCTATCGCGCCTTTAGCGAGAAGCAGCAGGAGTTGCTGCGGGAGGCGGTGGCGCTGAAGTAGCGGTCGCTTTCCTTCTCCCGCCGGGAGAAGGTGCCCCGAAGGGGCGGATGAGGGAAGAGCCTTGCCGCCTTCGATCGAGTTCGGAACTGGAGACGCTCTTCCCTCATCTGGCGCTGCCGCGCCACCTTCTCCCGGCGGGAGAAGGGAAGCAAAGGGTATCGCGGTTTGAAAGTCATCTCCGAAGATCGGCTCCCCAAAGGCGCCGTCGCGCGCGAAGTCGAGCGTCACCGCGCTGGCGTCGTCGCGCGCCTGCGCGATGCGATCGCCGAGGAAATTCCGGTCGCCTTCGTCTACAACGATCGCCCACATGCGGTGATGATGGCGACGCCGTCCGATCTGGACGACTTCGCCCTCGGCTTTTCGCTGAGCGAGGGCATCATCGACGGCGCGGCGCAATTCGAGAGCGTGGCAATCGTCGAGGCCTTGGCCGGCATCGAATTGCGCATCGGAATTCCGCACGCGAAAGCCGCCGTGCTCGAGGATCGCGTGCGCGAGCTGACCGGGCGCACGGGCTGCGGACTCTGCGGCGCGCAGACGCTGGACGCAGCCGTGCGTCATCCGGCCGCGGTGACCGGCGTTCCCGAGGTAAACGAATACGCGTTGCGGCGCGCACTCGCCGAAATGCAGAAACTGCAGGTCGTCAACGCGGCCACCGGCGCGGTGCATGCGGCGGCATGGTCTGCTCTCGACGGCAGCGTGCCGCTGCTGCGCGAAGACGTCGGCCGCCACAACGCGCTCGACAAGCTGATCGGCGCGATGCAGCGCGCCGCGGTCGATCCGCATGCGGGTTTTCTCCTCGTCACCAGCCGCGCGAGCTACGAACTCGTGATGAAGGCGGCGACGGCCGGCATCGGCTTCCTCGTCGCGATCTCGGCGCCGACCGCGCTGGCGATCGCGCTGGCGCGCGAGGCGAACGTCACGCTCGTCGGCTTTGCCCGCGCGGACGGCTACGGGATCTACGCCAACGGCCAGCGATTGATCGCGGACGCGGCGACGGTATCCGGCGCGGCGGAACGCGCCGGCAAACCTCGCGAGGGACATGGCGCATGACGATGCAAGGACACGACAGCTCGGCGGCGCTCGTCAAGATGGCGAACGACATCGCCGACTATTTCCATTCCGAGGCGGATCGCGGGCTCGCGATCGACGGCATCGTCAACCACATCACGCGTTTCTGGGAGCCGCGCATGCGCAGGAAAATCGTGGCGCATTACGCGGAGCATGGTGGCGCTGGGCTCAACGAGCTTGCCCGTGCGGCGATCGCGAAGCTTGCGGAAATCTCGCAAGGATGATGCATCCGAAAAAACACCGAAAGTCCGCTCAATGACATACTCAAGCCCCCGAGAGCCTACTTGGCTTGTTGCAGCGCCTGAACGGTTTTATCGCGTTTATCCGTTGCTATAGCCAAGCGCTCGGCAGATTGTGTTCGGCACTGGACAGCGGCATTTTTGGCAGCATCGGTCTCCGCACTGAACACCGATTCGGGGAACGGGTTTTCAGATTTGGACATGAAGTCCAACATGCCCTTGTAGAATGAATCAACAGCTATGCTGAGATGTTGACGGGCTTCTTCGATGCATGACTGATATTTTATCTTTTCGAATTCGCGAATTTGGCTTTGCAATGCCATCATGGGTTGAGCTAAGGAAATTCGACTGGTCCGAGTGACGATATCGAAGGAGTCCTTTAGCTTCGCAGCCCAGTCCGCATATTCCCTTGCTTCCTTCTGCACTAACTGCTCATTCGCAGCCGCCTCTCCATACTCCAAAGCCGCGCCCTTAGCAGCAGTGTCCGCATCGAAAATCCTCTGCGAATGTTCGCGCTGTGCTTTCGCGGCTTCTTGAACTGCCTGAGCCTGCTCTGCCTCCCTTCTTTTTCTCTGGCTCTGATACGACAGAACCCCGAGAACGACGACGGCAATCAGCATGGCAACAATCAGGATTTTGATTCCTCTACGCGCCAGTTCCATCGATTCCCCCTTTGAGCACAATCATTTTGCCTGTTGAGCTCCATGCAGACAACTGGGTTAGCCGGCATTGCCAGCATCCCGTAGAATTTCGCCATGCCGACACCGCAACGCAACGATTTCCGGCTCTGGTATGCGCGCGTCGCGGCGGCGACGGCCTGGTTCGCGTTGCTGTTGCAGTTCTGGCTGTCGATCGAGCTTTCCCGCGCAAACGGCAAAGGCGTATGGCATGCCGTGTGGATGTACTTCGCCTTCTTCACGATCCTGACCAATCTGCTCGCCGCTGCGGCGCTCGCGACGGCGGCGTCGCGTAAATCCTCCAGCGTCTTGACCCGGCCGGACATCGTCACCGGCATCGCTGCGAGCATCGTCCTCGTCGGCATCGCTTACAACCTGCTTCTGCGCAATTTCTGGAATCCTCACGGCCTGCAACTGCTCGCCGATATCACGCTGCACGACCTCACGCCGCCGCTGTTTCTCGGCTGGTGGTGGCTGTCCGCCTCGGCGCAGCCGTTACGTTACGCCGCGATCCTGCGCTGGATGTGCTATCCGATCGCCTATTTCGCCTATGCGATGGCGCGCGGCGCGGTTGACGGCTTCTATCCGTATCCGTTCGTCGACGTACCGGAGCTCGGCATCGCACGCGTGCTCGCCAACGCGCTCGCGATCCTCGCCGGTTTCATCGCAGTCGCAGCGCTGCTGGTCGCGTTGGCGCGCTTCAGGGCGCAGCGCGCCCACGCTTGAACAGCAGTGCGAGCAGCGGCGGAGTGACGATCGAGGTGAGCAGCGACATCGCCACGATCAGCGCGTAGGTGCGCGGCGAGAACACGCCCGCGGCGAGGCCGAGGCTGGCGATGACGACGCCGACTTCGCCGCGCGGCATCATGCCGACGCCGACGATGAGCGCGCCGCGCCGGCCGAGCGCGAGCGCGCCGAGGCCGCCGCCGAGCAGTTTCGAAACCAGCGCGATCGCGGTGATCAGCGCGAGCGTCAACAGCGCATCGGCGGAAGCGAGCTGGGCCAGTTCGATCTTCGCGCCGGTCAGCACGAAGAAGAACGGCGTCATCAGCATCAGCAGCGGCCTGGTGTCGTGTTCGAGTTTTTCGCGCTGCGGCGTCTCCGAGGCGACCATGCCGGCGAGGAAGGCGCCGATGATCGCGGCCAGACCGAATTGCGTCGACAGGAAGGCGAGGCCGAGGCACAACGCCAGCGCCGCGGGCAGCAGATCGATTTCGCGCGCGCCGAGCGTCGCCGCCGCACGTCGCGCGAGGCGCGTGCCGAACAGGCCGATCACGACGACGAAGCCGATCGCCTCGGCGAGCACGATCGCGAGCTTGCCGATCTGCACGTTCTCGCCGGCCTGCAGCGCGGTGACGATGCCGAGCAGCAGCATCGCGAGGATGTCGTCGATGACCGCCGCGCCGAGGATCACGCGCGCCTCCTCGCGCTGGAGCACGCCGAGTTCCTGCAACACGCGTGCCGTGATTCCCGCCGAGGTCGCCACGAACGCCGCGGCGACGAACAGCGACTTCGCCCAGTCGTAGCCCGCGCCGTGCGCCCACAGCGAGCCGAGCCCGAACGGCACGATCACGCCGAACAGTCCGACCAGGAACGCGCTGCGGCCGACGCGCTGCATCTCCTCGATGCGCGTTTCCAGGCCGACCGCGAACAGCAGCAGGACGACGCCGATCTCGGACAACACCTCGAGCGGCTCGGACGGCGCGATCCAGCCGAGTGCCGACGGTCCGATCACGCAGCCCGCGACGATTTCGCCGACCACGCCGGGCAGCCTGATCGCGCGCGCCAGCCAGCCGCCGACCTGCGCCGCGACGAAGATGGCGAACAGGCTGAGCAGGATGTCGTGGCCGTGCTGCATGGTGGTTGCCTTTTCCCCGACAAGGCCGGAAGCTACGCAGAGAATATTATTGAAGAGTGCGGGCAGGAAGCCCGCTTTTCGATCCCGCTTGCACGGATGCGAGAAAAAAATGAATGGGGAGAGGCAATGCCGGCAGCGTTACGCAAGGCGCGCGAAGCCATGTCCAAGGTCGACACGGCCTGGCTGCGCATGGAAAGCCCGACCAATCTGATGATGATCACCGGCGTGATGATCTTCGCCGAGCGCCTCGATCCCGGCCAGCTCAAGCATCTGATGGAAGAGCGCTTCCTCGCTTATCGGCGCTTCCGTCAGAAAGCGGTCGATTCGGTCAGTTCGGCGTATTGGGAGACCGATGCCGATTTCGATATCGACTGGCACGTGCGCATCGCCGCGCTGCCCGGCAAGGCCGGCAAGATCGAGCTGGAGAAATTCGTCAGCGAGCTCGCCTCGACGCCGCTCAACCACGCCAAGCCGCTGTGGCAGTTCCATCTCATCGACAATTACGCGGCGGACGGCAAGCGCGCTGGCAGCGCGCTGATCGCGCGCATCCATCACTGCTACGCGGACGGCATGGCGCTCGTGCAGGTACTGCTGTCGCTGACCGACGCGAGTCTGAAGCCGAAGCAGCACAAGGAACTGGCCAAGGTCTGGCTGAAGAAGGATCAGGGCGGCGTGCTGCAGCGCCTGCTCGAACCGGCCGGCGCGGGCCTGTCGCAGGCACTCGCGCTAGGCGAGAAGGCGCTCGACAAGGCCGGCGAACTCATCGCGAATCCCGAGCTCGCCGCCGCGCTGGCGAAGGACGGCGGCGAAATCGCGCGCGAACTCGCCATCGCGTTGACCCTGGCCGACGATCCGGCTACCGCGTTCAAGGGTGAGCTTGGCCAATCCAAGCGCGTCGCCTGGGCCGAGCCGATGCCGCTCGAGGAAGTGAAGATCGTCGGCAAGGCGCTGGGCTGCACGGTCAACGACGTGCTGCTTGCCAGCGCCGCGGGTGCGCTGCGCGCGCACTTGCGCGACGTCGGCGAAGAGGTCGACGGTTTGACGATTCGCGCGACCGTGCCGGTCAACCTGCGTCCGCTCGAACACGCGAAGAAACTCGGCAACCACTTCGGCCTCGTCTTCCTCGACCTGCCGATCGGCGAGGCGAACCCGCTGCGCCGCCTCGAGCGCGTCGCCGCGAGCATGCGCGAGCTGAAGAAGTCGAAGCAGGCCGCGCTGACCTTTGGCCTGCTCTCGGCCGTCGGCATGGCGCCTGCGGCGATCCAGCGCGTCGCGCTCGAACTGTTCTCGCGCAAGGCCTCGACAGTGGCGACCAACGTGCCGGGCCCGCAGATGCCGCTCTACCTCGCCGGCTGCAGGATCGACGAGATCATGTTCTGGGTGCCGCAGTCGGGCTCGATCGGCATGGGCCTGTCGATCCTCTCGTACAACGGCAACGTCCATTTCGGCCTGATCGTCGACGGCAAGCGCGTGCACGACCCCGAGCCGATCGTGCAACGCTTCGCG
Source organism: Pseudomonadota bacterium (assembly GCA_018240505.1). Lineage (GTDB taxonomy): Bacteria > Pseudomonadota > Gammaproteobacteria > Xanthomonadales > Rhodanobacteraceae > Rudaea. The sequence goes on from JAFEFQ010000242.1 coordinate 11,970, forward strand.
CCCGAATTCGAAAAGCTTGCGCTGATCGCGCTGATGGAGGACTGGGAGCACGACATCGTCGCGGCGGATGCGGCGGCGACTCTCGCGCACTTCTCTTGACGTGTTTATCATGGCGATTCTTCCTGCAACCGATCATTGCCCAATCCCATGTCCGACACGCCTCCCGACCACCTTTCCAACGACCCGCGCAGCAAGTTCTACGACGAGGCCGTGCTCTCGCGGGGCATCGGCATCCGCTTCAACGGCGAAGAGAAGACTACCGTCGAGGAATACTGCGTCAGCGAGGGCTGGGTGCGCATGGCCGTGCCGCGCGCGCTCGACCGCCGCGGCCGGCCGATGACCTTGAAATTCAGCGGCAAGGTGGAACCTTATTTCCTCGATGCCGCACAGCAGGCGGTGCAGGAGTAGGCAATGGCAACGGGTTGGGCCGGCGATGGTGCCGTGCAGGACCAGATCGACGCGACGGTGGCGGACGCGATCAAGCGCGCACGCAGCCGCGCGCCGCGCGGGCCCGGGCTGAAGCGTTGCGAGGAGTGCGACGCGCCGATTCCCGAGGCCCGGCGCAAAGCCGTGCCCGGCGTGCGCCTGTGCATCGCCTGCCAGTCCGTGCACGACGAGGAAGAAAAAGCCTTCAGCGGCTACAACCGGCGCGGCAGCAAGGACAGTCAGTTGCGTTGATGCATCTCCACATCCATTTCATCGACAAACTGTCGCGCGCCTTGGCATCCATGGTTCGACGCAGTTTACGCATGGTTGTGAGCGACGAAAATCGCTTGGGTTCTGCCGCTTCTCTCGTCGGGCTGGCCCGGCGGCAGGCATACGAACGCGGCCAATGCGAGAATCAGCGGCAGGGTTTCGATGTAGTGTCGCTGGCGCGCAGGGCATCTGTGAAGCCGCGGGAAAGATCTACGCCGACCCTCGCTTTGCACGCGTACCTCGCAATCTGTCCATGAACGTCCTCGAGCGCATCGTCACGTTCCTCAACGGCGTTGGTATCTGCACAATCCAGGGGGCCGTTCCGTCCTCTTCGTTCCTGCCCGGTGTTCGCATCTCAAGCGGTGCGCTCGTGTACGACCCCGCCCAACTCAGGTGGCCCGGTGACCTTCTTCACGAGGCTGGCCACATCGCCATCGCGCCGGCTGCCCTCCGCCCCACCCTGAACGATGGCGTCGAGATCCCTTCCGATATTCCCCACGCCTCGGAAGTCGAGGCCACGGCGTGGGCATTCGCGGCTCTCCATCACCTCAGGCTGGATCCGTCAGTCCTCTTTCATTCTGGTGGCTACCGCGGAGCCTCGCCGGGCCTCATCAACACCTTCATGCTCGGCGTGTACCCGGGTTCTTTCGGTTTATCTCAGGCCGGCATGACCAACGTGGGACCCGAAGCGCAACGGCAAGGCCTTCCTGTCTATCCAGCCCTGTCCCACTGGCTGCGTCCCTAGAGCAACCGTGCGGCCTGGCGTCAGGCGTCAGGCCGACTTTGATCGCGTTCACGCCGCGGCGGAGCGTGGCACACGCCAGAACACCGCCGACGACAGCATCGTGACGATGCCGAGGACGATCACGGTCGCGTGGAATGCGCCGACATAGGCCTCGCCGCCTGCCGCGCCGGTGGGCAGGAAGACCGCCATCAACAGCGAGCCGAAGGCGATGCCGAAACTGATCGACAGGTTCTGCGCCGTGCTCGACATCGCCGAGCCCATGCTCGCCTGCGCCGGCGCGAGGTCGACGAAGCCGAGCGTGTTGACCGCGGTGTACTGGATCGACATGACCATGCCGAACAGGAACACCTGGGTGCACAGGCGCCAGACCGGCGTGTTCGCGTCGAACGTGGCGAAGGAGAGGATCATCAGGCCGGCGAGCGCGGTGTTGACGACGAGCACGCGTCGGTAGCCGAAGTGGCGGATGATCGAGGCGACGAAGAAGCGCGTCGACAGCATCGCGATCGCCTGCGGCGTCTGCAGCAGGCCGGCGACCACGGGCGAATGGCCGAAGCCGACCTGGAACAGCAGGGTGAGCAGGAAGTAGACGCCGCCGACGCCGAGGCGCGTGGTGAAGCTGCCGTTGATGCCGATGCGGAAGCTCGGCACGCGCAGCAGGTGCAGGTCCACGATCGGATGCGCGATGCGCAGGCTGCGCCACGCATAGAAGACGAGCAGGGCGATCGCGGGCAGGCCGATCAGCACAGTCTGCGCGTAGCGCGCTTCGATCACCTGTTCCAGCGCCCACGACAGGCCGCCGGTGCCGAGACCGAACAGGATGAAGCCGGCGAGGTCGAGCGGCGTGGTCGAGGCCGCGCGGTAGTCGGGCATGTGCCGTCGCGTCATCCACAAGCCGACGAGGCCGAACGGCAGGTTGACGAAGAAAATCATGCGCCAGGACAGCCAAGTCGAGAACACGCCGCCGAGAAAGGGCCCGATCGCCGGGCCGATCAGGCCCGGGATCGTGGCGAACGCCATCGCGCCGACGAATTCGTTCTTGGGAAAACTGCGCAGTATCGCCAGGCGACCGACCGGCATCATCATCGCGCCGCCGAAGCCCTGCACGACGCGCGCGGCGACGAGCATGGTCAGGTTCTGCGCGAGGCCGCAGGCGAGCGAGCTGGCGGTGAAGATCGCGATCGCCGCCCAGAACACGCGCCGCGTGCCATAGCGGTCGGCCAGCCACGAACTCAGCGGGATGAAAACGGCGAGGCTCAACGTGTAGCTGATCAGCGCGGTCTTGATCGACAGCGGCGTGACCGCGAGTGCGGCGGCGATGCTCGGCGCCGCCGTGTTGACGATCGTCGAGTCGAGCATCTGCATGAAGAACGAGAACGCGATCAACCAGAGCAGGGTGCGCTTGGCGCGGGCGTCCAGGGCGGGCGCGGACTCGGCGGAGGAAACGCCAAGGTTGGGTGTGCCGGGTTGATCCATGCCCCTGCATTGTCGCACGAGGGCGAGTCGGCATTGGCGTGCACGCGCCGCTTGACGAACGGCAAATAGTTTGTTGCAGTGCAGGAAACGAGATGTTCCCTCGCGGCGGTGCCGGGGAGGAGCAAGGCAGGGTTTCTTCGCACAGCAGGCAAATGCATGCCGGTCAGCTACGACGAAATGCTCGATATCGACGGTGCGGCGCGAGCGCACTACGGTGGCTTCGACCGTTGGCTGAAGGCCACGCCGCCCGAACGGCTCGAACAGAAGCGGCGCGAGGCCGAAGTGCTGTTCCACCGCGTCGGCATCACCTTCGCGGTGTACGGCGAGAAGGAAGGCGCCGAGCGCCTGATCCCGTTCGACATCGTGCCGCGCATCATCCCGCGCGACGAATGGCGCATGCTCGACGCCGGCCTGCGCCAGCGCGTCAAGGCGCTGAACCTGTTCCTGCACGACGTCTACCACGCCCAGGAAATCCTCGCTGCGGGCAAGGTGCCGAGCGACCTGATCCTCAACAATGCCGAGTACAAGCCGGTCATGCGCGGCATGGATGTGCCAGGCGGCATCTACTCGCACATCTCCGGCGTCGACATCGTGCGCGCCGGCGCCGGCGAGTACTACGTGCTCGAGGACAACCTGCGCGTGCCCTCGGGCGTGTCCTACATGATCGAGAACCGGCGCATGATGATGCGCCTGTTCCCCGAGCTGTTCGCGATGCACGCGATCGCGCCCGTGGAGCACTATCCCGACCGCCTGCACGACGTGCTGCGCTCGGTCGCGCCCGAAGGCGTGGACGCGCCGGCCGTGGCCGTGCTCACGCCGGGCTTCCACAATTCCGCGTATTTCGAGCACGCCTTCTTAGCCCAGCAGATGGGCGTCGAGCTGGTCGAAGGCCAGGATCTGTTCGTGCGCGACGACACGGTCTACATGCGCACCACGCAGGGCCCGCAGCGCGTGCACGTGATCTACCGTCGCATCAACGACGATTTCCTCGATCCGACCGTGTTCAACCCGGACTCGATGCTCGGCGTGCCGGGCATCTTCGCCGCCTACAAGGCCGGCCGCGTGACGCTCGCGAACGCAATCGGTGCGGGCATCGCCGACGACAAGTCGGTGTATCCGTACGTGCCCGAGATGATCCGCTTCTACCTCGGCGAAGAACCCATTTTATACAATGTACAAACGTATAAATTACGCGAGCGCGACGACCTCGCCTACGCGCTCGACCATCTGTCCGAGCTGGTCGTCAAGGAAGTCCACGGCGCCGGCGGCTACGGCATGCTGGTCGGGCCGGCGTCGACGCGCGAGCAGATCGCCGCGTTCCGCGAGCGCATCATCAAAGAGCCGGCCAAGTACATCGCCCAGCCGACGCTGGCGCTGTCCTCGTGCCCGACCTACGTCGCCAGCGGGCTCGCGCCGCGGCACGTGGATTTCCGCCCCTACGTGCTCAGCGGCAAGGAGATCCATATCGTGCCCGGCGGCCTGACGCGCGTGGCGCTGGCCGAAGGCTCGCTGGTCGTCAATTCCTCGCAGGGCGGCGGCACGAAGGACACCTGGGTTCTGGAGGGGTAGAGAATCACGAGTGACGTCATTCCCGCAAAAGCGGGAATGACGTCAAAAGAAGGAAGCGGAAAACATGCTTTGCAGAACCGCCAACGACCTGTACTGGACCTCGCGCCACATCGAGCGCGCCGAGAACACCGCGCGCCTGATCGACGTGGCCCATCGCATCGCGCTGTTGCCCGAGCGCCTCGATCCGTGGCGCCATGACGTGGGCAGCTGGCGGCGCGCGCTCGACGCGCTCGGCCTAGTGCAGGAGTACTCGCGCCGCAACGGCCCGATCGTCGCGCCGAAGGTGCTGCGCTATCTGTGCCTGGATGCGGACAACCCGTCGTCGATCTACTCCTGCATCCGCGCCGCGCGCGAGTCGGCGCGCGCGCAGCGCGGCGCGATCACGCTGGAAATGTACGAGGACCTCAACACCTCGTGGCTGGAGATGCGCAAGCTCAGCGCCGAGCGCTTCGAGGACGAGGGCGTGTCGCGTTTCGTCGAATGGGTGAAGACGCGCTCGGCCTCGTTCCGCGGCATGACCGTCGGCACGATGGGGCGAGACGCGGCCTACCACTACCTGCAGCTCGGCACCTTCCTCGAACGCGCCGACTGGGGCGTGCGCCTGATGGACGTGAAGTATTCGGGGCCGTCGACCGCCGAGGCGGGCGACGCGCGTTCGGCGGTCGGCTACTACCAGTGGAGCGCGTTGCTGCACGCGCTGTCGGCGATGGAAACCTACCGTCGCCATTATCGCGAGACGATCTCGCCCGAGCGCGTGGCCGAGCTCATGATCCTCAACCACGATTCGCCGCGCTCGCTCGCAACGTGTACCGAGGTCGTGCACAAGACCCTGATCGCCCTCGCCGGGCCTGGCAACCACGAGGTCGTACGCCAGGCCGGCGCGCTGATGGCGGAGACGCGCTACGGCTGCATCGACGACGTGCTCGCGCAGGGCATGGAAGCCTGGCTGCAGCGCGTGATGACCCGCCTGTTCGCGCTGGCCCAGCAGATCAACCGGCATTTCCTGCTCACCCCGGAAGTCGTCATGTAGGGGCGCGATTCATCGCGTCCTGCTCGGACTTCCTGGATATCGTGGAGCAGGGTTCGATGAATCGAACCCCTACGTTCTCGTGGCGCTGCTAAACTTCGCGCCCCGATTCCCGATTTGCCTTTCGATGACCTATTGCGTTGCGATGAAGCTCGACGCCGGCATGGTGTTCGCCTCCGACACGCGCACCAACGCGGGCGTGGACAACATCTCCCGCGTCGACAAGATGCACGTGTTCGCAAAGCGGGGCGATCGCGTCATCGTCGCGCTGTCGGCCGGCAACCTGTCGATCACGCAGAATGCGATCAACCAGATCGAGCGCACCGCGAAGGAATCACCTGACGCGCCGAACATCAATTCGGTGACATCGCTCTACGACGCCGCCGAGCTGATCGGCAACACGCTGCGCGAGGTGCGCCAGCGCGAGGGCGAATACCTGCGCGCGCAGAACATCGATTCCTCGGCGAGCTTCATCGTCGGCGGCCAGATCGCCGGCGAGGCGCCGCGCCTTTTCCTGATCTACGCCGAAGGCAATTTCATCGAATGCTCGGGCGAAGCGCCCTTCTTCCAGAACGGCGAGATCAAGTACGGCAAGCCGGTGATCGACCGCGTGATCTCGCCGTCACTGTCTCTTGCCGATGCGATCAAGCTGACTCTGGTTTCGTTCGACTCGACGATGCGCTCGAACATCTCGGTCGGCCTGCCGATCGACTTGCTCGTCTATCCGGCCGGCAGCCTCGATGCGGGCGGCCAGCACCGCATCGAGGACACCGATCCGTATTTCCGCGAACTCGGCACGCTGTGGAACGAAGGCCTCAAGCGCGCGTTCGCGAGCATTCCGGTGCCGGACGGATTCGCGCCCAGGTCCTGAGCGACGACGCGCGCGATCAGTGCGCTTGCACCGCCTTCGTTTCTTCCGCGATGCGCTTGTCGAGCATCTTCTCGTAGTTTGCGGCGAAACGCCTGCAGGCCTGGGTGTCGATCATCGGATTCGGCTCGCGCTGGATGGCCAGTTTCGCCAGCCGCTCGTCCGCGCCCGAGGCATCGGGGTGCGTCGAGATCAGGATGTCGCAAGGCAGGTTCGCGACCGTGCGGATGCTCTTGCGGAACGATTCGGTGAGATCGCCATGCGTCGCGTCCGCGAGGAAATGGAACCCGCCCGTGGCAAAGGCCGAAAGGCTGTCGGAATAGACCACGTCCAGGCACTTGCCGTTTTCGCAGGACTTCCAGGTCCACGTCGTGCTGCCCGGCGTGTGCCCCGGCGTGAAATGCGCGGTGATCGCCGTGGTGCCGAGACGCATGGCTTCGCCGTCGGCGATCTCGCGCACGCGCGCGGCGGCGGGGAAGGTGGCGTTCGCGACATCGGAGGCCTGCGGGTCGTCGGCGACGACATGGCCCTCGCGCAGCGCCTTCGCGCCCGACGGGCTCGCGAGTGCGGTCGCGCCGCTGTCGCGCACGAGCGCGGCGATGCCGCCGGCGTGGTCGTAGTGCGCGTGCGAGTTGAGCACGTATTTGACGTCCTTGAGCTTGAAGCCGAGCTTGGCGATGTTCGCTTCGACCAGCGGCGCCGATTGCGGCAGGCCGACATCGAGCAGGACCAGGCCTGCGCCCGTGTCCACGAGTACGGCGCTGATGCCCTCGCTGCCGACATACCAGGTGTTGCCGTAGACGCGGATCGGCGCATGCGCGCGCGTCCACTCCGGCTTGCCGGGCATCGGTCGGGTCAACGGATCGGGCGAATCGGTCGCGGCGGCGGTCGAGAGGGCGAAGGCGCCGGCGATCAGCGCGGCAAACGGAAGCGAGGTGGGCATGATTTTTCTTCTTGGAGGAAGTCGAGGGCGTGATCGTGGACGAGGATTGTGGCGACGCGTGGGCGAAATCCGGGCGATTGCGCGTCTTCGCACGAACGGCAAACGCGGCGGGTTTTCCCGGAAAGTGTCCGGCGCGATAATGCCATGGTGCGCAGAATCCATCCCAAGTTCGAAGCCGTTCGTGTCGAGCATAGTGGAACGAAGTTCCGCGAAGTCGAAACGCGGGAAGAATCGAACTCCCCGTGCTTTTCGCCTTCGCGCCCCCGCCTGCCCGCATGCGGCCGAATCCGCGCGAGCAGCCTGCTCGCGCTCCTGTTTCCGATGGTGTGCGTTGCAACTGTTCCGGCCGCGGTACAAAAGCAGCTCATATTCGACCAGTACTCCGCGCTGACCAGCAACTCGGAATTGATCGACCGTCTCTTCCGCCCGCTGCTCGCGCGGCGCCTGCGCGAAGAGCTTGCCGGCAAGGGGCAGGGCACGGACGGGCAGGGCATCGACCTCGCCCGCGAACGTTTCGCCATGTACGTGCCCGCCGACGCGCCGGCCTCGGGCAAGTTCGGCCTGCTCGTGTGGATTTCGCCGTTCGACGCGGCGGCCATTCCCCCGGCCTGGCTGCCCGTATTGGACAAGCACGCGATGATCGTCGTGACGGCGGCCGGCTCGGGCAATGCCGAGAATGTGTACTCGCGCCGGATTCCGCTGGCCATGCTCGGCTACGCCAACGTGGCGAAGGCGTATCCGCTCGATCCCGCGCGCACCTATGTCGGCGGATTGTCCGGCGGCGCGCGCGTCGCCTTGCGCATCGCGCTGGCGTATCCCGACGTGTTCCACGGCGCGCTGCTCAACGCCGGCAGCGATGCGTTCGGCAGCGCGGTGTTGCCGCCGCCGAAGCCCGACCTGTTCCGCCAGTTCGAGGAAGGCATGAGTCTCGTCTACGCCACCGGCAGCCGCGACGATGAGAATCTGGCAAGGGACGCGCACAGCCGCGAATCGGCGCGCAAGCTCTGCATCACCGACTTGCGCACCGAGGAAATGCGCGGCCGCGGCCATGAGTTGATCGATGCGGTCACGCTCGATCGTGCGCTGACCGATCTGTCGGCGCCGCGCACGATCGACGCCGGGCTTGCCGCGTGCCGTGAGCGGCGCACGCGCGAGATCGACGCACAGCTGCACGACATCGAAACGATGGTCGCCGCAGGCAAGAAGCAGGAGGCGCAAGATCGCCTGCAGCGTCTCGACGAGCGCTACGGCGGCCTCGCCGCGCCGCGCAGCCTGGAACTGGAGGGCAGACCATGAAGCCGAACGTTTCGGCTACCACCGCTTTGGACGCACCTGGTGTGCGCCTCGACTTATGGCTCTGGGCCGCGCGCTTCTTCAAGACGCGCGCGCTGGCGAAGAGGGCGATCGAAGGCGGCAAGGTGGAGTTGAACCAGGCCGCCGGCAAACCGTCGAAGGCGGTGCACGTCGGCGACCGGCTCGCCGTCGCGCGCGGCGAAGAACGCTTCGAGATCGAGGTCGCCGCGCTCGGCGACCAGCGCGGCTCCGCGGCGCAGGCACAGTCGCTCTACCGCGAAACCGAAGCCAGCCGCAACGCGCGCCTGGAAGCGGCCGAACGCCGCCGCCTCGAACGCACGGGCTACGCGAAGCCGCCGACCAAGCCGGACAAGCGCGCGCGGCGGCTCATCATTGCGTTGGGGGATATCGACGCGATGTAGGAGTGGAGTTGCCGAACATGCAAGCTGGACAGCAGTCCCGGCCACGCGCTTTCGGAAGGCTTGGAATTCGATACCTTGCCTTTCGCCCGTAAAGTGCACTCTGACCCACTCTGATCGGGTTTCCATGGAGGGGCCGGCATGATGTATAGAATGCAGCGAGCGCAGCGCTCAGTTGCAACGCCGGGAGAGATGGATGGAAGGCTTTTGCGGTCGGAACGCGCGGCGGATTGGACTATCCCTGTTGATCATGGCGCAAGCGCCGTTCTCGCCGCCAGCCGCCCACGCCGCGCACCACGGATCGGTTTTTGCGGTGCCCGGTTGGACCTTGCGTTTCGGCGACGACTTCAACGGCACGGCCGGAACGTCGCCATCGCCTGTCGACTGGAGGGTCGATTTGGGTCATGGCGAGCCCGGCATGCCTTCCGGCTGGAATTGGGGTACGGGCGAGGTCGAGGCCTATACCGCGAATCCATCCAATCTCAGTGTGGACGGCAAGGGGTATTTGCGGATCACGCCGCGCCGTGATGCCGCCGGCGAGTGGACCTCCGCGCGCATCTCCACCGCGCGCGACGACTTTGTCGCGCCTGCCAGCGGCATGTTGCGCATCGAAGCGCGGATTCGCCTGCCGGACGTTTTCGACGCTGCGGCAAAAGGCTACTGGCCGGCGTTCTGGGCCCTGGGCAGTCCGTTTCGCACAGTGCGCAATTGGCCGCAGGCCGGTGAAATCGACATCCTCGAAAACATCAACGGAATAAACACCGTGTGGGGCACCCTGCATTGCGGCGTCCATCCCAACGGCCCGTGCAACGAGCCTTCGGGAATCAGCGGGCGCACCGATTGTGCGCCGCGCGAATGCCGCGCCGCATTCCACACCTATGGTTTCGAATGGGATCGCAGCAAACGGCCCGAACAGTTGCGCTGGTATCTCGACGGCCGCGAATTCCACTCGATCAGCCAGAGCCGACTGCCTGCTGCGGCCTGGGACGGAATGACCTCTCATTCCGGATTCTTTTTGCTGCTCAATGTCGCGATCGGCGGCTACTTCGTCAGCAACGAAGCCGGCGTGCACACGCCGACGCCCGTTACCGAACCCGGCCATGCAATGGTCGTCGACTACGTTGCCGTCTGGACGCGCCGCGACGGCGCGAAAAAGCCGTTCCCGCTGCTGCGGCCGGTGGCGTCGGAGTAGACGCCAGGGCAAGCCTGTTCGGCCCGTGTGCGCCAGCGTGGACGCGCGCAAGCCTGCCATTCCACGAGGATGTTCGCGCGCGCTGCCCGCATCGGCTGGCGAGTGGTCAAGAGATAGCCGGGACGTAGCGCGCGGCGAGGCCGAGCGCGCGCAGGCAGGCGATCATCATGTGGGCGAAGTCCTGGCAGACGCGGTGGCAGCCTCAGGCCTTCGCGCTGCGCACCAGACTGCGCACGCGGAAGGCGAACAGTACGCGCAGGATGCCGATGGCCAGCGCCCATGCGCCGATCATCAGCGACAGACTCAACCCGCCGACGCCAGGCGCCAATAGCAGCAGCAGACCGAAAACGACCGAGAGGATACCGGTCACGTACAGCACCCATTCGCCGCTGACGGCCTTGCGAATGCTGACGCCGAACATGAAGGTGGCCACACCGAACAGGATGGCCTGGTAAGCGACCACGAAGACAAACAGCAACGCAGTGCTCACCGGTCCGAGCAACGCGAAGAGCCCGACCAGGATGCTGAGCAGACCGGCGAAGAACACCCACCAGCGGCCATCGGCGCCTTTTGCCCCCAGTGCACGGATGACGTTGACGATGCCGTCCACCAGGACAAAGCAGGCAAACAGCACCGACAACGCGAGCAGCGTTTCGACCGGCCGCATCAGCGCCATGATGCCAAACAGGATGTAGAGGACACCACCCAGCAGGAACATCCACCAGTTGGCTTTGGCGAAATCCAGCGCGTCCTGGAACAGCGGCGATTCGTTTTTGGCGGCAGTGTTCATGGTGTCCTCCTGGTGACGAGAAAAGGGATGCCGGACCTGGTGATGCGTTCCGGCCCGTTCTAGCGGCAGCTTGCGTTTCCGGCCTGCGCCAGCGCGAGGAAGGCAATGCTTTCCGGCGCGAGTTCCACTTTGCCGGCGCCGGTGCGCACCCCCCGCAGCGCGGGAAGCGCGTCATCGCGGCCGAGTTTCAGTTCCTGCCCGTTGAGCCGGACGCGAGCGGCCTGCAACGACGTCGCCGACAAGGTGTAACGCTCTGCGGCCACCGGCAGTTCGAACACGACCGGTTGTGCATGGCGGTTGTTGATCGCGAGGATCGCCACGCCGCCGGGTACGCCGCGCAGGCAATGCGCGTAGACGTGGCTGCCGTCGGCGATCGGCACGCCGCTGTCGAGCACCGTGGTGCCCATCAGCCGCCGCCAGAGCAGCGCCGCCCAATACTTGGGCTTGGGCTCGAAGGTGGTTTCGTCGAGCAGGCCATAGTCGCTCGCGACCAGTGTGTTGTGCAGGACGACGGCCACCTCCTGGCGCGCGAGCCGGCCGAGCTGGTCGAGGTAGCGGAAATCGTCGAGAAACGTGCCGGCCCAGGGATTGCCGCCGCAGGCCGCATCGGCCGTCTCCGTGTTCCAGAACGGCTTGCCCGGCATGAACTTGTCGCGCACGCCGCGATAATAGGCCAGCGTCTGATCGGTGCGGCCGAGCCAGTCCTCGGACAGCGCCTGGTCGGCGCTGGTCTGATGCCCCATGGCCGCGCAGCGCTGCGATGCCGCTCCGTAGTGGTGGTAGGAGAACGCGTCCGCGTCGCCGGTGTAGGCGGCGAGATCGGCTGCGTGCAGCAGCGGCTGATCGCCGTATCCACCATTGGCGACCCCCCAGTCGGCGGTCGACTCGCCGACCGAGCCGGGCGCCAGGATCTTCGCGCCCGGAAATTCCTTGTGCATGAAGGCTACGAATATCTTGTGGTCGCGCCCGTAGTCGGCTGCAGAGTAGCCCTTGGGAGCGCCGCCCATCGCAGCCATGGTGGGCTCGTTGAAATATTCGGCCGCGGCGATCGTGCCGCCATGCGCCTTGGTGAAATCAAGCCAACGACGCGCCTGGTCGGGACGCCAAACCCCATCCGGCCCGCGCGCGCCCACGCCGTCCGGCATCGAGGTGACGATCGGCGCATCGACCGCGTTCGAGAAGGCGATCGCCCCCAGCCACTGCTGCCGGGTAAGCACGCCGCCATAGCCCGCGGGAGGGTCCTTGGGCGGCGAGTCGGTGTCGGCGAAATACGTCGTGTTGGCCCAGGTGCCGCTGATGCGCACATAGGCCGGACCGAGCGCGGCCGCCATGGCACGCAGGCGCCGGTTGGCGAGATCGATCGGCGGGCGGTACTGGTAGAGGTCGGCGCTCATTCCGGCGGGGGTGCCGCTCGCGGCTGCCGCTCCGCCCTGGCCGACGGTTTTCGCCGGCGCGATGTCCTTGTACGGCTTCCAGAAGCGACCGCCGGTCACCTCGAGCATTTCGACGTTGTAGGATTGATAGCGCTCGTCGATCGTGCCGATGCGGTGCATCGTCGCCGGGGACAATGAAACGGACTGTGCCGCGGCCGATGTCGCCAGGCCCAATGTCGCACTGGCGATCAAACCGATGGATCTGCTTCTCATTGTCCTTCTCCTTGCGTGATGACCGCGGGAACAAATATTCGACATGACAGCATCAAGGTCAATAGGCCTGATACGAGCGGATGGTATGACTTTGCGCCACTTGAAACGTTGCCAGCGCTGTACAAGCAGCAGATGGGCCCGCCAAGCACGCGGATTCGTTTGCGGCAGGCGCGATGTCAGCTGTCCGAGCGGTACACGCGGCCGCCATTGAGCCGCACAGCATCGTCCACAGGGCGGGTATTGCCTTCGTTTGCTTCCACGACTACGGCGGTTTCGCCCGGTCTGACCCAGGTCGCGACGTTTTCGGCGAAATCGACATCAAGGGAAGCGCCGACGGCGTCAGCGACCAGGCCGCTGGTCGCGCCTGCTGCGGCGCCTGTCGCGGCGCCGGCGGGACCCGCAAGAAAACCAATCAATGCGCCGGCGACGCCGCCGGCCAGCGTGCCCCACAACGGGCGCTCCTTCTCCTCCAGCGGGATCACGTTGCCCTTCTCGTCCTTGCGGAACATGGCGCCGGCCTTGAGCGAGAAGTCGATTTTCCCGGAACTCCTGAGCGCACGGATTGCGCTGGCGGCGGTGTAGGCGGAATTGCTGTTGGGAAACACGGCGACGATGGTACGAATGGTCACGGGATTCTCCTTCGGTGAGGACAGGGATGCGGCCACGCACAGGGCCATCGGCCGCAGCGCCGAGGCTGCGCGCCGCTGCCAGCGCCGACAAGGTTGGAAAGATGCAGGCAGGGCCGCCGATCTGGCCGGAATCGACTGCCCCGCCGCGCGTTGACCCTCGCGCATACCGTGTTAATGTCGCCGCGGGCGGCGGTCCGCCGACGGCAAAACGCGTGGGGTTCATGGTGAAGGAACTGCGAATGCCTCAAGGCAGCGGCATGACATTGCCAGTGCAATGGAACCTGCGCCTCTATCCGGCGACATCCATTGCACTCCTGCACGATGTCCTGGTCGAAGACGGCATCGACTCGGCGCCCGTGCTGGAAGCTACCGGGCTCAGCCTTGAACAAGCGCAATCACCGGAAACCCGCATTTCGCGGCAACATGTGCTGCATGCGTGCAAGGCCGTCACCGGCATGAACGTGATCGCGAATTTCGCGTTCCGCTGCGGCTTGCGTACGCGCCTGACCTATTTCGGCATGTACGGCTTCGCGCTGATGAGTGCGCCGGACTTGCGCACGATGCTGCAGTTCTCGGTGGAGCAACAGGGTCTGGCGGCATCGTTGGTCCGCGTGTGGGCGCAGCGGCGTGGGGGCGAAATTGCGATAGGTGTCGATCCGCTCTCGAATCTGGAGATCGACGCGCGCCTGTACCGCTTCCTGATCGAATTGCATTTCGGGGTCTTGCAGCGCGCCTGGTGCGATCTGACCGGCGCCAGCTTCAATCCGTTACGGCTGTACGTGACGTTTCCGGCGTGCGACTCGATGCGGGAAGTCGCCGTGTCGCTCGCTGCCGAGGTTCTGTTTTCGCAGCAGAGCAACTTGTTCGTGTTCGATGCCTCGTGGCTGGATACGCGTCCGCAGTTCGGCAATTTGATCGCGCACGAATCCGTGCGCGAGGCCTGCGCCAGGCTGGCCGTACAGCTGAAAGAGCAATCCGGGTTGGCGGGGCGGATCGGCAAGTCGATGGTGACGAACTTCGGACGCGCCCCGACCATCGGGGACATGGCGGCGGCACTGGGAATGTCCGAGCGCGAAGTGCGGCGCAAACTGAGCGCCGAGGGCACCAGCTACCGCGAGATCTGCGACGACGTACGCAGCCAAGTGGCCATGAAGTACCTGCGCGATACGGCGCTGCCCGTGGAATCGATCGCGGCAGCGATCGGCTTCGATGATGCCGCGAACTTTCGGCGGGCGTTTCGACGCTGGACCGGAAAAGCCCCCGTCGAATATCGCGTTTCGGTCGCGCCGCCGGACGCTGGGTCGTAACGCGGTTGCCGAATGTGATGCAACCGCGCTGCAGCGCAAGTCGCGGCGTACTGCGCAAGCCGACGTCGACCTTGCCAAGGCGCGTCTGGCGCAACTGAGAATGAAGAAGACGACGCCATGAATTCCAGGACCTGCGCGAGTGTTTTTGACGCCATCGCGGATACGCCGCACCAGGCCGCGAATTTGCGTCTGCGTGCGGAGTTCATGCAACGCATCGAGCGATGGATCGAGCGCAAGGGCTGGTGGCGGCGCGAAGTCGCGGAGCGCTGCGGCATCACTCAGCCGCGCATGAACGATCTGTTGTGCGGTCGCCTGTCGAGGTTTTCGCTGGACGCGCTCTGAACATCGCGACTGCAATGGGGATGCGTGTTGAACTGCGAAAAGCGGCCTAGCTGAGCTTCTCGGCCGTTCGCTCCACCACCGGCACCACGGTCACGCGCACATCGAGCTCATGCGCGCCGCCGCCGAGGATGATGCCGCGCAGCGGCGAGACGTCGCCGAAGTCGCGGCCCCAGGCGAGCGTGATGTGGCTGTCGCCGGGGCGCATGTCGTTGGTCGGGTCGAAGTCGATCCAGCCGTGATGCGGGCAGTGCACGGACACCCAGGCGTGCGAGGCATCGGCGCCGATCAGACGCGGCTGGCCGGGCGGGGGCGTAGTCAGCAGATAGCCCGAGACGTAGCGCGCGGCGAGGCCGAGCGAGCGCAGGCAGGCGATCATCAGGTGGGCGAAGTCCTGACAGACGCCGTGGCGGTTCTCGAGCACTTCGGCAACGGGCGTGGCGACCTGGGTCGCGCCCGCATCGAAGCGGAATTCGCGATGGATGCGTTGCATCAGCCGCGCGCAGGCGCGCAGCAGCGGCGTGCCGGGCGCGAAGTCCGCGCGCGCGAACTGCGCGACGTCGGCGTCCCAGCGCACGTAGGGCGATTCGAAGCGGTAGCGGTTCGCGTCGAGCGCCGCTGCGGTCGGCACATGGCCGCCGCGGTAGGCGAGCGCGGCGACGGCGTCTTCCCATGACGGCGAGTCGTCGAGATCGGGCGCCGCGTCGCGCGTGTCGACTTCGATGTCCATTTCCGCGGCGACGAGCAGCTCGCGGTGCGGCGTATCGATTTCGAGGCGCGTGAGCGGATTGCCGAAGCCGTCGAGCTCGTTGACCTGATGCGTCGGTGCCGGTTCGATGCGCAGGCGGTGACCATGGCAACGCTGGTGTGGCAGCGTGTGCGGCGTCAGGTGCAGCGCCTGGTGCGAAACCGAAACGACGCTGTCGTAGCGGTATTCGGTTTCGTGGTGGACGACGTAGCGCGCGCTCATGCGGACAGGGTCGCGCGGCTCGCGGCCGCGACGTGGGTGAAATGATGGAAGGTGATCGCGTCCGAAGCCTTGCGTGCGCGCGTCGCGATGTCGGCGAGCAGCGCGGCGATGCCGACGATCGCGTCGTGGCGGCCATCTTCGCCGAACAATGCGGTCTCCAGCGCGGACAGGTCGAGGGCGTCGAGTTGCGCGCGCATCAGTTCGAATTCGCCCGCGCTCGAACTGCCGAACGCGGCGTCGACGCGGCGCAGGTGCTTGTGCAGTTCGTAGACCTGGAAATGCAGCGAATGCGGGTTGGCCGGATCGCAGACGATCAGGTCGAGCACCGGGATCAACTGCGGCGCGGACAGGTAGCGCATGCGATAGGTGATCGTCGAATCGGCGAGCTCGAGCAGCCATTCCAGCGTCGCCGCATCGGGCGGCGGCGCGTGGCTAAGCGCGCAGGCGAGCACCTCGGCGAGGAACTGCAGGCGCTCGATGCGTCGGCCGATCATGAGGAAGCGCCAGCCGTCGTCGCGGGTCATGTCGTCGAGGGCGAAGCCCGACAGCGCGGAGACTTCCATCAGCAAACGATTGAGCAGTTCGAGCGCGTTGCCGAAGTCGAGTCGTTCGCGATCGAGCGACTGCGCCTCGCGCTGCACTTCGAGCAGCCCACGCCAGTTCTCGCTCGACAGGCGGCCGCGTACCTGGCCGGCCGACCAGAGCAGGCGGCTCAGCACGCTGGCGAGGCTGTAGGGCGCCGCGGCATCGGTCAGCGCATCGACGAGCGCCGTGCGCACGGGCTTGGCCTCGCCATCGATCAGGTGCACGCGGCGGCAGGCGGCGAGCGCGGCCTCGAACGCAATCGAGTTCGTTGCCGCGCTCGTGTCGATGTAGCGCGACAGCACGACGCGCAGCAGGCGCGTGTAGTCGTCGCCGCGCTCGGAGTAGCGGCCGAGCCAGAACAGGTTTTCGATCAGGCGCGAAGGCAGGAAATCGTCGCGGCGAACGATGTCGGCGGCGCGCAGTTCGCGCCGGCGCAGCGTGTCGACGGCAGCCTCGCCGTCGGCAAGCACCCAGGTGTCCTTGCTGCCGCCGCCGCGCTGCATCGAGACGATGCGCGCAGCCGCCTTCGTCGCCACGCGCGACAACGCGCCGGGCATCACCGTGTAATTGCGGTTGCCGGAAGCGACCGCGAATACGCGCATGCTCACCGCGCGCGGCACGATCTGTGCGTGCGTCGTATTGCGCTGCCAGACCGGCGCCTGCGACAGATCGACGAGTTCCTGCGCGACCCAGGCTGCGGGTTCGGCCTCGATGCGTGCGCGCAGTTCGCCGAGTCGGCTGCGCGGCAGGCTTGGCCCGAACACCGCTTCGACGCGGCGCGACGGCGAGGCGGGCTTGAGAACGAGGCGGTCGAGTTCGGCCAGCGCGTCTTCGCGCACCGGCGCTTCGCCGCACCACCAGGTCGCGACCGAGGGCAGCGCGAGCGGTTCGCCGCGCAGGCGCTCGCAGATCTTCGGAAAGAAGCCGAGCAGGCCGGGCGATTCGAGCACGCCAGCGCCGAGCGCGTTGGCGATCAGCACGCGCCCCGCGCGCGCGGCGGCGGCGAGACCGGGCACGCCGAGCGCGGATTCGCCGCGCAGCTCGAGCGGGTCGCACCAGTCGTCGTCGACGCGGCGCAGGATCGCGTGCACGCGTTTCAGGCCGCCGAGCGTCTTCATGTACACGGTGTCGGCGCGCACGGTGAGGTCGTAGCCCTCGACCAGCGGCACGCCGAGCGCGCGCGCGAGATAGACGTGCTCGAAATAGGTTTCGTTGAAGCGCCCCGGCGTCAGCAGCACGGCCAGTGGCGTCTCGCCCGCGGCGACGGGCGCGGCCGATTGCAGCGTGGCCTGCAGCGCGCGCAGCGCGCCGGACAAGTCCTGCACGCGCATGTCGTGGAACAGGTCGGAATACGCGCGCGAGATGATCTGCCGGTTCTCGATCGCATAGCCGAGTCCGGACGGAGCCTGGGTGCGGTCGGCGACGACCCACCACGCGCCGTCCGGCGCGCGCGCGAGGTCGACCGCGTAGATGTGCAGGAACGTGTCGCCGGGCGGCGTGCCACCCCGGCACGGCCAGAGGAAATTCTCGTGACCGAAGATCAACTCGGGCGGCAGCAGGCCCTCGGCGAGCAGGGTCTGCGACCCGTACAGGTCGGCGAGCACGGCATCGAGCAGGGCCGCGCGCTGGGCGACGCCGGCGGCGAGGCGCTGCCATTCGGCCGCGTCGATGATCTGCGGCAACAGGTCCAGCTCCCACGGCCGGTCGGTGCCTTTGGCGTCGGCGTAGACGTTGTAGGTGACGCCGTTCTCGCGGATCTGGCGCTCGACCAGGTCGGCGCGCGCGCGCATCTGCGCTGGATCGGCGCGTTCGATCGCGGCCAGCATGCGCCGCCACCGCGCACGTACGCCGCCGTCGGCATCGAACAGTTCGTGGTAGTGCTGCGGATCGCGGCGGTAGGCGTTGAGCAGGGCGGGCACGGCGTCGTCGATCGGCTCGGTCATGGATTCCAATGGACTCACGAGGCGTGCGCTCGCGAACCTTGGCGTTGCGCGTTCGATGGCGTCACGCGGAAAGGGGCTTGGGCAGCAGCTGCGACACTTGTCGAACGTGCCCGAACTCGATGTACCGGTACGACAGCCACGTCAGCGGAATCATGATCGAAAGAAATTCCAGGAAGCTCGGCCATGGATGCTGGCTGAACGCGGCGCTTGGCGCCACATGGATGATCACGACGAAATTCCATATGTAGATGGAATAACACATCATGCCGATCAATTCTATCGGTCTGCAGCGGACGCGGTTCATTGCCAGCAGCGCGAGCATCAGCAGAACCGCGGATATCTGGAACAGCGTATTCACCAACGCGATCGCGAACGACGGCAGGACGCCGCTGAAACTGTAGTCGGCGTAGGTGAAGGTCGCCGTCAGCGCGACCAGTCCGAGGACCAGCACGCGTCCGGGATGCGCAACGCGGTAGCCCTGCGCATGGAGGGCGGCCAGCCCCATGCCGATGACGAAATCGTCCATGCGTCCGAGCACGGAATCCTTGACTGGATTGAGGATGTCGTAGTCGCCCAGGGAAAATATCCGGAAAGCCTCGCCGACGAGGCGCACGACGAGAGCAAGCAGGAGGACGCTCGGCAACGCACGGCGCCAGGAAAACCGGGAGATGAAGATCACGAGGAACGGGAACAGCAGGCTGAACCAGATTTCTATGCCCAGCGACCAGAGGACGACGTTGAGTTCCGGCATGAACGTCACGCTGGTGAAGTTGAACAGGCAGGTCAGCAGCGCAAGGTATTCCTTGATGCTGAAACGACCCGCCACGCCCATGATCAGGACCACGCTGAAGTAGTAGAGCGGCAGGAGCCGGCGCGCACGCCTGCGGTAAAACCCGAGGACGTCGTCTTTTCCCGTGAACGTCCGTTGTTCGATGGCGAACGGCAGATAGAGGACGAATCCGGACAGGATGAAAAACAGGTTCACGCCGAACCAGCCATTGCACGTCCAGCTCGCGATGAACGCGAAAGGCGAACTGCTGGTCATCCACCAGCCGGTATGGAAGACAGACTTGAAGAACAGGTGGTGCCAGAGCACGCCGAGGATCGCGAATCCGCGCAAGAGATCCAGTACCGGCAGATGCGGCGCGCCGGGCCCGCGGCTGGCCTTGACAGGCTCGCACGGTGCTGTCGCCATGATTGCCCCCCGTTAGACGCCGGCGTCTCTGAGGTCCAGTGTAAATGGAAATTCGGCCGTCGGGCCAGCATGGGCGGGGGCGTCGATCTTGCCGGGCGTGTGACCATAACGGTCGAATCGCGCGAGACGGCGGCTTTCGGCTTCGAACGCATTGACCGGGAACGCGTCGTAGCTGCGTCCGCCAGGATGCGCGACATGGTAGCGGCAGCCGCCCAGCGAACGCCGCGACCAGGTGTCGACGAGGTCGAATACGAGAGGTGCCTGCGCCGGGATGGTCGGATGCAGCGCCGACGGCGGCTGCCAGGCCTTGTAGCGCACGCCGGCGACGAACTCGCCGACCGTACCGGTCGGGCGCAGCGGGATGCTGCGGCCGTTGCAGGTGGCGACGTAGCGGTCGGGGGCGAGGCCGCTGAGCCTGACCTGCAGGCGCTCGACCGAGGAATCGACATAGCGCACGGTGCCGCCCGGCGCGCCTTCCTCGCCCATGACGTGCCACGGCTCGAGCGCGTGGCGCAGTTCGAGCGCGATGCCTTGCGTCGCGTAGTCGCCGACGATCGGGAAACGGAATTCGAAATGCGGCGCGAACCAGTCGCGCTCGATCGCGTAGCCCGCCGCGCGCGTCTCGTCGATCACGTCGGCGAAATCGCGCTCGACGAAGTACGGCAGCATGAAGCGGTCGTGCAGCTCGGTGCCCCAGCGCGCGAGGCGTGGCGGTGCGTAAGGCTCGCGCCAGAAACGCGCGATCAGCGCGCGCAACAGCAGCTGCTGGGCGAGGCTCATCTGCGCGTGCGGCGGCATCTCGAACGCGCGCATCTCGAGCAGGCCGAGGCGGCCCGCGGCGCCGTCGGGCGAATACAGCTTGTCGATGCAGAACTCGGCGCGGTGCGTGTTGCCGCTGACGTCGATCAGCAGGTTGCGCAGCAGGCGGTCGAGCAGCCACGGCGGCACGTAGCCGCCGATGTCGGGGAACTGCTTGAACGCGACTTCGAGTTCGTACAGCGAATCGTTGCGCGCCTCGTCCACGCGCGGCGACTGCGAGGTCGGGCCGATGAACAGCCCCGAGAACAGGTACGACAGCGCCGGATGGTTGTGCCAGTACGAGAGCAGGCTGCGCAGCAGGTCGGGGCGGCGCAGGAACGGCGAGTCGCCCGTCGTCGCGCCGCCGAGGACGAAGTGGTTGCCGCCGCCGGTGCCGGTGTGGCGGCCGTCGAGCATGAATTTCTCGGCGACGAGTTTTTCCTGGCGCGCCGCCTCGTACAGATGCGTGGTGCGCTCGACGAGCTGTTCCCAGTTCGATGACGGGTGGATGTTGACTTCGATGACGCCCGGGTCGGGCGTGACGCGGAACGAATTGAGGCGCGGGTCGCGCGGTGGCTCGTAGCCTTCGAGCAGCACCGGCGTGCCGAGCGCGGCGGCGGTATCCTCGATCGCCGCGGTCAGCTCCAGATAATCTTCGAGCCGCGCGAGTGGCGGCATGAACAGGTATAAATTTCCATTTCTTGCCTCGGCACTCAGTGCGGTGCGCGTGATCCAGCTGGCGGACTCGCCATGCGCCGGCACGCGCTTCGCGGCGTGCGCGGACGGATCGCCTCCATGCGGACCGAAGCGTTGTCGATCGATGCGTCCCGCGCTGGAGAAATTCGCATGCGCGTGTTCGGTCGCATAGGAAGGTTCGCGCGCTGCCGTCTCGCCGCGCAAACCGAGCATCTGCCGACGCATCTGCATCGCCCGTGGCAGCGGCTTGAACGGCTGTGAGGGATCGGTTGCCTGCACCCACGGGTAGTCGCTCTCGCTGACCCAGGGCTGCGAGTCGAGCGGCAGGCGCCAGCCGAGCGCGGAATCGCCCGGAAGCAGGTAGCAATGCTCCGTGCGCAGGAACCACGGCCCGGTCTGCCATCGCCCGAGCGGCCTGGCCAGCGGGAACACGTGGCCGACGACGTGCGACAGCCCGGCGGTGAACACGCGCATCAGCCGTTCGCGTTCGAGCGGATCGGCTACGCGCGGGTCGAACGGATCGACGTTGTCGGGCAGGCGGCGCTCGCGCCACATGTAGTAGAACAGGTCCTCGTAGGCGGGGAACACGTGACCGGCATCGAGGGCGAGGCGCGCGGCGACCTCGGCGAGGAAGGCTTCGCCGATGGCGCTGTTCGCGCGGCCATGGACTTTTTCGTCGGCGATCAGCGCGGGGTCGTGCCAGATCGGATCGAGGTCGCGGCGCCAGAAACAGTTCAGCGACCAGCGCGGCAGTTGCTCGCCGGGATACCACTTGCCCTGGCCGAAATGGACGAGACCCTGCGGCGCGTATTTCTCGCGCAGGCGATGGAACAGGCCGGCCGCGCGCAGGCGCTTGGTCGGCCCGAGTGCGTCGGTGTTCCACTCGGCGCCGTTCGGATCGTCGGCGGCGACGAAGGTCGGCTCGCCGCCTTGGGTCAGGCGCACGTCGAGGCGATGCAGGTCCGCGTCGACCTGATGGCCGAGCGAGACGATCGCGCCCCATTGTTCCGCCGAGTACGGTTTGGTCACGCGCGGCGACTCGCTGATGCGCGTGACTTTCATCGCGTGCGAAAACTCGACCTCGCTCTCGTCGACCATGCCGGTGACTGGTGCGGCCGAGCCCGGCTCCGGCGAGCAGGCCAGCGGGATATGGCCTTCGCCGGCAAGCAGGCCCGAAGTCGGATCGAGGCCGATCCAGCCGGCGCCGGGCAGGTAGACCTCGCACCAGGCGTGCAGGTCGGTGAAGTCGTGTTCGGGGCCGCTCGGGCCGTCGACCGCCTTCTGGTCGGCGCGGAGCTGGATCAAGTAGCCGGAAACGAAGCGCGCGGCCAGGCCGAGATGGCGCAGCAGCTGCACGAGCAGCCAGCCCGAATCGCGGCAGGAACCGCTGCCGAGTTCGAGCGTCCGGTCCGGCGCCTGCACGCCGGGTTCCATGCGGATCAGATAGCGGATGTCCCGGGCGAGACGCCGATTGACGTCGACGAGCGCGTCGGCCGTGCTCCGCGGTCTGGCTCCGAGCACCTCGCGCTTGAGCGCCTCCACATATTTTTCGACGCGCGGCGTGGCCGGCAGCTTGACCGTGTACGCGGTCAGTTCGCGGCGCAGCGTGTTGCTGTAGGCGAACGGAAATTTCTCGGCTTCGGGTT
Organism: Pseudomonadota bacterium; assembly: GCA_018240505.1. Lineage (GTDB taxonomy): Bacteria > Pseudomonadota > Gammaproteobacteria > Xanthomonadales > Rhodanobacteraceae > Rudaea. Next base: position 34,739 of record JAFEFQ010000242.1, read on the forward strand.
CGAGGAAGAAGTCGAACGGATTGAGCACGGCCATCTCGGCGACGAGGTCGACCTCGACGCGGAACTCGCGCGTCGGCTCGGGAAACACCAGGCGCGCGAGCCAGTTCGACTGCGGGTCCTGCTGCCAGTTGATGAAATGTCCGCCGGGTTCGACGTTGAGCGAGTAGGAAAGAATGCGCGTGCGGCTGTGCGGCGCAGGGCGCAGTCGCACCGTCTGCGGACCGAGATGGACGAGCCGGTCGTAGCGGTAGTGCGAGATATGGTTCAGCGCGACGTGGATCGACATGCTCAACCCCGCGGATTCGACACGCCGTCAACGATAGCAAAATTTTGCTGCGGTGCAACGAAAAAATTTCAGACCGCAGCCGCGCGTACCGTAAACGCGATTCGCCCGGCGCGCGCGGGGAACGTGGCCCGAGATTGCGGCGCCCCGGCGGCGAACGCGACAAGCCGCCGGGATCGCCGCCTACTTCTTCGCAAACTCGCCCTTGGCCTGGACGATGGTCGAACCGTCGGCCTGGGGAGCACCGATCTTGCGCAGTGCCTGCCGGATCAGCGGGTCGCCGCCGCGCGCGGCGAGCTGCGCGGCGGCGTCGTAGGACGTGTTCGTCGCCTTGAACGTGCCGTTGATCTGCAACGGGCCGCCGAGGTCGTTGAGCACGCCGATGATGCTGCCGTCGGGATCGGTGCCGAGATTCCACTCCATGTCGCCGAGCGCGATCTGGCGCGCGCCGGACACGCTGACGCCGTGCCAGACGAGCTTGCCGGCGACCGTGCTCGGCCACAGCCCGTCGCGCAGCACGAGCCGGGCGAAGCTGCCGTCGACGTCGCCGTTGACTTCGATGCCGGGCAGGCGCATCAGCGGCGACAGCAGCGAGGCGGGAAAGCGCAGCGCGGCGTCGTTCAGTTCCAACGCGTGGTCGCTGCCGAACTTCCATTTCGCCGCCAGCGACCCGCGGCCGCCGTCGTTCTTGAGCGTGCCGCCGATGCCGCCGTCGGCCGCGGAATCGAAAGTCACGTCGACATTGCCGAGCAGGTCGTGCGAAATCGCGGCCGTCGCCGCGTTGTTCCAGCGCAGGTTGCCGCGTGCCTCGGTCGGCGCCGACCCGTTGTGCAGGACGATGTGCGCGAGCTTGCCCTCGACCTCGCCCGCGGCCGTCGCGTTGTTCAAACGCAGGATCGCGGCCGCCAGCGGCGCCGGCAGCTTGAACGCGAGTTCGTTGAATTCGAGGTCGCGTTGCGGCGTCAGCTTCATCGCGCCGTTGAATTGCGCGGAGCCGCCGGCATTCTTGACCGTGCCGGCGATGCCACCGTCCGCCGCGGGTTCGAACGTCGCTTCGATGTCGCCGAGCACGTCGTGCGCGGCCGTGGCGGTGGCTGCGTTGCTCCAGCGCAGGTTGCCGCGCGCCTCGGTCGGCGTGGTGCCGCCCTTGAGAAGGAAATGCGCGAGCTTGCCCTCGATGTTTCCCGAGAGCGTCGCGTCCTGCAGGTGGAGGGCGCCCGCGGCGAGCTGGGCGGGCAGCTTGTAGTCGAGGTCGTTCAATTCCAGATCGCGCTGCGGCGACAGCTTAACCGTGCCGTTGAACTGCCCGCTGCCGCCGCTGTTCCGGATCGCGCCGACGATGTTGCCGTCGGCGCCGGTGTTGAACGTCGCGTCGACGCCGCCGAGGTCGGTCGCGGCGAGTACGGCCTTGTTCCAGTGCGCCTTGCCGTCGCGCAGTTGCGTGGGCCAGCCGTCGAGCAGGGTCAGGCTGGCCGCGCTGCCTTCGATGTCGCCTTCGGCCTTGGCCTGGACGTGCAGCATCTCGGCGGCCGCGGCTGCGGGCGCGGCGAAGCTCAGGTTGTCGAAGGTATTGCCGTCGGGCGAGCGGGTCAGCGTGCCGCGCACCTTGAGCGTCGCGCCGTCGATCGCGAAATCGGCGACGCGGCGACCTGTGAGCAACGGCATGAAATGCACTTGCCAGTCGAGCTGGCCGAGCGGGCGGTCGCGTACGGCGATGCTGCCGGCGTGACCGTTCCAGATCGTGCCGGAGAGATCCGACAGCGTCACCGTCTTCGACGGCCTCATCAGATAGCGATAGCCGATGCTGGCCGGACAGAAATAGACTGCCGCCGCGGCAGCGAGGATCACGAGCAGGACGACAACGAGAAAACGGCGCATGGGCGGGTTCCGAAAACGGCTGGTGAATTCTAACGCAGGGGCGCGATTCATCGCGTCCGGCCCTCGGGATTCCGAGGCGGCAAGAACACGGACTCGATGAATCGAGCTGCTACAAAAGCGCTTTCAGGCGGTAGAGCAAATCCTGCGCCGCGCGCGGCGTCAGCGCGTCCACATCGACCTCGCGCAGAGCGTCTTCGACCGCGCTCGGCTGCGCAAGTTCGAACAAGCCGAGTTGCGGCGAAGATTCTTTTTCGGATGGACGCGAACCGGCGGCACGCCGCTCGCCGTTTTCGAGTGCGGCGAGGTGCTTGCGCGCATCGGCAATCACCGCCTTGGGCACGCCGGCCAGTGCGGCGACGTGCAGGCCGAAGCTGCGGCTGGCCGGCCCTTCCTTGACCGCGTGCATGAACACGAGCTGGTCGTCGTACTCGACCGCGTCGAGATGCACGTTGGCGATGCCCGGATATTGCGCCGCC
>JAFEFQ010000243.1 GCA_018240505.1 Pseudomonadota bacterium
ACCGGATCGCGCACCGGGCGCACGTCGACGAGCGAACCCGGCAGGAACGCGCGCACGTCCTTGATGTCCACGGTGAAGCCGCCCTTGACCTTGCCCGACACGCGGCCGGTCACGGTGGCATTGGCCTTCTGCGCTTCTTCCAGCTCGTCCCACACCATGGAACGCTTGGCTTTTTCGCGCGACAGGCGGGTTTCGCCGAAGCCGTCTTCGATCGCGTCGAGGGCTACCTTCACCTCGTCGCCGACCTGCACTTCCAATTCGCCCTGCTCGTTGCGGAATTGCTCTATCGGCACGATGCCTTCCGACTTCAAGCCCGCGTTGACGACGACGACGTCGTTGCGGATTTCCACCACGATGCCGGAGACGATGGTCCCGGGCTTCAATTTGGCCAGCGATTGTTGGCTCTGTTCAAACAGTTCGGCAAAACTTTCGGTCATGTTGATTCTCTAGTTGATGTACGGATCGCCCGGGGTTGGCTAGTCGGCGCGATCCACCGGTTATGGCACGTCGGCTGGACGCCTGCGTACCGTTGCAATTCCCCACCGACGACGGCGAGGGCCCAAAGCAGACGCGGCCCGACGGGCCGCATCCATTTGTTTTCTTGTCTTCCAAACGCTGCGGAAAAGACAGCGTCGATACTCGATCAAGGTCGCACGAGCGCCAGGACTTTTGCGACGACCGCATCGATCGACATTCCGGTCGAATCGATCAGGATCGCATCCGTCGCCGGCTTCAGCGGCGCCACTGCGCGCTCGGCGTCGCGTACGTCGCGTGCCTCGATTTCGCGCAAAAGGGTTGCTAGTGTAACGTTCAAACCCTTTTCTTTCAACTGTTTATAGCGCCTTTTCGCGCGTTCCTCGGCGCTGGCGGTCAGGAATACCTTGTGGCCGGCGTCGGCGAAGATCACCGTGCCCATGTCGCGCCCGTCCGCGACCAGGCCCGGCGCCTTGAGGAACGAGCGCTGCTTGTCGAACAACGCCGCGCGCACCGAGGGGATGGCGGCGATCGCCGAGGCCGCAGCGCCGCAGGTTTCCGTACGGATTTCCGCGGTCGCGTCGAGGCCGTTGACGATGACCCGCGTCTCGCCGCCGTCCTTGGGATCGCGGAAGGAAATCTTCGTCGTTTCCGCGCAGCGCGTCACCGCTTCGGCATCGGACAGATCCAGACCGGCCATGCCCGCGGCAAAGCCGACCGCGCGATACAGCGCGCCCGAATCGAGCAGGTGCCAGCCAAGCGCATCGGCCACGCGCGCGCTGATCGTGCCCTTGCCCGAGCCGGAGGGACCATCGATCGTCAACACCGGCACGAGCTTTTCGGTTTGCGCTGCGGACATGGATTTCGGCGGGAGCGAAGACGCGGCATTCTAGCCGAGACGGATCGCGATGCCGAAGCGGACCGACAGAAATTGTGCGCTTGCGCCGGCAGGGCGAAGCCCGCAGTCTCTGTAAGGAAATTCGCGCGAATCGGTCGAATACTGCGTACGCGGCGGATCCCGGATCTCCGCTTCCACCGCAGGAGAAAGCAGCATGCATCCAGTTCGACACAGCGGTATCCGTCCCAGCGAGATCACGCCGGAAGCGGTCTACCGGCAGCGCCGCCGCGTGCTCAAGATGCTCGGCCTCGGCGCCGCCGGGCTCGTTGCCGGTTGCGGCCCGGAAAACGCGCCGAGCGCGGCGGTCGCCGAGGATGCCGGTGCCGCTACTGACAAGCCGCTGGCGATCGCGAAGAAAGGCGAGTACACCCTGCCCGATCCGCCGACCAGCTACAAGGACGCGACGCACTACAACAATTTCTACGAGTTCGGCACCGACAAGGCCGACCCGGCGCGCAACGCCGGCCGCTTCAAGCCCGCGCCTTGGAGCGTGGAGATCGCCGGCCACGCCGAAGTCACCGGCAAGTTCACGCTCGAGGACATCCTCAAGCCGCATCCGCTCGAGGAGCGCGTCTACCGCCACCGCTGCGTCGAGGGCTGGTCGATGGTGATCCCGTGGGACGGCATTTCGCTCGCCGATCTGCTCAAGCGCTTCAAGCCGACCGCGCAGGCGAAGTACGTCGCCTTCACCACGATCAACCGTCCGTCCGAGATGCCGGGACTGCGCGATGCGGTGCTCGACTGGCCCTACCGTGAAGGCCTGCGCATCGACGAGGCCATGCATCCGCTCGCCTTCCTCGCCACCGGCCTGTACGGTCGCGCGTTGCCGAACCAGAACGGCGCGCCGCTGCGCCTGATCGTGCCGTGGAAGTACGGTTTCAAGGGCATCAAGTCCATCGTCAAGATCGACTTCGTCGAGACCATGCCGCGCACGACCTGGAACCTCGCCGCGCCGCGCGAGTACGGTTTCTATTCCAACGTCAATCCGGACGTCGACCATCCGCGCTGGAGCCAGCGCAGCGAGCGGCGCATCGCCGGCGACGGCCTCAACCTGTTCGGCAACCGCATCGAGACCAAACCGTTCAACGGCTATGCCGAGCAGGTCGCGAGCCTGTATGCGGGCATGGACCTGCGCAGAAACTTCTGATCATGGCCCTGTTCCGCGACCGCATCGCCGCGAGCAAGCCGCTGGTCTTCCTGCTCTGCCTGGCGCCGCTCGCCGCGCTGGCGTGGGACACGATCCAGAACGAACTCGGCACCGATCCGGTCGCGCAGCTCGAGCACCGCAGCGGCCTGTGGGCCCTGCGCCTGCTGCTCGCCACGCTCGCGATCACGCCGTTGCGCCGCGTCACCGGCTGGAACAAGGCGGTGCGCTACCGGCGCATGCTCGGCCTGTTCGCGTTCTTCTATGCGAGCGTGCACCTGGCCATCTATCTGTTCATCGACCTCGGCGGCTACTGGGCCGACATCTTCGAGCAGATCGCGAAGAAGCCCTACATCACGGTCGGCTTCGCCGCGTGGTTGCTGCTGATTCCGCTCGCGGTCACTTCGACGCAGAAGATGATGCGCCGCCTCGGCCGGCGCTGGGGCCGGTTGCACAAGCTCGTCTACGCGACTGCACTGCTCGGCGTGCTGCATTTTCTCTGGTTGGTCAAGGCCGACAAACGCGAGCCGCTCGCCTACTTCGCGGTGTTAGCCGCGCTGATGCTGTGGCGCCTGCCGTGGGCAACACTCAGTTCGCGGAACCAGCACCTTCGCACGTTGCAGCGTCAGCCCGTACCACAGATGCAGCATCGCGAATAGCATGTGCTTTGTGCGGCATTCGAGTCGCAGGCAAAGCAGACAGCTCGCTATGTCGTTACCGAGAGCAACTCGGCAAGTGGATCAGCAGAGTTCTTCCATCCCCTTTCGAATACCGCATTCCGATGATATTCGAGGTAGGCTTTCTGCTCGTCAAAGAAATGACCACAACTGCGACCCGCCGAGAGACGGAGGCCGATTCGCCGGGAAACTTCGGAAGGCAAATCACCCGCGGTCAGTAACCGGCCACTATTCTCGAAGCTTATCCACCCTCGGTCGAAAAGAAAATCAGCAGCAGGCGTAAGTAGCAGCCCATTGTTCCCGTCCACTCTTTCCTGTCCCGACGCACATCTAGACCATGGCTTAATGTGGCTTGCCCGAAGGAAACGCAGATCGGCAATACCAGTGATCCGACAGGCCTTCTCCACGGTCAGCAAGCGACGCTTGAACAGGGTTTGCTTCGCACGGATTTCGACAAGCTGACGCGTCGTCGTCTCTGCCAAAGTAACTTCCGGCAGAGCTTTGTCGGCGATGGAGTGTTGGAAAGGCGCGAAGTCATCTTGCACAGGTTCCAGCTTGAAAACGAGTGCTGTTCGCAGATTTCCCGTTGTATCGGGAACCCCGGGTTGCTCGTAAGAAAAGATATATCGAAATTCGCCAAGAAAGCGGTATGGCTGACCATGTCCCATCATCTGGAATAGCAGCAGACGCTTGTTGTTTAAGAGATGTTCGCGAATTGCTCGATTGCCGCCTCGGTCCTGCATATCCCCGCGTTGGCCTTCACCGTAATAGTGAAGAATTCCTTGGTCGTCCCAAAAATCGTGATAACCATGTTGTTGGCCTGCTTCGCCCGTGAACAAAATGACAAATGGGCTGGTCGCTGGCGTGGAAATGCCTCCTTGTTGCTGCCCTCCCAGTCTCGCATGAATGTCATTTCGACGGCTGTATAAAGCTCCAATCTCGTAGGGAAGATCGGTGGCTGGTAGAAGGCGCTCCATGTCGCGCCCAGGATAACCGGATGTTCGCAGAATTGACCATAGCGAAGGCCGCTGGAACCAAGGATAGGATTAATGCCGTGGATAAACACCGCTCACATCACACTACCGATCAGCAGGACAAACGCCCTTCCCCGCCGCGACGTAGCTCCGCGCCGCAGATGCAATCCGACCAGCGATCGCAGCCAGCGCCTGGCGGTGCGCGCGCACGAGTTCGGCGTAGCCCTGCCCTGCGACTTCGCGCGCGCTGCTCGTGCAGACCAGCGGCGATGACTTCGCATCGTTGATGCCGAGGCTCCAGACCGCGTCGACCGCCGCGTACGCGCCGGGCACGGAATCGAAGCGGCGCAGGTCGATCTTGATGCCGAGCACGCGCGCGTCCGCTGGGCGCGGCTGGCCGGCGACGTCGGTCGTCGCCAGCTCGCGCGACAGGTCGGCGGACAGCGCCGCGCGCGCCTCGTCGGCAAGCGGCGCGATCCAGCGCTCCTGTTCGAGCGGCAGCACGCCGCCGCCATCGCGCACCACGAGTTGCGGGCGGTCGACCTGCGCCGGGATGCCGACCGGTTGCACATCGATCAGGAATGCGGCCGATGAACCCGCCGCCATGGTTTCGGCCGACGCCTCGAGCAGGCTGTGGTAATGCGTAGGCACGCTGCTGGCGCAGGCGCCGAGCAGCAAGGTTCCCGCGGCGGCGAGCGCAGGCCGGCTGATCGCAAGGCGCGGCGTCATGGCTTGTTTCCTTTGGCGTCTTTTTCCGGCGCATCGCGCAACGCCGGATCGGCCGGCTTGCCGCGCAGCAGCGATTCGGGATGGATGCCGAGATAGTCGGTCAGCGCGCGCAGCGAGCGCGCGGCACGCTGCATTTCGGCCAGCGTCTGCGCGAGGTTCTGTTGCAACGGCGCGTCGGTCGAGATCGCCTTTTGCGCGCTGCCGAGCGTGCCCTGCGCACCGGCGAGCGTGGCGTTGAACTGCGGCAGCGTCGCCTCGTTGACCTGGCGCAAGGCCTTGTCGAGTTGGGCGATCGTGCTGTCGAGATGGCGACCGATGGCCTCGAGTGGAAGCTTGTCGATCTTCTCGACGATGCCGGTCATCTGCTCCTGCAGGCGATCGAAACTGCCCGGCGTGGTCGGCAGTTCCACCGGCCGCGCTGCGGGATCGAATGCGATCTTGGTCGCGTTCGGCAGGAAATCGAGCGCGATATAAAGCTGGCCGGTCAGCAGGTTGCCGGTGCGCGCCTGGGCGCGCAGGCCGCGCGCCACCATCGGCTCGATCAGGTGCGCCAGGCGCGCGTTGTCGTCGTCGCTGCCCCTCGGCACGAGCTGCGCGATCTTCTCGCCAGCACGGCCGAAGCGTTGCGGATAGATGACCACGCCGACGATCAGCGGGAAAGCCTGCTTGTCCACGTCGTAGTCGAGCCGGACCGATGCCACCTTGCCGACGACGATGCCGCGGAAATCGACCTGCGCGCCGACGCTCAATCCGCGCAGTGACTGCTCGAAGCGCATCTGCAGATACTCCGGCTCGCCATCCGGCGGCGCGAATGCGCCCTGCATGTCGTCGAACAGCGTGAACTGTGCATTGTCCGCGGCCGGCGCCGTGTCGCGCGGTCCGGGCGGCGTCGCGAACGCGAGGCCGCCGGCGACGACGGTGGCAAGCGACTGCGTGTTCAGCTTGAGCCCGCCCGCGTCGAGGTTGAGGTCGACTCCGCTCGCGTTCCAGAAGCGCGAGGAGACGGTGACGAAGCGGTCGTAAGGCGCATCGACGAAGATATCGACGTGCATTTGCCTGCCGTCCCTGTCGAGTTCGTAGGACACGAGGCGGCCGACCTGGATGCGCCGGTAGTACACGGGCGAACCGATATCGAGCGAGCCGATGTCGTTCGCGAGCAGGGTGAAGCGCTTGCCGGGCGAGCCGTGGATCACCGCGGGCGGCCGCTCGAGGCCAATGAAACTTTTCTTCACCTCATGCGACTCGCCGTTGTCGGCGCCGATGTAAGCGCCCGAAAGCAAGGTGCCGATGCCCGACACGCCGCTCGTGCCGAAGCGCGGGCGCACGACCCAGTAACGCGCGTCGGCGGTGGCGAAGCCGGCGGCGTCCTTGCTCAGGTTCACGCGCACGACGACGTGCGTGTTGTCGCCGGCGAGGCGGATCGAATCGACCAGGCCGATGACCACTTCCTTGTACTTGACCTGGGTCTTGCCCGCCTCCAGGCCCTCGGCGGTGATGAACGAAATCTCGATCACCGGCCCTTCGGAGGCCCAGTTGTGGATCACCATGCCGATGCCGATCAGCGCTGCGACCACGGGCACGAGCCAGATCAGGCCCGCGCTCCAGCGCCCGCGCCGGACCACGCTTACCGGCGGCAACGGCGGCGGCGCGGCGGCGGAAACGTCCTCGTCACTCATCCGGATCTACTCTTCATCGCCGTCCCAGATCAGGCGCGGATCGAAACTCATCGCCGCGAGCATGGTCAACACGACGACGAGGCCGAAGAACACGATGCCGAGGCGCGGCTCGGCCGTGCCGAGCAGATGGAACTGGATCAGCGCGCAGACCAGCGCGACCACGACCACATCGAGCATCGACCAGTAGCCTATCAATTCGACGAAACGATACAAGCGCGAGCGCTGCAGCCGCGCCCACGCGCTGCGCCGCCGCGCGCTCACGAGCAAGGCCGCGAGGACGAGGAACTTGGTCGACGGCACGGCCACGCTGGCGATGAAGATCAACAGCGCGATGTCCCACGAGCCTGCCTTCCAGAACTCGACCACACCGTGCAGGATCGTGCTCGCCTCACCGCGCCCGAGCATGCTCGTGTACATGACCGGCAACACGTTCGACGGGATGTAGAAGATCAGTGCGGCGATCAGGAAGGCCCAGCAGCGCGCGAGCGAATCGGGTTTGCGCGCATGCAGACGCGAATCGCAACGCGGGCATCGCGCATGCTCGGCCGCGCAAGCCAGGCCGCAGGTATGGCAACCGGTGAGGCCGAGTTCGCGCGCGCGCGGGGCAGCGGTCATTCGCGCAATTCCACGGCGACGCGGGCGGACAGCGGCTCCCAGAGCGTGCGCACATCGTGCTGGGCGATCAGCGTGATCAGCACGGTCAGGATCGCCGTCGCCCAGGCGCCCGGCCCGGCGATCACGCTGAGCATGCCGGACAGCTTCACGATCGCGACGAGCACGCCGAGCAGGAACACCTCGGTCATGCTCCACGGCCGGATCCGGTGCAGCCAGCGCATCGCGAAAGCGAACCCCGGCGCGCGCCGGCGCGCACGCGCGAACACCAGCACCCAGCCGAGCAGCACGATCTGCAGCAGCGGCACGACGAACAGCGTCGCCGCCGCGACGAGGCCGACGATCAACCCCGAGCCGTGCGACAGCGCCGCGATCGACTGCAGCAGGTTGGCTTCGTTGTGCATGCCGCTTACCGCGATGCGGATCACCGGCGACGCGTTGGCGATGACGAAGACGATCGCCGCGGCGAGGGTCAGCGCGAGCAACTGGTCGATGTCGGCCCGGCTCGCGCGATAGAGCACGGCGCGGCAACGGCCGCAGCGCGCGATCTCGTGGTCGCCGAGTTCGCTGCGGCACCAGACCGAATCGCAGTATTCGCAGATGACGAGTTCGGGGTACGTCATCGTCGGACGGGCTGCCGCCGTCAGATGACGCCGAGGAACAACAGGCAGAGGCCCGCGGCAATCACCGCGGCCGCGGCGATCAACCACCAGATGTCGTTCTTGCCGGCGCCGGTTTCGCCGCCACGGGCCGCGGCGGAATCCGCGGGCGGCGCCGCGTCGCGCGCAGCAACCACCTGCATCGTCTGGGTGATCATCGGGTCGGTGCTGGCGCGCCATGCCGACTCGGCGCCGTACACGGCGCGCTGCGGCAGACCCGGTGCCTCTACGAGAAAGCGATCGCGGCCGAAGCAGATCTGGTCGCCCGCGCGCAGGATCGCGTCACGCACCTCGACGCCGTTGACGTGGCTGACGCCACTTTCGCCGAGAGCGCGCAGCACGATCGTTTCATTCGCGAACTCGACGGCCGCATGCCGTGCGCCGACGACGGAGTCGTCGAGATCGAGGTCGGCCTGCACGCCCCGGCCGACGACGAGGCGGCCGCGCACCGGCACGATCTTGCCGAAACGGGTGCCCGACAGGCCGCGCAGCAGCACGCGCGGCGGCAGACCGTCGGCCGCTGCGGGCGCCGACGGCGGCGGAATGTCGCGACGGATGTCGGCGTCGCGGTCGGGCTTGAGCACGAGCGACACGCTGCCGAGGCTGACCACGTCGCCGAGCCGCAGCATCGCCTTTTCGCGCACCGGCCGCGTGTTCACGTGGGTGCGCGCCTGCGCGTCGAGCACGATCAGTTCGATGCCGCGCTCGCCGAGCTTCAGGCACAGATGATGCGGCGCGACGCCGCTGCCGCGGACAACGATGCTATTGTCGGCTGCCGCGCCGATTCGGGTCTCGCCGCTGCCGACCAAGGTGTCGTCCTGCTCCTTGCCCGGGAAGGAAATACGCATGCTCAATTGTGTTCCACTCGTTGGTACACAATGTAGCATACGGCCTCGCGTATCGGCCCTGAATGAACGAGGATGAAGCAACCATGCCCAGCATCGATATCCGCCGCAAGCATCATCATTCGCTGAAAGAGGCGAAGGCCGCGGTAAAGAAGACCGCGGCCGCGATCGGCAAGAAGTTCGGCATCGAAAGCGCATGGCAGGGCAACACACTGCATTTCGAGCGCCCCGGCGCGAGCGGCAAGATCCATGTGACCGAGAAGGAAGTGCACGTCACCGCCGAGCTCGGCTTTCTCCTCGGCGCGCTGAAGCCGCTGATCGAGAAGGAGATCCAGGGTCATCTCGACAAGGGCCTGGCTTGAGGATTTGTCTCGTAGCTGCCGCGCTTCGAGGCAGGCTCAATTTCGCCGACCCGCGCGCAAAACCGATAGTGTGAATATTCTAGGCTGCGTACCTAGATTGGCCCCATGACGACGCATCCGCGTCCTCAGAATCGAACCGGGAGGAAAACGATGGCTGGCAAACCGAAACTCAAATCCAGGACCAAGGCGGCGGCGGGCGACAACGCGGCGGCGAACAAGTCGATCATGGAATCCGCGCAGCAGATCTGGCTTGCCGGCCTCGGCGCGTTCACCAAGGCGCGTGAAGACGGCACCAAGCTGTTCGAAAACCTGGTCAAGGAAGGGTTGAGCCTCGAAGCTGCCACGCGCAAGATCGCCACCGGCAAGGTCGACGAAGTGCGCGGCGCGGTCGAATCGGGCGTCAGCCAGGTGCGCGAGCGCACCCAGGAAACCTGGGACCGCCTCGAGCAGGTGTTCGAGTCGCGCGTTTCGCGCGCGCTGGGCAAGCTCGGCGTACCCGGACGCAAGGATCTCGACGAGTTGCTCAAGCGCATCGACGAGCTGAACAGCCAGGTCGTCAAGCTCAACCCGGCGGCGAAGAAAGCAGGCCTCGCCGAGGCGCTGACGAACAAGGTCAAGCGCGCGCGCGACGACTTCGGCGACCTGGTCAAGGACATCGAAGACGCGCAACTCGCCGCGAAGCAGACGGTGCAGCGCCAGGTTGCGCGTCTTGCCGACGCGGTGGCGCCGGTGCCGGCCAAGCCGGCGCGGAAGACCGCGGCGAAGAAGGCAGTGAAGAAGGCGGCGAAGAAGGTCGCGAAGAAGAAGTAAGCCTCTTTCGCGTCATCTGCGTCGACCCAGAACCCCCGGCCGCGTCCGGGGGTTCTGCTTTTGCGGCGCGAAATCGCCGTGCGGCGCCGCGCGCGGCCTGATCGTCAGGTTAAATAAACTTTATGGTATGTAATTGCCTTGACAATTATTGTTTCGGCAATATTATCGGCACATGCAAAAGCACCTCTCCCTGGAAGGCCTGCGCGACGATTCGAGCCTTGCGTTCCTGATCTGGCGGATTCGCGAAAACCTGCTGCGCCTGATCGAGCGCGACATCGAAGCCGACGGCAACGAGATCAACTACAGCAAGTATCGGGTCGTGAAGATTCTCGCCACCTGCGGCCCGCAGATGCCGGGCGAACTCGCCCGCTTCCTCCAGCACAACGCCGGTGCGATGTCGCGCCTGCTCGACCAACTCGAAGCCAAGGGCTATGTGCAGCGCAAGCCGCACGAGCAGGATCGACGCGCGCTGACGATCGAGCTGACCGCGGCCGGACAGGATCAGTGGCGCACGATGAAGAAATACATGGAACGCGCCCAGGAAACCGCGTTGCGCGACCTGAATGCCGGCGACCGCGCCAAGCTGTTCGATCTGCTCAAGCGCGTGCGCGACACGCTCGACGCAACCCCATGAACCCGACCAACCGGAACCCCGCCATGCTCGCCATCCGACTCGCCTCCACGCTGCTGGCCGCAGCGCTCGCGCTGGCCGGCTGCGCCAGCAGCGGCGACCTCCACACCGACGGCGTGGCCACCGATGCCGCCAGCCTGCACAGCGAACGCAGCTTCGCCAGGATCAAGACCACGCCGGCCGCCTGGCCCGCGTCCGACTGGTGGACCCGGCTCGGCGACGCGCAGCTCGACGCGCTGGTCGCCGAAGCGCTCAAGGACAATCCCGACCTCGCCGGCGCCGATGCGCGCGCGAAACAGGCGCAGAGCCAGGTCGACCTGCAGAACGCCAAGCGCCTGCCGACGCTGAACGCCGACGCCAGCGTCGCCGGCGCGCGCCTGCCGACGACGGTGGCGCCGAAACCGGTCGGCGGCTCGTTCGCCACGTATCCTGCGGTCTACGCCAGCTTCAGCTGGGGTCTCGACATCTGGGGCGGCAAGCGCGCCGCCTGGGAAGCCGCGCTCGGCCAGGCACGCGCTGCCGAGATCGATGCGCACGCCGCGCGTCTCGCGCTTTCGGTCAACGTCGCGCGCGCCTACGTGCAGTTCGGCTACGCCTTCGCCGAGAAGGACGTCGCCGACGCGCAACTCAGGCGCGCGAATGCCTCGCATGCGCTGGTCAGGCAGCGCGTCGCCGCTGGCATCGACAACCGCATGCAGATCAAGCAGGCCGAAGCCGAGGTCGCGACGGCCGAGCAGCAGGTCGCCGTGGCGGCCGAAGCGATCGATTCCGGGCGCATCGCCCTCGCCGTGCTGCTCGGCAAGGGACCCGACCGCGGTCTCGACATCGCCCGGCCAAAGGCGCTGCAGCCCGCCGCGCTCGCGCTGCCGCCGAACCTCGGTGCCGAGTTGATCGGCCGCCGCGCCGACCTCGTCGCCGCGCGCTGGCGCGTGGAGGCGGCGACCCGGGACATCGCCGCGGTGAAGACCGAGTTCTTGCCCAATATCGGCCTGTCCGCGTTCGCCGGCCTGACCTCGTCGTCGTTCGACAACCTGCTCTCGTTGCCCGCGCGCTTCTACATGGTGCAACCGGCGATCAGCCTGCCGATCTTCGACGGCGGCCGCCGCCGCGCCGACCTGAACCACGCGGACACGAACTTCGATCTCGCCGTCGCGCAGTACAACTCGACCCTGGTCGGCGCGATCAATGACGTCGCCGACCGGCTCGCCAACCTCGATTCGCTGCAGGTGCAGATCGCCGCGCAGCATCGCGCCGTCGACGCCGCGCGCCAGGCATTCGACCTCTCGCAGCAGCGCTACAAGGCGGGCATCGGCAGCTATCTCGACACGCTGAGCGTGCAACAGCAACTGCTCGCTGCGGAGCAGCGCGCGGCTGCGCTCGATGCGCAACAGGTCGATACCTCCGTGCGCCTCGTCCAGGCCCTCGGCGGCGGCTTCGACGCGGGCGGCGACGTGCCGCCGGTCGCCAGCGCCGCGCCGTAATCAATCAAACGCACCCCAAGACATTTCATCGAGACTCTCCCCATGAGCACTCCCAACCCCGCTCCCTCAGCCGCCGTGCCGACCAACGGCAAGCGCAAGCTCCTGCTGCGCCTCGTCCTCCTGATCGTCGTCCTCGGCGCGATCAGCGCCGGCGTCTGGTACTACGCGGTCGGCCGCTGGCATGAAGGCACCGACGACGCCTACGTCAACGGCAACGTCGTGCAGATCACGCCGCAGGTCGCCGGCACCGTGGTCAAGATCAACGCGGATGACGGCAACCTCGTGCACAAGGGCGACGTGCTCGTCGAGATCGACGGTTCCGACGCACGCATCGCCCTGCAGCAGGCCGAAGCGCAGCTCGCGCGCAGCGTGCGCCAGGTGCGCGGCCTGTACAGCAACGTCGAGAGCGGCCAGGCCGTCGTCGCCGCGCAAAAGGTGTCGCTCGACCGCGCGCGCGCCGACTATGCGCGCCGCCAGGGCCTCGTCGCCACGGGCGCGATCTCGGCCGAGGAACTCGCCCACGCGCGCGACGCGCTCGCCTCGGCCGAGAGCCAGCTCGCCTCGACCCAGCAGCAGTTGAGCACGACGCGCGCGCTCGTCGACGAGACCGTGATCGCCAGACACCCCGACGTGCTCGCCGCCGCCGCCGCACTGCGCGTGGCCTATCTCAACGACGCGCGCTCGAAGATCTACGCGCCGGTCGACGGCTACGTCGCCAAGCGCAGCGTACAGGTCGGCCAGCGCCTGCAACCCGGCGCGCCGCTGATGGCCGTGGTGCCGCTGCACCAGGTCTGGGTCGACGCGAACTTCAAGGAAACCCAGCTCGCGCACATGCGCATCGGCCAGCCGGTGACGCTGAAGTCGGACCTGTACGGTTCGAGCGTCGAGTTCAAGGGCAAGGTGCAGAGCCTCGGCGTCGGCACCGGCAGCGCATTCTCGCTGCTGCCCGCGCAGAACGCGACGGGCAACTGGATCAAGATCGTGCAGCGCGTTCCCGTGCGCATCGAACTCGATCCATCGGTACTCGACAAGAACCCGCTGCGCATCGGCCTGTCGATGGCGGCCGAGGTGAACCTGCACGACCAGAGCGGCCCCGCGCTCGCCCAGCAATCGCCGAAGGAACCCGCGTTCACTACCGACGTCTACCAGGGCCAGATGCAGGGCGCGCAAGCCGACATCGACCGCATCATCCACGACAACGCGGCGCACACCGGCGGCGACGTCGCGGCGAAATAACGTAGGGGCGCGATGAATCGCGCCCGCGCAGACGTGCGGAAAATCAAAAGCCGGGCGCGATGAATCGCGCCCCTACGGTGCAAACCACAATGGCCACGCCCAATCCAATGCCATTCCGCCCCGCGAACCCGGGCCTGACCACGGTCGGCCTGTCGCTCGCCGTGTTCATGCAGGTGCTCGACACGACGATCGCCAACGTGTCGCTGCCGACGATCGCCGGCAACCTCGGCGCCAGCGCCGACCAGGCGACCTGGGTCATCACCTCGTTCGCGGTGAGCAACGCGATCGCCCTGCCGCTGACCGGATTTCTGACCAAGCGCTTCGGCGAAGTGAAGATGTTCGTGGCGACCACGCTGCTGTTCGTGTTCGCCTCGTTCCTCTGCGGCATCGCTCAGAGCATGACCATGCTGATCCTGTTCCGCGCATTCCAGGGCGCCGTCGCCGGCCCGATGTATCCGGTCACGCAAAGCCTTCTGCTCTCGATCTATCCACCCGAGAAGCGCTCCCACGCGCTGGCCTTGCTCGTCATGGTCACGATCGTCGCGCCGATCGCCGGCCCGATCCTCGGCGGCTGGATCACCGACACCTACACCTGGCCATGGATCTTCTTCGTCAACGTGCCGGTCGGCATCTTCGCCGCCCTGGTCGTCTATGGGCAGATGCGCCATCGCCCCGAGCAGACCGTGCGCCCGCGGATGGACTACATCGGCCTCGCCACGCTCGTGGTCGGCGTCGGCGCGCTGCAGATCGTGCTCGACAAGGGCAACGACGAGGACTGGTTCCAGTCGAACTTCATCATCGTCACGGCAATCGTCTCGGCCGTCGCGCTCGCGATCTTCCTGATCTGGGAGCTGACCGACAAGGAACCGATCGTCGACCTCAAGCTGTTCCGCCACCGCAACTTCGTCTTCGGCACGATCGCGATGACGCTGGCCTACGGCGCATTCTTCGCGATCAACGTACTCGTACCGCAGTGGTTGCAGCGTTATCTCGGCTATACCGCCACCTGGGCCGGCTTCGCCGCCGCGCCGCTGGGCATCCTGCCGATCCTGCTCACGCCGTTCATCGGCCGCTACATCAACCGCGTCGATCTGCGCATCGCCGCCTCGGTGGCGTTTTTCATCATGGGCATGACCAGCTTCATCCGCTCCGACTTCTATCTCGAGATCGACTTCCATCATGTCGCGATGGCGCAGTTCATCCAGGGCCTCGGCGTCGCGTTCTTCTTCATGCCGCTGATGCAGATCATGCTTTCCGATCTGCAGCCGAACGAGATCGCTTCGGGCACGGGCCTCGCCACCTTCGTGCGCAACCTCGGCGGCAGCTTCTCCGCGTCGATCACCAATTTCATGTGGCAGCACCGCGCGATCGTGCACCACGCGCAGTTGAGCGAACACCTGACGCCGTTCGATCCCGACGCGCAGCAGGCGGTCGCGACGCTTGGCCAGGGCAACGATCCGGTCGCCTGGCGCATACTCGAACGCATGATCGATTCGCAGTCCTACCAGATCTCGTTCAACGAGCTGTTCCACGTGCTCGGCTACATCTTCCTCTCGCTGATCGTGGTGATCTGGTTCGCACGGCCACCGTTCGGCGCACGCGCCGGTGGTGGCGGCGGCGGACACTGACGACACTTGTCCGCGCAGACGCGGGCAAATGATCCGACCGCCGCGATGCATTCGCGACCGTCGATTCGGAAGAAATGGCCGGTGCGAATGGAAACGTCGTGGCGCGGCCGCCGCGGCACACGCTAAGCTTGCGGCATGAGGATCCATGGCACATTGGCCAGGTGGAACGACGAAAGGGGATTCGGGTTCATCGCACCCGCGGGCGGCGGCGATGAGCTGTTCGTGCACGTCTCCGCGTTTCCGCGCGATGGCGTGCGCCCACGCGTAGGCGAGTTGATTTCGTTCGAGACCGAAACCCGCGCCGACGGAAAGAAACGCGCCGCCCGGGTCATGCGCCCGACCGTTCGCGCGCCGCGATCGGCGCCGCCCGCCGCTGCACGGACAAGGACCTCGTTCGTGCGGGCCGCGGCATTGGCGGCGGTTGCTTCGCTGGGCGCCTACGCGTTTCTTTCATCCAGCAATCCGCCGAGACCGGAACCTCCGGCCCGCACCCCCACACTCGAGACGAAAACCCGGGCCGGCACGGCCTCGCCTGCACTGCTGCAGACACCCGCGGAAGCGTTTTCCTGCGATGGGCGTACGCACTGCTCGCAGATGACATCATGCAAGGAAGCGAAATTCTTCCTGAAGAACTGCCCGAATGTCGAAATGGACGGCGACGGCGACGGAGTGCCGTGCGAAAAACAATGGTGCGGTTGAAAGGCCGCCTTCTCCGCGGACGTCTTCAGTCTCCGGCGGCGTAAAGCAACGTCTCCAGATCTTCCTTCGGCGGCAGGCGCAGCGATTTCTCGAAGCGGAATCCGAGCTTTTCCAGCAGGCCGATCGAGCGCGCATTGCCGGGCGAGACGATCGCCACGACACGGCGCAGATCGAGCGTCTCGCGCGCGTAAGTCATCGTCGCGGACGCGGCTTCGTAGGCATAACCGCCGCCGCGCGCCTGCGGCAGGAAGGCAAAACCGAGATCGATGTCGGCCAGCGTGTCGCGCTTGATCAAGCCGCACATGCCGATCGCCTCGCCGCCGGCCTTCGAATCCACGCAATACAAGCCATGGCCGTGTCGCGCGTACATGGCTATCGGGCCGTTGCGCAGATAGGCGCGCGCGTCGTCCAGCGTGCGCACGCCCTTGTCGCCGATGAACTTCAGCCAGTCCGCATCGTTGACCAGGGTGAGAACGAAGGCAGCGTCGCGCTCCTCGAGGCGGCGCAGGATCAAGCGCGGGGTTTCGACGATGATGGTCATGCCAGCTCCACAGAGGATGAAGCCGGACTCTATCGACTTCGCCCGCGCCGCGACAGCCCCGCGAAACACATCCTCCGGCGCCACGGATCAGCCGTTGAGCGCGCTCATCGCCGTCAACGACGCTTGAACCTTTCTCAAATCGAAACCGTTCGTGCTTTGTACGGTCTTCAGACCCTTCGACTTCGGCACTGCGCGCGCCGTAGCCCGTCCTGAGCATAGTCGAAGCGCTCAGGACGAACGGAGTTTGAGAGGTTCTGGGCATCGTCATTCCGGCAGGGACTGCCGGGATGACGGCTTCGGATAACGAATTGTTCCGCACGCTACACGAGCAGAGACAGCAGGCGCCCGTCTTCGTCCGGTCAAATACGCCTTGTAACGTCGACGTCATGAACATCCTGATGCTGTCCGACGTCTACTTCCCGCGCGTCAACGGCGTGTCGACCTCGATCCGCACGTTCGCGCGCGAGCTGCGCCGGCTCGGCCACGGCGTGACCATCGTCGCGCCACAATATACCGAGGGCGAGGGCACCGACGACGATATCGAAATCCTGCGCCTGCCCGCGCGCAAGATCTTCTTCGACCCGGAAGACCGCCTGATGCGCCGCAAGGCATTGCGCGATGCGGCGACGCGACTCGCGCGCCGGCATTGGGACGTGATCCACGTGCATACGCCGTTCCACGCGCACCAGCTCGGCGTCATGCTGCGCCAGCTGTGCGGGCGCCCGCTCGTCGAGACCTACCACACCTATTTCGAGCCCTATGCCAAGCACTATTTCCCGTGGCTGCCGGTCGCGCCGCTGCGTTACGCAGCGCGCCGCATTTCGCGCAGGCTGTGCGCCGAAGTCGATCATCTGATCGTGCCGACGCAGCAGATGGACGATGTGCTCAGGCAGTATGGCATCGCAACTCCCGCAACGATCATCCCGACCGGAATCGACCTCGACGAATTCCGCGGCGGCGACGGGGCGCGCTTCCGCCGCGAGCATGGCATCGGCGAGCGGCAGCCGGTTTTGGTCACCGTCAGCCGGCTCGCGGCGGAGAAGAACATCGGCTTCCTGCTCGAGGTCGCGCAGGCGCTCGTCGGCAAATTCCCGGACCTCGCCTTCATCGTCGCCGGCGAAGGTCCGGACGGCAGCCGCCTGCAAACGCAGGCGCGGGCCCTGGGCATCGCGAAGCATCTGCACTTTCCGGGCAACCTCGACCGGCGCGGCGCCTTGCTCGACTGCTACAAGGCCGGCGACGTGTTCGTCTTCGCTTCGCCGACCGAGACCCAGGGGCTCGTGCTGATCGAGGCGATGGCGCTCGGCGTGCCGATCGTCTCGACCGCGGTGATGGGCACGGCGGCCGTGCTCGCCGGCGCGCGCGGAGCGCGCATCGGCGCGGACGACGTCGCCGCCTTTGCCGGCGAGGTTGCCGCGCTGCTGCACTCGCCCGAACTGCGCAAGGGACTCGCGGCCGCCGGCCGCGAGGACGCACACGCATGGAGCGCGCCCGCACTGATGTGCAGGACCGTGGATCTGTACGAACGCCTGGCGCGCGGACAGCGATAGCCTTCCTTCCGGGACCGGCAGCCCGAGCATGACCTTCGCCACGTATGGCGCGCACCGACGCGGCGCATAATCCGCGTTCACTTCCGCCGGGGAAACCGATGAAACGCCTGCTCGCAATCGCTCCGATCGCGCTGTCGCTGCTCGCCGTCAACGCACTCGCCGCCGAAACCACGAAGTACACCGCGCTCGTCAACGGCGGCAAGACCAAGGCCGGGCACCAGACCGTCGTGCGCGACGGCGACGGCACGACCAAGGTCGAGTTCCTGTTCAAGGACAACGGCCGCGGACCGGAACTCAAGGAGGAATACAAACTCGACAAGGACGGCAATTACGCGAGCTACCACGTGTCCGGGCAATCGACGTTCGGCGCGATCATCGACGAGACCTTCGCGCGTCAGGGCGACAAGGCGCGCTGGAAATCGACATCGGACAAGGGCGAGCAGGAAGTGTTCGGCGGCGCGCTGTACACACCGCTCGGCGGCACGCCGGATGCGTTCTCGGTCGCGATCGCCGCACTGGCCAGGCGCAGCGACGGCAAGCTTCCGCTGATTCCGAGCGGCACGCTGACGATGCAGAAGCTGGTCGACTCCGAAGTGACCCGCGGCGCCGAAAAGAAAAAGGTGCAACTGCTCGCGCTGACCGGAATAGGCTTTACCCCGAACTTCGTCTGGGCGACGACCGACGCGACGCCGCACATGTTCGCCTTCATCTTCCCGGGCTTCGTCCAGCTCGTCGAGGACGGTTGGGAAAGCAACGGCGCCGCGCTCGAGAAGCAGCAGAAGGCGGCCGAGAAGGATCTGCTGGTCAAGATGCAGCAACGCCTCGCCCACCCGCTCGCCGGGTCGACGCTGATCCGCAACGCGCGCGTGTTCGACAGCGAACGCGCGACGCTCGGAGGCGCCAGCGACGTGCTGATCGAGAACGGCCGCGTCATCGACATCGTCGACACGGGCAAGGAGCAGCGCAAGACCGAACGCACGATCGACGCCGGCGGCCGCGTGCTCCTGCCCGGCCTGTTCGACATGCACGCGCACACGAGCGCGTTCGAGGGCGGCCTGCACCTCGCCGCGGGCGTGACCAGCGTGCGCGACATGGGCAACGACAACGCGACCCTGCAGGACCTGATCGCGCGCGAGCGCGACGGCAGCCTGCTCGCGCCGCACATCGTTCCCGCCGGCTTTATCGAGGGCGAAAGCCCGATGTCGGCGCGCAACGGCTTCGTGATCAAGAACCTCGACGAAGCGAAGCACGCGATCGACTGGTACGCCGAGCACGGCTATCCGCAGATCAAGGTCTACAACTCGTTCCCGAAGGCGATCCTGCCCGAGACGACGGCGTACGCACACAGCAAGGGCCTGCGCGTCAGCGGCCACGTGCCCGTGTTCCTGCGCGCGCAGGACGTGGTCGAGCAGGGCTACGACGAGATCCAGCACATCAACCAGGTGTTGCTCAACTTCCTCGTCACCGACAAGACCGACACGCGCACGCTCGACCGCTTCCAGTTGCCGGCGGACAAGGTGGCCGGACTCGATTTCGACTCGAAGCCGGTGCAGGACTTCATCGCCTTGCTGGTCAAGCACCACACCGCGATCGACCCGACCCTGACCACGTTCGACTTCATCCGCCAGAAGGACGGCGACATGTCGCAGGCCTACGCGATGGTCGCCGACCACATGCCGCCCGACGTCAGCCGCGGCTTCCTGCAGGGCCAGATGAAGATTCCGGACGACAAGACCGCGCAGCTGCACGAGAAGTCGTACGCGAAGATGATCGAGTTCGTCGGCCGCATGTACAAGGCCGGCGTGCCGATCGTCGCCGGCACCGACGCGCTCGCCGGCTTCACCCTGCAGCGCGAACTCGAACTCTACGTGCAGGCCGGCCTCACGCCCGCGCAGGCGCTGCAGGTCGCGACGCTCAATGGCGCGAAGTACTCGCGCGTCGAGGAAGACCGCGGCGTGATCAAGCCCGGCTGGCGCGCCGACCTGATCCTCGTCGACGGCGATCCGACGAAGAACATCTCCGACGTGCGCAAGGTCGCCCTCGTGGTCAAGGGCGACAAGGCCTACTACCCGAGCGAGGTCTACGAAGCGCTCGGCATCAAGCCGTTTGCCAAGGCGTTGACGGTTGACTAGCATCCACGGAACGGGATTGCGTGGTTCCCCACGCGCAATCGGCCCGAGAGAGGATTTCAGCCTTGATCACAGTCGCCCCTTCAGTTCCCAGCAGCAACGATTCCATTGTCGTCTCTGTACAGTGGCGCGGCTGCGTTCTGGATCGTGGCATCGATCGAGCCGGTAGCGTATTCAACATTCACTACAACTACAGCAACATCTGTTATGCGACCGCACCGGGAGGTACGGCAACGTTCGAACTGGGCCAATTGCCCACTGGGGGTTACACGGTGAATTACATCCAAACGGTGACCGGCAACCTCGTCGGGCAGGAAACCACGTCGTTCGAGGTAGGCGCTGCGGACGCGCAAGCCTTCGCTGCACCTGCGCTCGGCCCAATTGGGCTCGGTATTCTGGCTGCCGCCCTGGCATCAATCGCCCTACGTTCGAGACGGCGCAGTTCTTGAACTGAAAAAAGCGAATGTCGACGCGCCGCATTTGGACATGCAAGCGTTCTCGCTTTTTTTAGTTCGCGCAACTCGATGCAGTCTGGCTCTGCGCGTAGTGGAGATCATTCCGCCTGCACGGCCTCGACCTGGATACGCAGGCTCACATCCATTTTGAAGCCGTACGCCTTGCCCGCGTCCATGCCGAAGTCGGCGCGGATGAAAGCGCCGTAGGCGTCGGCGCCGCAGAGTTCCCGCGTCTTGTACAGCGGATGCGGGATGCACTTGAACGAAGCGATCTTCAGCGTCAGCGGGCGCGTCGTGCCGTGCAGCGTGAACTCGCCGACGACTTCGCCCGGCGCGCCGTTGCGGAAACCGGCAAGCCGGCCCTTGTAGATCGCGGTCGGGTATTTGGCGACGTCGAGCAACTCGTCGCCTTTCGCCTTCTCGTTCATCTTGTCGAGGCCGTAGTCGACGCTGGTCGTGTCGACCGTCACTTCGACCGTGCCGGTGCGCGCGGCCTTGTCGAGCACGATCTTGCCCGCGGTCTTGTCGAACTTGCCGCGCCAGACCGACAGCCCGCCCATATGGTCGGCCTCGAAACTCGGATAGGTGTGCGCGGGATCGATTTCATAAGTCACCGGGGCGGCGTTCGCACCGCGGGCGAGCGCGGACAGGATGAGTGCAAGGAAGGCGTGCTTGTACATGGAATTCCTCATGGATGATTTGCGTGATTGCACGGATACGACGGTTCGGCCGCAGCGAAATCGACAGACGTCGCGAACGAAGTTCGAGTCCATCGTCGCACGATCGACCGCAGCGGCGAAAATGGCATCACGCCACTTCGCATCGGTTGAACTTTCGCATCCGCCACTATTCCTATATCGTCCCTTCTCCAGCGCGGCACAATCGCGTGTGGTTGCCCGTGTCGATTTCTGCGTGACCCGTTCGTCGCACGAATACAATCCGGAAGAGTGCCAACGATGACCGAACCGAATCCCGCCCCCGTATCCCACGCCGACAAACGCAAATGGCTCGCGCTGACCGTGCTTTGCCTCGGCGTGCTCATGGACGTGCTCGACACGACCATCGTCACCGTCGCCCTGCCCTCGATCCGGAACGACCTGCATTTCAACAACACCTCGCTGGCCTGGGTGATCAACGCCTACATGCTCACCTTCGGCGGCTTCCTGCTGCTCGGCGGTCGCCTCGGCGATTTGTACGGGCACCGCAAGTGGTTCCTGATCGGCATCGCCGGATTCGCATTGACCTCGCTCGCCTGCGGGCTGGCGCAATCGCAGGACGTGCTGATCGCCGCGCGCGCCGCGCAGGGCGTCGCCGGCGCGGTGATCGCGGCCGTCGCGCTGTCGCTGATCATGGACCTGTTCCCGGAACCGGTCGAACGCGCCAAGGCGATGGGCGTGTACAGCTTCGTCGCTTCGGCCGGCGGCAGCGTCGGCACGATGCTCGGCGGATTGCTGACCCATGCGCTGAACTGGCACTGGATCTTCCTCGTCAACCTGCCGGTCGGCGCAGCGGTGATCGCGTTTTCGCTCAGGCTGTTGCCCGACACGCACAACGAGAAGGCCGATCCGCGCCTCGACGTGTCCGGCGCCGTCACCGTCACTGCGGGCATGCTGCTCGCCGTCTACGCAGTCATCAACGGCAACGCCGCGGGCTGGGCGTCGGCGCAGACGCTGGGCCTGCTCGGCGCCGCGGCCGTGCTGCTCGCGATCTTCCTCGCGATCGAGGCGCGCGTCGCCCATCCATTGATGCCGCTGGCCATGTTCCGCCTGCGCAACGTCTCGACCGCGAACGCGATCGGCGTGCTCTGGGCTGCGGCGATGTTCGCCTGGTTCTTCCTCTCCGCGCTCTACATGCAGCAGGTGCTCGGCTACGATCCGCTCGAGGTCGGCCTTGCCTTCCTGCCGGCGAACCTGATCATGGCCGCGTTCTCTCTGGGACTTTCCGCCAAGGTCGTCCTGCGTTTCGGCATCCGCTGGCCGATCGTGGCCGGACTCGCGCTCGCCGCGCTCGGCCTCGCGCTGTTCGCGCGCGCGCCGGTCGACGGCGGATTCGCGCCCGACATCCTGCCCGGCATGCTGCTGCTCGGCCTCGGCGCCGGTATGGCGTTCAATCCAATGATGCTCGCGGCGATGAGCGATGTGAGCCCGAGTGACTCCGGTGTCGCCTCGGGTCTGGTCAACACGAGCTTCATGATGGGCGGCGCGCTCGGCCTCGCCGTGCTCGCCAGCCTCGCGGCCGCGCAGACCGACCACCTGCTCGCCGCGAACGCGCACAGACTCGTTGCGATCAACGCCGGCTACCACGCGGCATTCTTCGTCGGCGCAGTTTTTGCCGTGCTCGCGGCCACGCTCGCTGCGCTGTTCATCCGCGCGGGCGCGCCAAGCAGCGAGGCGTTGTCGGCGCATTGAATCGATTTTCGCTCGTCATTCCCGCACGCTTCCGGCGGGAACGACGAGCACAAGAGCCGCGCGCCAACCGTGCATCGCGTGTAAACTCATTGCGTGCTCGCGGAACCGAGAACGGCGATGAACGACGAAGACAACTACGAAGAGCAATGGTGGATCGCCTCGCTCGGCGACGCGCTGATCTGGGCGCGCCTGCGCGTGCTCGACTCGGGCGTGGCCGAAGTGTTCAACGCCGAAGGTGAAATCCTGCGCTACGACGACGAGGACGCCGCGCACATGGCTCTGCTCGACGCCGAGTTCCGCGCCTTCGACGGACTCGACGACGACGATGCGATGGCGCTCGGCTTCGAGCTCGATTCGATCGAACCGCCCGACGCCGAAAGCGACGAGGAGTTGCTGCCGCTGATGACGGAAAAGCTGTCGATGCGGCATTGAGCGACCAGAAAAAAAATGTCGTCATTTCCGCGGCTTTCAACAGCCGAAGGGCTGGTCAAGCGGGAATGACGGCAGAAAAAAGGTGCCTGACCATGGATCTCGATCTTTCCGG
Organism: Pseudomonadota bacterium; assembly: GCA_018240505.1. Classification (GTDB taxonomy): domain Bacteria; phylum Pseudomonadota; class Gammaproteobacteria; order Xanthomonadales; family Rhodanobacteraceae; genus Rudaea. The sequence continues at coordinate 23,163 of JAFEFQ010000243.1, forward strand.
CAAACACGCTCTCGTCTGCGGCGGCTCGCAGGGCATAGGCCGCGCGGCGGCGCTCGAACTGGCGAGCCTCGGCGCCGACGTCACCCTGCTCGCGCGCTCGCGCGAGCCGCTCGAAGCAGCGCTCGCGTCGCTGCCGGTCCTGCATGCGAACCAGCGCCACGCGAGCATCGCCGTCGACATGCGCGACCACGCCGCGCTGCGCGCGAAAGTCGAGGCCACGATCGCGGCGCCGAACCCCGTGCAGATCCTGGTCAACAACACCGGCGGCCCGCCTGGCGGGCTCGCGCAGAACGCGAGAGTGGAAGAGTATCTTGCCGCGTTCGAGCAGCACCTGATCGCCAACCAGGTGCTGGTGCAAGCCGTGTTGCCCGGCATGCGCGCATCCGGTTACGGACGCATCGTCAACGTGATCTCGACCTCGGTGAAGGAACCGATCCGCAACCTCGGCGTCTCCAACACGATCCGCGGCGCGGTCGCGAACTGGTCGAAGACGCTCGCGGGCGAACTCGGGCCGTACGCCATCACCGTCAACAACGTGTTGCCCGGCTACACGAAGACGCAGCGCCTCGACCAGATCCTCGACGACCGCACGCGCACGACTGGCAAGAACGCGGACGACATCGCCAAAGCGATGCTCGCGAGCGTGCCGCTCGGCCGTTTCGCCGATCCGTCGGAAGTGGCGAACGTGATCGCCTTCCTCGCCTCGCCCGCCGCCGGTTACGTCAACGGCGTCAACATTCCGGTCGACGGCGGACGTACCTTGTCGCTGTGAAGCGCGCGGGCGTGCCGGCGCGGGCGTTCGTCCTCGTCGCCGCGCTGCTTGGCGCCTGCACGCAAGACCCGACGCGATCGACCGCTACGAACGCGTCCTCCGTGCGCCCCACGACATCCGCGCACGTCACTCCCGGCACGTTCGCCGAACTCAACGCGCTGCAGCGCGAGGCGAACGCGCTGAACTCGCCGCTCGCCGCGCACGAGTTCTACCGCAGGCGCTTCGAGCAGAGCGAAGGCGGCCTGCGCAACCTGATCGCGCAGGTGCTCGCCGCGAACGAGGCCGAGCTCGGCGACTACGAGCGCGCCGTGCTGCGCTTCCCGCTCGGCGCGCCCGGCCTGCGCGGCGCGCCGGCGGCGCTGCCCGACCGCGACACCCATCGCGCGGTGAACGCCGCCGACGGCATCGCCGCGCTGGCGCGCGAACGCCGCATCGTCGTGGTCAACGAAGCGCACCACGCCGCGCAGACGCGCGTGCTCACGCTGCAACTGCTGCCGAAGCTGCGCGACCTCGGCTACACCCATCTCGCCGTCGAAGGCCTCGACGAGCGCGACCGCGAGATCGCAACGCGCGGCTATCCGGTGCAGGCCAGCGGCACCTATCTGCGCGAGCCGCTGTACGCCGAGATCGTGCGCCGCGCGCTCCGACTCGGCTACGTCGTCGTGCCGTACGAGTCGGCGCGCCCGCAAGCCGACGCGGACACGCGCGAGGAAGACCAGGCGCAGCACATCGTCGAGCGCGTGTTCCGCGCGGCGCCCGACGCGAGACTGCTCGTGCACGCCGGCTACGCGCACGCGCACGAGCGCACCGGCTACCTCGACGCCGAACCGATGGCGCTGCGCCTGAAGCGCAAGACCGGTTTCGATCCGCTCACGATCGACCAGACCCTGCTGCGGCCGATCGAGCCCGCGCGCGAATATCGCGACTATCGCGAATTGCTGCGCCGCTTCGCGATCGCCGCGCCGGGCATCCTCGTCGCCAAGCGCGACGGCGCGGCGTGGAGCCTCGAGCCCGGCTACTACGATGTCAGCGTCGTGCTGCCGCCGCCGGCGAAACTCATCGTCGGCCGGCCCGACTGGCTGACGCTGGGCGGCACGCGCGCGCCGGTCGCGATCGACGTCGACCTGAGCGCCGCGCACCTGCCCTGCCTGATCGAGGCGCGCCATGCCGGCGAGAACGACAAGGCCGTTCCCGCCGACCGCGAACTGGTCGAGCGCGACGCCACGCAGGCCGTGCTGTTCCTCGCGCCCGGCGACTACCGCCTGTCCGCGGTCGATGCCTCCGGCAGCGTTTTCCTGCGCCGCAGCCTGCGCGTCGATTGAGAGTCGCGCCGCGCGCCCACGCGAACCTGATCGCGCCTCGACCGACGATCGCCCGGCGCGAGTCCTGCTAAGCTTGCGCGCATGACGACATCGCAGCCGCCGAAATCCCGCCTCGCCCATCTGCTCGAACGCAACCGCGCCTGGTCGCTGGATCTGCGCGCGCGCGATCCGGACTACTTCCGCCGCCTCGCCGACCAGCAGGCGCCGAAGTACCTGTGGATCGGCTGCTCGGATTCGCGCGTGCCGGCGAACCAGATCATCGACATGGCGCCGGGCGAGGTGTTCGTACAGCGCAACGTCGCCAACGTGGTCGTGCACACCGATCTCAACTGCCTTTCGGCAATGCAGTTCGCTGTCGACGTGCTCAAGGTCGAGCATATCCTCGTCGTCGGCCACTACGGTTGCGGCGGCGTCAAGGCCGCGCTCGAGGGCGCGCGCCTCGGCCTGGTCGACAACTGGCTGCGCCATGTCGGCGACGTGGCGCAGAAGCACGCCGGCACGCTCGAGAAAGTCGATCTCGCCACGTTGCGGCACGCGCGCCTGTGCGAGCTCAACGTGATCGAGCAGGTGGTCAACGTCGCGCAGACGACCGTGGTGATGGACGCCTGGGAACGCGGCCAGAATTTGACCGTGCACGGCTGGTGCTACAGCCTCGAGCACGGCCTGGTCAACGACCTCGGCCTCGAAATCGCGCAACATTCGCAACTGCCCGAGCAGTACCATCGCGCACTGACGCGGCTGCACGACAACCTGCTGCGCACCGCGTAGGACGAAACATGCCATCGACGAAGATGCGGCTTCTGCTGCTGTGCCTGCTGCTTGCGACGCCGCTGATGGCGCCGGCGCAAAGCGATCCGATCACCGAAGCGGGCCGCCGCGGCCTGCTGCGCCGCGGCCAGGAGTCGCCGAAGGAACACGAAATGACGCCAGCCGAGTGGCGTCGTCGCCAGCTTGCCGCGGCGGACAAGTCCGAGGAGATCATGCGCCGCGCGCAGAAGCAGCCTGGCCTGCTCGCGCAATACCTGACGATGCAGGCGGAGTACGACGAGAACAACGAGCGCGCGTTCCGCCTGATCTTCGGCCAATACCTGTCCTGGTTCCAGACCTGGATCGGCGACTACCCCGGCGCGGCACGCTCGTTCTCGATCGCGCAGCCGGTGCAGCCCGACGATGCGCCTTCGCCGCTGACCGGCGCCTGGCATGCTCGGCCCGCCGCCGATGTGATCCTCGAACTCGCCAAGGGCCGCAAGGCCGTGTTCTTCAACGAGGCTCACAGCGCGCCGCTGACGCGCACGCTTACCGTCGAGCTGCTCGCGCGCCTGCGCGCCGAGGGCTTCACCCACTTCGCCGCGGAAACGCTCTACCTCAAGGAGGCCGAGGCCCTGCGCAAGCGCGGCTATCCGACCGCGAAAGCCGGCTTCTACACCGAGGAGCCGATCTACGGCGAAATGGTGCGTGCGGCGCAGAAGCTCGGCTACACCGTCGTCGCCTACGACGCCGAGGACGCCGGCGTCGGCGATGCGCGCGAGCGCGCCGGCGCACAGTCGCTGTACGACCAGGTGTTCAGGCGCGACCCGAACGCGCGCCTCGTCGTCAACGCCGGCTTCGGCCACATCCAGAAGACCGGCGTCTACCTCGGCGGCTCGAGCATGGCGAAGTTCTTCGCCAAGATCGCGAACACCGACCCGCTCTGCATCGAGCAGACCATGCTGATCGAGCACGCGCGCAGCGATCAGGATCATCCCTGGTACACCGCGGCGATGCAGGCCGCGCATCCAGCCCAGCCGTTCGTCTATGTCGATGCCGGCGGCAAGCCGTGGACGTTGAAGCCCGGGCTGTACGACGTCAGCGTGTTCTTTCCGCCCGCGGTCGAGAACGACGGCCGCCCGACCTGGGTCGGCCTCGACGGCACGCGCCTGCCCTACCCGATCAGCAGCGACCTCTGCCGCAACCAGTTCCCGTGCATGATCGAGGCGCGCTACGCCGGCGAAGGCGAGGATGCGATTCCCGCCGATCGCGCGGTGCTCAACGTGATCGACCCGAACGCGCCGATGTCGCAGCGCGTAGTTGCTAACCACGGCTCGGCGCAGAGCCGGCTGTATCTGTACCCCGGCAACTATCGGTTGACCGCGATGGACGGCCGCGGGCGCACCGTGTCGGCGCAGTCGGTCACGATTGCGGCGAACCCGGCGAAGCCCTGACCGAAGCGCGTCCGCGGCGACGAATCCGGCTGCCGCCGACTGCTCCGCATCCACGTGCGGTGCTGCCGGCGACAGAGCCGATGTCGCTACTTTGCGCCGCCGGGCGCCACGGCGTAGCGCAGCAGGCCGGCCTTGGTGTCCTTCGCGCCGCCGACCGCCAGGTAGAGCTGGCCGACTTCGGGAACGAGATAGGACGTCTTCGCGCCTTTCTCGGACGGCACGCGCGCGATTTCCTTGTAGTGATCCGCGTCTTCCTGGGCGAACACGCCGATGTAGTCGTCGCCGCTGGCGTAGATGCGGCGGTTCGCGGCGTCGAAGACCAGACCGTTGGTGCGGCCGGGCGCGTCGAAGCTCGCCACCGATTGCCCGTTGTCGGTGTTCACCACGACGAACTTGAACGGCTTGCGCGTGATGATGAACAGGCGCTTGTTCTTTTCGTCGAGGTCGATCGCCGAATTGTTCTGCCCTTCCTTGACCGGCCACGTCGCGAGCACCTTGCCGTTCTTCTTGTCGAGCACGGCGATTTCGCTGCGGCCGGCGACGTTGACGAACACGCGCGGGCCATGCTGCTCGGCGATGATGCCTTCGGTGAAGTCGGTGTCGAACTGGGTTTCGCTGACCGTCTTGCCCGTGTCGGCATCGACCTGGGCGACGGTGACCTTGGGCAGCTTCTTCGGCGCGTTCTTGCCGCCGACGACGAACCAGAGGCGATTGGTGGACGCGTCGTAGCTCATGACGTCCGCGCCCTGGATCAGCTTGACCGTGCCGACGACGTTGTAGGTCTTGCCGTCGAGAATCTTGCTCAGGCCCTCGCCGGCGTTGCTGACGAAGATGCGGTCCTTCTTCGCGTCGTAGTAGACCGCGTGCGGTTCTTCCATGTCCTTCACGGTTTTCAGATGCGCGCCGTTGTGCAGGTCGAAGACCTCGAGCGTGCCGCCTTCTTCGCCGGCAAGGAACAGGCGATTGCCCTTGACGTCGGCGCCGAAGTGGTCGAAGTCGCCCTCGTACCCGGGCATGTCGGTGCGACCGAGCGGCTTGAGCTGCGAAGCAGCATCGGCAAAAGCAAGAGCGGGCAGGACAAAAACGAGTGCCGCAACGAGCGGGCGTATTCTGGTTTTCATGTAGTTATCTCCCTGGATGCGTGGGTACGGGCCTGCGCGACGGCCCGGGTTGCGGCCGGACCCGCGCAACGCACTGCGGAAACGCCATGCGCTTGTGCGCCGGATTCCGCCCGTAGCGCCATGCATCGCCACGAACGGAATCAGGAACAGAAGACCCGTATGCTGTCCGCGGTCCCGTGCTTATTTGGCTTCCGCGTAGAGCGCGTCGTAGCTCGGAATCTTCTTCGCCAGTGCGTCGCGCAGATCGTTTGCCTTTTTCAGGTAAGCCAGTTCATCGGCGCTGTTGTTCGCGTTCGCCGGCGGGTTCTTCCACGCGTAGACGACGAGGCCGATGTTCTCGCCCTTGACGTCGCGCATCGGCATGAGGATGACGAATTTCTTCGGGTTGTCCTTGGTGCGGTTCCAGCGCGGGTCGACGATGGTGATGCCCTTCTTGGACACATCGATGTCGTCCGGATCGTCCGGGTTGCCGACGCGGTCCGGATAGGAGCCGGCAAACATCGTGTACTTGTCGGTCGAGCCGGGCACGAGGCCGTGCAGGGTGACGCTCAGAAGTTCCGGATGCGCGGCCATCGTCTCGTCGGACAGCTTCTGGCCGAGAATCTTGTGCGCCGGCGGCGTCCAGTTCTTTTCGGCCGCGCACGCCGACGAGGCTGCACCGAACATCGTCGCGCCCGCGAGCGCAACGGCCAGGGTCAACTTGAACAGCTTCATGAAACCTCCCTCACTTGTTGTGGATTTGTCGCATCCGGGTTTGGAAGCGTGCGTGCAATGTAGGCGGTGACTCTGTATGCATCCTGTCGCGATCCTGAAAAGTTTTTCAGCCAGGCGCGGACCGCGACCTGACAGTGTTTTCATGAAGCCTTCACGTTCGCGACAGGTTGCCGCACTAGCGTAGCGCGCGCGTCCAACTACCAGAGGCGGAGAGACCCATGATGAAACGCGAAAGACGGCCCTCGTGGCTGCCGATGATGGCAGCCGCCGCGACGGCCGCGATCCTGTCGGCGCAGGCCCGTGCGCAGACCGCGATCCCGGTGAAAATCTGGGCGCAGGAGCTCGTCGACCGCACCGTCGCGCAACATCCCGACCTGCGCACGATCACGATCTACGCCACGCCGCCGAAGACGAATGCCAGCCTCGTCCTCGCCTCGAACATCGGCCTGATCGGCACGCCGGCCAACAAGGCGGATGCCGATGTCGCTGCGAGCGGCAAGACGCGCGTCGTCGCAACCGCGAACCGGCGCACCGCAATCGAACTGCCGCTGCACGATCTCGCCGGGCTGAGCGTGGGCACGCTCGCGCTGACCTGGGCGAGCCCGGGCGCTGGCGGCAGCACCGCGCTCGAAAAAAAGGCGACCGCGATCCGCGATGATCTCTCGCGACATATCCTCAACACGGCCAACCTGCTCGACCCCTACCCCTACGTGGCGACGGCCACGACACGTTCGCGCGCGCAGACCTTGGTCGACGAAACGTTCCGCCGCCACCCCGAAGTGACCGTGCTCGCGCTGCGCCTCAAGGTGCCGCCGAAGAACGAGCTCGTCGTGGTCGGCTCGACCTTCGGTCGCCACGGCAAGCCCGCGGACGGCGACGACATGAAAGTGCTCGATGCGCCGGCGCCGATTCCGGGTCTGTATTCGAACGACCGGCGCTTCGGCGTCGACCTGCCGGTGAAGGACGCCCGCGGCACCGCGATCGGCACGATGAACGTCGGCTACGCCTACAGCGGCCACGAAGACAGGAAGGCGCTGGAAGCGAAAGCCGTGGCGCTGCGCGATGAAGTCCAGGCGCGGCTTGCCGCGATCCCTGCCGCCGAGGAAATCGATCCATGAACGCATCGAAGTTCATTCTGCTGGCCGCGGCCACCGCGGCTTTCTGTTTTCCTCCAGGGATCGATGCCGCCGAAAACGTCACCGTGTCCAGCATCGGCGCGAGCGAGATGGGCCCGCTCATGGACGCATGGATGCAGGCGCTGCATCAGGCACATCCGGAAATCTCGCGCGGCGCGAAATGGCAGCATGCCGGCAACGATGCCGCGATCGGCGCGTTGATGTTCGAGCAGGCCGACGTCGCGCCGGTCACGCGGTCGTTCGAGAAGGAGGAAATCGCGCCCTACGTGCACCAGTTCGCCGGCGACATGATGAAGGCGCCGGTGAGCGTGCGCGTCGCGCTGCGCGACGGCAAGCCGGTGTTCCTCGCGTTCAACAAACGGCCGGACACGCCGCCCGCGCCGGCGGTGTCCGCATTCGTGCGCTTCGCGCTGGGCGCGCAAGGCCAGAAAATCGTCGCGCAGACGGCCGGATTCCAGCCGCTTGCGGCGGACGAGATCCAACAGGAGTTGCCGAAGATCGCCGGCTACGTCGCCAGGCTCGACCCGGCGCTGCCGGTCTACGCGGCAAACACAAAAGTCCAGGGCGATATCCGCAGCGTCGGCAGCGACGGCATGAAATCGCTGATGGAACGCTGGATGCGCGACTTCCGCGCGCTGCAGCCCGGCGTGCGCAAGGGCGATCCGTGGGAACACCTCGGCACGCTCAACGGCTTCGGCGCGCTGATGGTGGGCATGACCGATCTCGCGCCGATGGGTCGCGAACTCTGGCCCGACGAAGACGCCGCCTTCTCCAAACTGCACGGCGGCGAAAAGCTGTTCGAGATCCGCGTCGCGCGCGGCGGTTTCAACACGCCGCAGCGCACGACCGCGCAGGCGATCTTCGTCAACGACAAGAATCCGCTCAGGCAGATCACGCTGGCGCAGCTCGCGGCGGTGTTCGGCAAGAACCCGACCATCACGCGCTGGGGCCAACTCGGCCTCGGCGGCGAATGGGCTGACCGGATCATCTTGCTCGACGTGCCGCCGCTGGTCGCGCCGAACTCGATGTCGATGCAGTTCATGGTGCTGCACGGCGGCGCCTGGAGCGACGGCGCGCATCAGGCGCCCTATGCCGACACCGCGAAGGCGATCGCGGCCGAACCCGCCGCACTCGGCTTCGGCGGTCTCGAAGAAGGCGGCCCGGGCCTGCGCGCCGTGGCGGTTGCGCGCGACGCGAACAGCCCGGCGATCGCCATCGACGCCGACTCCGCATCGAGCGGCCGCTATCCGCTGACGCGCTACATGTACATCCGCCTGCGCCGCGCGCCCGGCCAGCCGCTGCCCGCGCCGATCAGGGAGTTCCTGCGCTACGTGCTGAGCCGGCAAGGCCAGGAACCGATCCCCTATTCGGGCTACTTCCCGCTCAATGCAGGCGAGGTGAAGGAAGAACTCGCGAAGCTCGACTAAACGATGTCTCGGGACCCTGCTCTTTTCGCCACACCCGCGAAGGCGGGAATCCAGCTCTTGCTCGTAAATGTCATTGCTGCCACGAAAAAGCATTCAAAAGAAGAACTGGATTCCCGTTTTCGCGGGAATGACGGACGAGCCATGAGGATCATTGCCCTCAAAGCGGCACTTCGAAGATCGCCTTCATCGTCCACTTGTCGCTGGCCGCGTTGAGTCCGCGGCCAATGCCGAAATTGAACGGGACGGCGACGCCGCCGGCATCGAACGCAACAAACAGCTGCTGGCTCTGCTTGCGCGCCGGTTCGAAATTGCCGAACGGACCCATCTCGTCGTAGTACTCGATGCCGACGGCGTTGTCGCCGCCGATACTGCGGGAGACCTTGATGCCCGGCCCGAACTGCGCCCTGGAGTCGACGTAGCGCGAGCGGAATGTCTTGTCGATCGCCGGATTGAACGCGACCAGCCAGTCCTCGTTGCGATAGCCGAGGATCGGTCGCAGCTCGACGATCGGGCGGCCCTGTTCGAGCCGTTCGTTCACCGCGCCGACCTCGACATTGAGGCCGCCGAACAGCCCGGCCTCGCCCTCGGCGGGCTTGAACGCCATCCATTTCAGGCGCACGCGCGGCCCGGCGAAGTACGTGGTGCCCGAGGAATCGCGCAGGAACGGCAGGTACAGGCCGGCCTCGAGCGAATCGGTCAGGCCATAAGACCATTCCATCGTCGCGCGCACACCGTGGTTCGGCGGGATTTCGCGCGGCCAGTCCGGTTCCGAGCGCCCATCGAGCGTGGTGTTGAGATGCAGTTCCAGGCCGAGCTGGCCCTTCCTGTTGATGCTGTCGTCGTAGACCTGGATTTCGTCGGTGAGATCGGCGTGCGCGTTCGCCGCGGCGAGCGCAAGGAGGATGGACGCGGCGCGTCTGGCGGCTCGAAGGCGACGGTGCATGGGTCCGCTCCTGCTCTTCTTCTACAAGTCCAGCACCAGCACCGGGCTCTTCGCACGCGAGCAGCACGGTGTGAAGCGGTCGTTGCGCGCGCGTTCCTCCGCGGTGAGCACGCGATCGCGGTGGTCGGGCACGCCGTCGAGCACGCCGGTCAGGCAGGTGCCGCAGACGCCCTGCTCGCACGAGCGCGGCAGCACGATGCCGTTCGCGGCGAGCACGTCGAGCGCACTGTCGTTCTTGCCGACCGTGTAGCTTTTGCCGGAACTGGCGAGCTTGATCGTGTACCCGGTGTCGTTCTCCGAATGCAACACATCGGCGGCGAAGTACTCGCGATGCAGGTTCTCCTCGCGCCAGCCGGCATGCTTCGCCGCGGCCAGCACCGCGTCCATGAATCCGTTCGGGCCGCAGACATACAGGTGCGTGCCGGCGTCGGGCTGCGCGAGCAGTCCGTCGAACTTGCCCTCGCGCGCCGCGCCCTCGCTGAAATGGAACTGCGTGCGGTCGGCGAACGCCGAGCGTTCGATGCGCTCGACGAACGCGGCGCGTTCGCGCGAACGCGCGAAGTAGTGCAAGCGGAAACCCGAGCCGATGTTGGCCAGGCGCTCGGCCATGCACAGGATCGGGGTGATGCCGATGCCGCCGGCCAGCAGCAGCGAGTGGACGGCGCCGTGCGCGAGCGGGAAGTGGTTGCGCGGGTCGCCGATGCGGATCAGGTCGCCCTCGTCGACTTCCTCGTGCAGCGCGCGCGAGCCGCCGCGCGAATCGGGCGTGCGCAACACGCCGATCAGGTAGCGATGCGTCTCGCGCGGATCGTTGCACAGCGAATACTGGCGCACGATGCCGTCGCGCGCCTGCACGTCGATGTGCGCGCCGGCCGAGAACGCGGGCAGCGCGGCGCCATCCGGATCGGCCAGCTCGAACGTGCAGATGTTCGTCGCCGCGGCCGTCTTGCGCACGACGCGCACCTGGCGCGGCAGGCGCGACGGATCGCGCTCGGCGCGGCGCAGCCAGCTGCGGATGCCGGTATAGCCGAGCCACGGCACACCGATCGCGCCGAGCAGCAACAGCAACTGGCCGATCCAGCCGCCGACGTAACCCATGTGCGCCGACAGCGTCCAGAAGTACAGTTTGTGGCCGAGGCTGGTCTGCGCATACGGCGTGAAGTCCAGCGTCTCGCCACTGAACGCGTCCACCGTCATCAGCGTGCGCGCGTTCGGATGCGGCGCATCCTTGCCGATCGAATAGATCTCGACCGCATCGTCCGCATGCTGCGGGTAATGGATCAGCACTTCCCTGGACGGCGGCACCGTCGCCTGCACCTTCTGCCAGATCGTTTCCACCGGCAGGCGCGGCGTACCCGGCGCGACTTCATGCGACGCCGGCAGATGCCCCGGCGGCGTCGAGCCCGTCAGCCAGTAGACGCTCTTGCGATACCAGTCGAACGACTGCGGCAGGCCGGTCAACACGCTGAACAACACGATCACGGCCACGTACGGCCCGACCAGCCGGTGCAGGGAAATATCCTTCGCAGGTCCCGCGGCCGGCCGCGGCGCGTTCCACGCCAGCGCACGCCGCACGCCGCGCCACGACCCCGGCCACCACAGCACGAGACCGCCGATCACCAGCACGAGGCCGAGCAGCAGCGCGCTCGTGCCGACGATGAGGTTGCCGCGCGGCATGAAACGGAAGCGATGCAGCTGCTCGACGAAGCCGAACGGCCCGCCCCAGCGATGGCGCAGCCCGAGCACCTCGCCGGTGCACGGATTGAGGTAGACGAACATTTCGTCGGTGAAGCGGAACGCCGTCGCCGGGATGCGTGCCGCGCCGTCCCTGCCCGTGCGGATGCGCACGTAGTCGAGCTTGCCTTGCGGATACGCCTTCACGCCGTTCGTCGCCAACGTATCGATCGGCACGCGGTTCGTGCAGGCCGGCACGGTGTACAGCTCGGGCGCCTGCGGCACTTCCAACTGCTTGCGGAACACGAGGAAGATGCCGGTCAGCGCCATCCATACGACGACGAGGCCGGCGGTCAGGCCGACCCAGCGGTGCACGGGGCGAAGGGCGCGGCGCAGCGCGATCATCGTGGGCGTGCCGTCGAGGTCAATGCTGCGCCTTCAGCGCCTTGTCGACGAACGCGTTCGTGTAGGTCTGCTTCACGTCGACCGACTTGTACTTCGGATTCGCCTCGGCGAGCACGCGGTACTCGCCCGCCGCACCGTCCTCGGGCATGCGCCCGTCGTTGGCGAACATCGGGATCTGCTCCTTGAGCACCTTCAGGTAGTCGTCGCCGTACTGCTTGCGCACGTCGGCCGGAATCTTCGCCATGATCTCCTCCGGCGTGTGCGTGTTGATGAACTTGAGCGTGCGCACGAAGGCGTTGGCCAGATGCTGCGCGATCTCGGGCTTCTCCTTGACCAGCGCGCTTTTCATGAAGATCGTGTTCGACGGAAACAGCACGCCGAACGCCTTGCGCGTGCCTGCGGGCGTGGTCAGGTCGGCGAAAAGCGACGCGCCCTGCTTCTCGTAGAAAAAGCCGTCCGGCGTCGGCGCGACAACGAGATCGGCCTTGCCCTCGCTCAGCAGCTTCGCGTTCGCGTCCTTGCCTTCCGTTCCGGCGCGCGTGTACTCGTCGAGCTTGTGGCCACCGGCAAGGACGAGGTAATTCGCCGTCGTCGACTTCGACGAACCCGCGCCTCCCGCGATGATGCGTGCGCCCTTGAGATCGGCCGGCGTCTTGTACTTGTCGCGCGCCTGGTTGGAGACGAGCACGCGCATGCCCGGCGTCACGCCGAGCGTGACCACGGCCTCAATCTCCTTGCCGGCCGCGCGATAAACGACGTTGTGATGCCAGTAGGCCATGACCGCATCGATGCGGCCGTCCATGAGCATGTCGATGTACGGCTCCTCGTTGCGCGTGTTCATCACGGTGACGTCGACGCCCTCGTCGCGGAAATAGCCGAGCTGCTCGGCGATCAGCACCGGGAACGAACGGATCTGCCTCACCTCGTCGACGAGCAGGACGATGCGTTCGCGCGGCGCGGGCGTGGCGGGCGGCGCAGCCGTGGCCGCGGCGCAGAGCAGGCAGAGCAGGAATGCGGTCAGACCTTTGATTTTCATGTGTCACCTCCCCGGGTTGCGCCCGCGAGTCTGCGGCGCGAACCTGAAAGGCGCATTAAAAATCCTTGAAACCGGCTCCCGGAGGTTGAGCATCCGTCGATACGAATGTCATTCGAGTTTCTTCAGCCAATCGGCGGCGGTGGTCGGCCCCGTCGCCACCGTGTCGGTGTGCTCGACAATGGTTTGGCGAATCGCGATCCAGAACCTGGCGCCTGTGGGTGCGCCGAGCTTCTTCAGCGCCGCGTCGCGGAGTGCTTCCTTCGCGGGCTCCACGTTTTCGTTCTGGATCAGGAGAAAGTCCCACGAGCCACCATCCGAATGCACGTACAGCTCCCGCGGCGACAAGCCCGCCTGGCGATTGGCTTCGTCGTACAACGCGATCAACTTGAGAAACTCGACATGTTTGCCCGGCGCAATGTGGTAAATCTCGATCATCCGCGAGTCGTTCTGCGCAGCGAGGGCAGGAACGACCGGCGCCAGCGCGATGACGACGGCGAGCAGGGTTTTGCAAAGCGTCATGGTGATCTCCTTGGTGAGGGCTGCTTGTCTGCCGAATGGCAAAAAACGGGACAACGAACTCTTCCGGCGAACGCAATGCTCGCCGCTACAGGCGTGAGTCAGGGTGGTATCCGCCTGGATTCGATCTCTCCTCTCTCGCGCGCGAACCACTGTGGCGCCAGCTTGCGCGGCTCGGGATAGATCTCATCGAGCGTCGCTGCGTCGTAGAGACGGCCGTTCTTCATCACCCATGCGATCGCCAGCGCGTTGCGGATGTCGCGAAGCGGATTCCTGTCGAGGATTACGAGGTCGGCATACTTGCCGGCGTCGATGCTGCCGATCTCGTCCTGCCGCCCGATCGTCTCGGCCGAACCGATCGTCGCCGCACGCAGCACTTCATGAGGCGTCATCCCGCCGGCCGCATGCGCCTGCATCTCCCAGTGGATACCGTAGCCCGGGACTTCGCCGTGCGAACCGATGCCGACAAGGCCGCCGGCGCGCTGCACGCTTGCCGCACCTTGCGCGATCGCGCCAAAAAAATATTCCTCGGGCGCATACCAATGGCGCCGCGAAAACTTCTTTTCGGCGAGCAGCGGCGGCGAAAAATGCGCGAGCCTGGCATCGTTCTGCGGCAAATCGCGTTCGATGAAGAAATTCTGCGCGGGCGGTCCCCCGTGCGAAATCTGCAGCGTCGTGGTGTAGCTTGTGCGCGTCTGCGCGAGCAGCTGGATCACGTCCTTGTACAGCGGTGCCGCGGTCAACGCGTGCTCGTTGCCGGGAAAGCCGTCGATGATCTGGGTCAGGTCCAGTTTCATGTCGAGCGCACCTTCGCAGGTGGGCTGCAGGCCAAGTTCGTTCGCGGCGATCGCCACCCACTCGCGCACGCGCCGGTTGCCGGTGCGATATTCCTTGAGATTGCGCGAACGGAAGTGGTCGGGATAGCGTGCGAGCACTTCCCGCACCTGGTCGAGACTGGTGAATTCGTTGTACGAGAACACCGCAACGCCGGTCGTGAAAACGCGCGGGCCCAGCGACAGGCCGGCGTCGAGCAGGTCCTCGTAAGCGAACATGTCGATGGACAGCGACGATGGATCGAGCCCGGCGGTCTGGCCGAAGGCGAGGTCGGCAAGGAAGCTCCAGTTCTGCATGTCGAGCACGCCGCGGCGGATCTCGGCCCAGTGGTCGTGCGTGTCGATGAAGCCCGGCACGATGAATTTGCCCGAAACATCGCGCACGACCGCATTCGCCGGAACCGCCACCGCTCCGCGCTTGCCGACCGCGGCGATGCGGTTGTCGACTGCGACGACGTCGGCATCCTCGATGACTTCATCGCCGCGCATCGTCACTGCGGTCGCGCCACGCAGCACGAGCGCACCGTGCGGCACGTCGCGTGGCACTTCGACCCTCGCCGCGAACACCTGGACGCCATCTTTGCCGGCCTGTGGATGCGCACGCTGCCCTGCCTCGCCCGCGCGATCGAGCGCGATGTTCGCGAGTGGCTGCTTGTACAGTGTCGAACCGATTGCCCAGAACACGCTCTTGCCGCCGTCGGCCCAGCCGAAGAAATCCGCACCGACGCTCGTGAGCTGGCGGTGTGCGACCGGCGGCGCGGCGAGGTCCAGCGTTTCGCCGGGCTTGGCCGGCATGCGCAGCAAATGGAGTTGCTCGACGATCTGGGCGAGCACGTATCGGCCATCGGGACTCAGGCGCAGATCGTCGGCCGCGACGCGGCCCTCCTGGAAGTAGTAGCCCGGTCCGGTGATCTTGACGAGCGTGCGCCTGCCCGAGCCATCGAGCTTGACCGCTTCGAGTCCCGCGTCGGAAACGATCGCGACCTCGCCCGGATCGGCGCCGAAATGCGGCACGCCGCCGAAGCGCCCGTGCGCGAGCACGCGCGCTGCGCCGCCTTGCCCGGGCAGCGCGATCAGATCGAGTTCGCGCAGCGGGCCGTATTCCATGTACGTGTGCATGCGCTCGTAGTTGCTCGAGCGCTCGGCGACGAGGTTTTTGCCGTCCGGCGTGAATGCGGGGTGCGTGTAATACGCGGCTTCCGCGGTCAACGCGCGCGGTTCGCCGCCGGCCGCATCGATGCGCCAGATGCGGCCGGCGGCGCGAGCGGCCCAGCTCACGTAGGCGATCGTCTTGCCATCGGGCGACCATGCCGGTTCGAATGCCGCCACGCCCGCAGGCGACAGCACGCGCGGCGCGGCGTTGTCCGCCAGTTCCATCGTATACACGCGGCCGAGTGCCGAGAACGCGACGCGGCGGCCGTCGGGCGACAACGCGGGCGCCTGGATCAGGCGCGCCTTCACGGGCCCGGTGTCGTCCTTGAACGAGCGGCGCAGCGAGGGGCCGACATCGAGATCGACGCGCACGCGAAATGGAATCACGCTTGCCTTGCCGCTCGCCAACTCGACGCGATGGATCTTGCCGCCATACGCGGCGACTAGCGCGTGGCCGTCCGGGGTGAACGCATAGCCTGGCATCAAATCGCGAGTCGAAAGCCCTTCCTGGTCGTCGTGCTGGACCGGATAAACGAGTTCGCGATCGTCGCCGCTCACGAGATCGCGTGCGCGCAGGCCGGTCTGGCTGCGGTAGCGCGCAGCGTAGATGAGAGTCCTGCCGTCGGGAGACAGCGCCGGGCGCATCGCGCTGCCCTGATTGGTCACGATGGTCTCGCTCGCCCCGGTCGAAAGATCGCGGCGCTCGATGCTCCACATCGGCAGGCTCATGTCTTCGTCGAACGTGCCGTAGCGGCCGGCATAGTAGAGATGCCGGCCGTCACGCGCCGCGACGGCGCCGAGCACGCTGTAACGCTGGTCTTTCGGCTGCGCGTCGTAGCTCTTGCCCGCGGTGACGCGTTCGCCTTTGCCGTCGCCGTCGAGCGCGAAGCGCCAGAGCTCGTACGCGGTCAGGTCGGAATGGAAGATCGAAACATAGATCGCACGGCCGTCAGCCGACCAGGCCGGCGAGGCGAACACCGCGTTGTCGTCGAACGTCGAAATCTGGCGCGCATGCGTGCCATCGGCATCCGCGATCCAGACGTTCTCGTTGCCCGAGCGGTCGCTGACGAACGTGATGTGCCTGCCGTCTGGCGCGAATCGCGGCTGCGAATCGAATTCGAGACCGTGCGTGATCGCCTTCGCCTCACCGCCGCCGATCGGCAAGGTATACAAATCGCCGAGCAGCTCGAAAACGATACGGCGCCCGTCCGGAGCGACGTCGAGCGATATCCAGGTGCCCTCGTCCGTGTCGATGCGCACATGCCGCGTGGGAGTCAGCGGCAACGTGCCGTCCTCCGCCGCCGCAAAGCCGGACGCTGCGCAGAGAACCCCGAGCCAAAGCAGTCTCTTCAATGACATGGGTGGAGAGTTCCTGTCGGCGGGCTTGCGAGCGACATGGTGAACAGCGTCATGGGCGATAAGCGGGCGGCCAGGGATCCTTCGCAAGCTTCGGCGCGTATCGGTCGCGAAGCAGGGTCTGGCGCGTGATTGGCGATGCCTGCACCCCGCGGACGAACACGACTTCAGGCGCGCTCGACGGCTCGAATGGGTCGCCATTCCAGAGGACGAGATCGGCATCGAGGCCGCGCGCCATGCTGCCGTAGTGGTCCGCAATGCCGAAAATACGCGCCGGATTCACGGTCAGCGCCTTCATCGCATCGGCGTACGCCAATCCGTTGGCAACGGCCAGACCCGCACCTTCGCGCACCGCGACGCCGGCGTTGTGGCTGAGGTAGATGGTGTTGCCCGACACGCTGAACGCGATCGTCACGCCGGCGCGCGCGAGGATCGCCGCGTTGTCGGCGCGCGCGCCGAGTTCGTCGAATGTCCACGGCAGATCCGCCTCGGGATCGAGCACGACGGCGGCCTTGTGCGCGGCGAGCAAATCCGCGCAGCGCCAGGCCTCGGCGCCGCCGATCACGATGAGGGACAGGCCGTAACCGTCCGCGAGGCGCACCGCCTGGCGAATATCGGACTCGCGCGAGACGCGCAGGGCGAGCGGAACCCGCTTTTCGACCATTGCGCGCAACGCGGCGATGTTGAGCGCATTCTGCAGTTGATCGCGCGGCGCGCCCACGCCGGACTTCGGCGGCACGTAGGCCTTCGCCTCGTCGAACGCGTTGCGCAGCCATTGCCATTGCGCACTGCGCGAGCCGCCGCTTTGCTTGGCGCCGAAACCGCCGACGCTCGCGTACATCGCGGCCCTCGCGCGGTCGAGGACATCTCCGCCGGGCTGCACCCGCAGCACCGCACCCATGCCGAGAAAGGCCGCGTCGGCAGCCGCGGACGGGCTCGTCACCGCGCGCGTCAGTCCGTCGGCAAGGACCACCGGCAGCAATGCCGAATTGCGGTTGAGGCCGTACTGCACATCGAACGCGGCACCGAGCGGGCCGGCATTGACGCCGTAGTCGCGCGTCTCCTCGAGCGAAGACACTTCGACGAGCCCGAGATGCGTATCCGCGCTCATCAGGCCCGGCGTGACCACGCGACCGGTGGCGTCGATCACGCGCGCACCCGCCGGTGGCGGCGCCTTGGCCGCAACCGATTCGTAGCGGCCATCGCGGATGACGATGGTGGCGTCGTCGACGCGGCCGCCGGATGCTTCGACCATCGTCCACGCATTCGCATGGACGATGGCGATCGTCCCGCCCGCGGCCATGCTCATCGCCGGCACCATCGGGAGCAACGCGATAGCGAGTATATTTTTGACGATTTTATACTTTCCCTTCATCGCCCTATTCCGCCTCGGCCGCCATGCTCGGCTGACCCAACTCGAAATCCGAACGCGGATGCCGTGCCGGATTGCCGCGGTCGTAGACCACCGCGCCGTCGATGAAAACCTGATCGGCCTTCACATAAACGCTGAACGGATCTCCCGACCAGATCACGACGTCCGCGTTCTTCCCCGGCTCGAGCGAACCGATCCTGGCGTCGAGACCAAGAACCTTTGCGGAATTCAACGTAATCCATTCGATCGCCCGTTCCGGGCCGATCGCGAGACCCGCACGCCGCCCCGCGGCGAGCGCCTTGCCGGCTTCGAGCCTCAGGCGTTGACCGAGCCAGGGCGAGTCCGAATGCAATGTGACGCAAGCTCCGGCGGCGTCGACGAACGCGGCGTTCTCGCGAATGCCGTCGAGCGCCTCCATCTTGTAGCCCCACCAATCCGACCATACGACCGCGCAGGCATGGTTGGCGACGAACAATTGCGGAATCTTGTACGCCTCCACCGCATGGTGAAACGCGTCGATATGGAAACCGGCTTCGCGGGCAACATCGAACAGCGTCGCCATGTCGTCGGCACGGTAGCAGTGCCAGTGCACGCGGATGTCACCCGCGAGCACGCCGGCGAGCGTGTCCTTCTTCAAGTCGTCGTCGGGCCGCTTGCCGTGTCCGCCGGCGTAGTCGAGCCACTTCGCCCGATATTCGGCGGCTTCGAGGAACGCCGCGCGCACGCCGGCCACGTTGCCCATGCGACTGGTCGGAAATCTGCCTTTCTCGCCGTAGTTGTATTTCGGATTTTCCCCGCACGCGAGCTTGACGCCGTACGGCGCATCCGGAAATTTCATCGCCTGCACGGTCGTGGCCGGAACGTTCTTGAGCACGACGGAGCGGCCGCCGATCAGATTGCTCGATCCGGGCAGGATCTGCAGCGTCGTGACGCCTCCGGCCAGCGCGCGCCCGAACGAGGGATCCTGCACGGCGATGGAGTGCTCGGCCCAGACATTCGGCGTGATCGGGTCGCTGCCCTCGCTCACGTCGGAGTTCTGCGCATCGAGGCTGGTGAACGGCGCGGAGAAGTCGCCGTCGTGCGAATGCACGTCGATGATGCCTGGCGTGACCCAGCGTCCCTTCGCATCGATCGTCGCGGCACCCGCGGGCGCTGCGATGGCCTGGGTGGAGAGTGCGACGATCTTGCCGTCGCGCAACAGCAGATTCGCATGTTCGAAGCGATGTCCCGCGCCGTCGAGGACGGTAGCGTCGACGATCAGCGCGTCCTGCCGCGGCAAGGGCCGGTACGTACTCGGGAACGGGTCGCGCTTCCACGGCAGAGTCGCCTGGGCCGCCCCGTGCTCGCGCGCGGACTGCGGCCTTCCGTCCTCGCCGCGTGGTCCCGCTTGCGCCGCCGATGCGGTCAGCGCGAGAGCCAGCGAGAGCGCGGCGAGCTTCATGCGGCGAGCTTCAGAACTTGCGCGTGATCGTGAAATTGGCTGCGCGGCGCAAGCCGTAGAAACATTGCGACGTGCTCGAGCAACGCGACAGATATTCCTTGTCGAACAGATTCGCGACATTGAGCTGCATCACCCATTTGTCGAGATTGTAGTGAACTGTCGCGTCCCAGAGTACAACCGACGGTGCCGGGAACTGATTGAACGAGTCGCCGTAGCTCTTGCCGACGTAGCGCATGCCGAGGCTTCCGCCCAGGCCCGCGAGCGACCCTTCCTGCTGCGTATAGTCGACGAGTGCCGAGAGCATCTGCTTGGGCACCTGCACGAGTTCCTTGCCGAGGCTCGCATCGGTGGCCTTGGTGACTTCCGAGTCGGTATAGGTGTACGCCGCGTTGAAGCTCCAGGTTTCGTTGAAGCGGGCGACCGCTTCGAGTTCGATGCCTTTGACTTCGACCTCGCCGGTTTGCACGCTGAAGAACAGATGCGCCGGATCGGCGGTCAGCACGTTCTTCTGGGTCAGGTCATAAGCCGCCGCGGTGAACAGCAAACTCTTGCCCGGCCCGAGCGATGGCTGGTACTTGATGCCGGCTTCGACCTGGTTGCCTTCGGACGGTTTGAACAGGTTCTTGTCGTAGTCCGCGCCCGGCGTCGGCTGGAACGAGGTCGCGTACGAGACGTACGGCGCGATGCCGCCGTCGAACAGGTAGTTGAGGCCGGCGTGATAGGTGAACTTGTTGTTGGTCGACGAGGTGCCGGAACTTGCGGTGTTGACGTTGTCCTCGCGGCCGCCGAGCGTTACCACAAGGCGATCGATCTTGATCTGGTCCTGTACGTAGAGGCCGGTCTGCTTCTGCACTTCGTTGACGTACGGAAACAATTGCGCGGGCGGCGTACCGATGTTGCCGTAGACCGGGTGGAACAGGTCGAGCGGCGGAGCAACGGCGAAACCGAATTCCGAATCGTCGGTGTAGCGACGATAGTCGAGACCGACCAGCAGATCCTGCTTGACCGAACCGCTGACGATCTTGCCTTCGACGCGCGAATCGACGTTGAACGATTTGACGTTCTCGTTGAACGGGAAGTTGTAGCGGTTGACCAGGCCGTAGTTGAGCGAACCGTCGGCGTTGCTGGCCAGGCCCGCGCCGTAGATCTGCTTGATCTTCACATCGGACGAGAAGTATTTGAGGTTCTGCTCGAAGCGCCAGTCGTCGTTGAACTTGTGGTTGAAGTCGTAGCCGACACCGTATTGGTCGCGGTCGAAATGGTTGTAGTCGGGCTCGCCGAGGTTGGTGCTCGTCGGCACGCGGCCGAGCGGATTCGGCGCATCGACGCCGTAAATCGGCAGGAAGCCGCCGCCGTCGCCGTAGACGTCGTCGTGCTGGAAATAGCTGAGCCAGGTCAGGTTCGTTTCCGGCGAAATCACCCAGGTCAGCGCCGGCGCGATGTAATAGCGATCGGTGTCGACGCCGTGGGCCTGCGTGCCCTTGTCGAACCACAGCGCGGTGATGCGGCCGAGGAAGCGGCCGTCCGCATCGAGCGGGCCGGTGAAATCGGCAGCGAGTTGCGTGTTCGCGTAGCTGCCGTACTGCGCCTGCAATTCACCACTGAACTGCGCCTCGGGGCGACGGCTGGTCAGGTTGACGATGCCGCCCGGGGGCGACAAGCCGTACAGCGTCGACGACGGGCCCTTGAGCACCTCGACGTTCTGGAAGCCGTACAGGTCGACGCCGACGTTGCTGACCGAACCGATCGGCGCCTGCAGGCCGTCGATGTATTCGGGCGGGTAGAAGCCGCGCAACGTGAGCCAGTCGTAGCGAGGATCGGGGCCATAGTTCTCGCCGATCACGCCCGAGGTGTAGCGCACGACCTGGCTGAGATTCTGCCAGTCGAGCAGGTCGATCTGGTCGCGCGTGATCACCGTCACCGACTGTGGCGTCTCGATCAGCGGCACGTTCGACTTGGCCGCACCATTGGTTTCTATCGGTACGTAGTCCGGCGCGGAAACGACGATGCTCCCGAGTTGCGCCACCTCCTTCTTCTGATCGCTGTCGACCGCCGGATCCGCGGTGGCGGAATGCACCGCCGCGGCAGGCAGGATCAACGCCAGCAGCATGCCGACATACAGCGGATGACGCCGGCAAGGATGGGACGGAAAAATCGATTCACGAATGGTCATAGGTCACCCCAAGGGCAATGTGTGAAAACGATGCGGGGGCTGTTCTCCCCTTTGTTCGAACTTTCGATGCCGTTCCGTCGCATCCACTCTCGTCCTCTTCTTTCCGTCACGCCTACGCGGCAGGGTCTTTCATCGTCGAGTTCAGGCCATCGCAACGCTACTCGAAAAGCCGGGACAGCCATGCCGCTCCGTCGGCAATCGCCCGATCGGCGAGTTCCGAAATGGACACGGCTTCGAGAAAACTGTGGGTCGCACCGGCGTATTCCACGAGATCCGCCGGCACGCCCGCCGCGCGCAACTTCGCCGCGAAGGCGATGCTTTGTTCGGCCAGCACGTCGCATTGCGCGCAGACCAGAAACGCAGGTGGCAGGCCGGCAAGGTCCGCGCGCATCGGCGAAGCAAGCGGATTGAGGGATTCGCTGGTTCGTTCAAGGTAGTTGACCCAGAAGGTCTCCATCTCCGCAGCCGTCAGGAGATTGCCTTCCGCGCCGAAACCGCTCGCCGCGGCGTCGGAAATCTCGGGCGTGTAGCAGCCGTAGATCAGCAACATGCCGCGCAACCATTGCGATGCACCGATATCGCGCAAGACAAGGCTCGTGGCGACGGACAGGTTGGCGCCTGCCGAGTCGCCGCCGATCGCGAGGCGCGTTGCGTCGAGGCCGAAATCCGACGCCCCTTCACGCAACTCCCGCACGGCATCGACGACCTGCTCGAGCGCATGGGGGAATTTCACTTCGGGCGACAGCGCGTAGTCGATGCCGACGACCGTGGCCGCGGCCCTCGCGGCGAACTCGCGCATGATGCGGTCGTGCGTGTCCAGGCTGAACATCGTCCAGCCGCCACCGTGAAGATAAACGAGCGCCGGCTGAGCTTCGGGGCCCGCAGCCGGGCGATGGATTCGCGCCCTTATCGGGCCGTGACGCGTGGGCAACGATGTCTCCCGCGTCGTCGCCATTCCGGGTCCGCCCTGGCGCCACGGCGTTCGAACGATTTCGGCAATGCGCCGTTTCTCCACCACAGGCAACGACTCGACGGCGGGGTATTCCGCCCATGCCCGCGCCAAGGCGGCCACGAAACGGCGGATCTCGGGATCGAGCGGATCGCGGGCGAATATCTCCGCACTCATGCCTTGTGTTCCTCTCTGCGCATCGATGCTCCCAAACCAAGGTTTGTGACGATTGCGTGACCTTCGGTTCTGTGCTTAGAATCGAATCACGACTTCACCCAAGCGCCCGTCAATCTAGTCCGCACCGGGAAATACGCTGTCGAAAGGGGATCGTTCGTCGTCTCGCGTGGGCCACATGCAGCGCAGCAAGAGAAGCATCGATTATCAGTACGTGCCTCGACCGATCGCGGTGCTGGCCGACGAGTATCCGTCCGGTTTCCACGATCCGAAGCATCGTCACGTTCGCGCGCAGCTCGTCTATGCGATCAGCGGCGTCACCATCCTCAGCACGCAAGATGCAAGCTACGTGGCGCCGCCGCAGCGCGCGATCTGGATTCCTCCCGGTGTCGAACACGAAGTCCGCTGCCGCGGCTGCGTGCAGATCCGCACCTTGTATATCGCACCCGACGCCGCGCCCGATTTGCCGCAGAGCTGCCAGGTATTCGAGGTATCGAATCTCTTGCGCGAACTGATACTCGCAGCGACCGAAATGCCGGTCGAATACGCGCTCGAAGGCCGCGA
>JAFEFQ010000244.1 GCA_018240505.1 Pseudomonadota bacterium
AGCGTGCTCGCCGAAGGCGGCAATGCGATGGACGCGGCGATTGCGGTGGCCACGTCGCTGTCGGTGGTGCAGCCGGAAGCGTCCGGGATCGGCGGCGGCTTCCTCGCGTTGATCCACGATGCGGCCAGCGGCAAGGACACGTTCATCGATTCGCGCGAGATCGCGCCGGCGGCGGTGAAGTCCGCCGACTACCTCAATGCCGACGGCACGCCGAACCGCGATACCTCGCTCAACGGTCCGTTGGCCGCGGGCATCCCCGGATCGCCCGCGGGCCTCGCCTACATCGCGCAGCATTTCGGCAAGCTGCCGCTGAAGAAATCGGTGCAACCGGCGATTGATCTGGCGAGCAAGGGCGTCCATCCGACTTCGGCGCTGGTGCGTTCGATCGAACACCGCGCCGACGTGCTGCATCGCTACGCCGCATCGACGGCCAAGTTTTTCCCGAACGGCAAGGCGCCGACCGAGAAAGACGTCTTCCGCGACGAGGCGCAGGCGCGCACGCTGAGGATTTTCGCGGACAAAGGCGCCGATGGTTTCTACAAGGGCGAGGTTGCCGAGGAAATGGTCGCGGCGGTGAAGGCGGCCGGCGGCACGTGGACGACGGCCGACCTGGCGAGCTACCGGACCCGGGAACGCACGCCGATCGAGCTGACCTACAACGGTTACAGGATCCTCACCGCACCGCCGGTATCGTCCGGCGGCGTCGTCGTCGGCGAGGTGCTGAACATCCTCGCCGGCATCGACTTGAAGGGCATGGATCAGCCGCATCGCATCCACTACGAGGTCGAGGCGATGCGCCGCGCCTATCGCGATCACAACGAATACCTGGGCGATCCGGATTTCGTGAAGATGCCGATGGACATGCTGCTCTCGCCGTACTACGCCGACGGATTGCGCCAGAGCATCCTGCCCGAACAGGCGACGAAATCCGCCTGGCTGCCGGCCGCGCACGCCAAGGAGCCGGGCATGCACACCACGCATTTCTCGATCATCGACAAGGACGGCAACATGGTGTCGATGACCTGCACGGTCAACACGACGCTGGGCTCCGCCTTCGTCGCCGGCAAGAGCGGCGTGCTGCTCAACAACGAGATGGACGACTTCGCCCTGGTCGCCGGCGAACCCAACGCCTTCGGCCTGATCGGCGGCGACGCCAACGCGCCGGTCGCGGGCAAGCGCATGCTCTCGTCGATGACGCCGAGCTTCGTCATCGGCAAGGACCGCCTCGCCGTCATCGGCTCGCCCGGCGGCTCGACGATCATGACCCAGGTGCTCGAAGGCATGCTCGCCTTCATGGACGGCAAGAGCGCGCCCGAGATCACCGCGCAGAAGCGCTTCCACCACCAATACCTGCCCGACGTCGTCTACATCGAACCCGGCAGCCTGCCCGCGGACGTGGTCGAAAAACTCAAGGCGATGGGCCACGACGTGCGCGAGCGCGAGCCGTGGGGCAACATGAATGTCGTGGTCTGGGACAAGACGACGAACACGAAGACGGCGGCCAGCGATCCGCGCAACAAGGCCGGCCTCGGCAAGGTGCAGGTCATCCGCTGACGATAGAGCGCAGGGACGCAGTTTTCGCGCAGCTCGCGCGAAAACAATTCAATACGTTCGCGCCCGGCTCTTGATTCTTCCGCAGGTAGAAAAGCCGGGCGCGATGAATCGCGCCCCTACCCAGCCCTGAGATTCCCGAATAAGACGCATGCTGACGCTCGATCCAATCCAAACGTTGGCGGCCGGTGGTCTGTGCCTGCTCGGCGGCTACGCCATCCGGCGGCGATTGCCGCTGCTGGCGCGGTTCAACATTCCCGCCCCCGTGATCGGCGGCCTGGTCGTGGCGCTGGCGTTGCTCGCGTGCCGGCATTGGGACGTCGTGCCGGTGCGGTTCGATGCGTCACTGTCCAAGCCGTTGATGATCGCGTTCTTCGCCAGCGTCGGCTTCAACGCGAGCGTGAGCCTGCTTCGGGTCAGCGGCCCGCAGGTCGCGTTGCTGCTCGCCCTGGCGACGTTTCTCGCCATCGTGCAGAATCTCGTCGGCATCGGCGTGGCCAAGGCGTTCGGCCTGCATCCGTTGTTCGGCATCGCCGCCGGATCGTCGACCCTCGCCGGCGGCCCCGCCACCGGGCTCGCCTTCGCCCCGTTGCTCGAACAGGCCGGCCTCGCCGGCGCGGCGAGCATCGCGATGGCGTCGGCGATGGCCGGCATCGTGCTCGGCTCGATCCTCGGCGCACCACTGGCGACGATGTTGATCGAGCGCTACAGGCTCGCGCCCAAATCATCCGGCGCCGACACACCTGCTGCGCGGATCGCCACCACAACGGCGACGGACACCGGCAACGAGGCGGAACGCTTCCAGCGCACCCTCAAACACCTCGTTCTGCTGCTGCTCGCGATGGGTATCGGTGCTTGGATCAGCGACGGCGTGCACGCGCTGGGCGTGACCCTGCCGAGCTACACCGGCGCGATGCTCGTCGGCGCGCTGATCCGCAATCTCGACGACGGGTTCGGCTGGTTCGGATTGTCGATGCCGAGCATCGAGCGCATCGGCAGCATCTGCCTGTCGTTCTTCATCTCGGTCGCGCTGATGGATCTGCACCTGTGGGAACTCGCCGGCATGGCGACGCCGCTGCTCGTCGATCTCGCCGTGCAGACGATCATCGTCGTCGCGTTCTGCTGCTGGCCGCTGCTGCGGCTGATGGGACGCGACTACGATGCCGCCGTCATCACCGGCGGTTTCGCCGGCTTCATGCTCGGCATCACCGCCAACGCGATGGCAGTGATGGAATCCCTGGTCGAACGCTTCGGCCCCGCGCCGCGGGCGTTTCTCGTAGCGCCGCTGGTCGGCGCCTTCCTGATCGATTTCACCAACGCGATCGTGATCACGTTCTTCATCAACGGCTGGAAGTGATGCGCGTACTCGTTGCAGGCAGCGGTGTCATCGGCGTGAGCAGCGCCTGGTATCTGGCGCGCGCCGGTTTCGAGGTGACCGTGGTGGATCGCGAGGCCGGGCCCGCCCAGGAGACCAGTTTCGCCAATGCGGGCCAGATCTCGCCCGGTTACGCCTCGCCGTGGGCCGCACCCGGCGTGCCGCTGAAAGCATTGAAGTGGCTGTTCTCCACGAACGCGCCTCTGGTGATCCGGCCGGGCCTCGATCCGCGTCAATACCTGTGGCTGCTGCAGATGCTGCGCAACTGCACGGCCGGCCGTTACGCGGTCAACAAGGCGCGCATGGTGCGCCTGTCCGAATACAGTCGCGATTGCCTCGACGAGTTGCGCGCGGAAATCGGCATAGCCTACGAAGGCCGTCAACTCGGAACCACGCAGTTGTTCCGCACGCAAGCGCAGTTCGACGATGCGGGCCGGGACATCGCGGTGCTGAAGCAATACGGCGTGCCGTTCGAGGTGCTCGATCGCGCCGGCATCGCGAAAGTGGAACCGGCCCTGGCCGGTGTGGTCGACCGGCTGGCCGGCGCGCTGCGCCTGCCACGCGATCAGACCGGCGATTGCGCCCTGTTCACGCGGCGGCTGGCGGAGCGCGCGCAAGCGGCCGGCGTGGAGTTCCGCTACAACGCCGCGGTGGAAGCACTCGAAACCGCGGGAAACCGGATCACCGGCATACGCATTGATGGCAAGACCGAGAAGGCCGACCGCTACGTGCTCGCGCTCGGCAGCTACACGCCGCGATTGCTCGCGCCGCTGGGCATCCGCCTGCCGGTGTATCCGCTGAAAGGCTATTCGCTGACGATACCGATCACCGATCCGGCGATGGCGCCCATGTCCACGGTGCTCGACGAGAGCTACAAGACGGCCGTGACCCGGTTCGAGCAGCGCATCCGCGTCGGCGGTATCGCCGAGGTATGCGGTTACGACCTGTCGCTCTCGTCCCGACGACGGGCGACCCTGGAGAAGGTGGTCGCCGACTTGTACCCGCAGGGCGGCGATGTGGGCCGGGCCGAATTCTGGGCCGGCCTGCGCCCGGCAACGCCGGACGGCACGCCGGTGGTCGGCGCCACCGGCTTCGACAACCTCTATCTCAACACCGGCCATGGCACGCTCGGCTGGACGATGGCATGCGGATCGGGACGCTATCTTGCCGATCTCATCGCGGGCGTGACGCCGCGGATCAGCAGCGAAGGCCTGGATGTCTCCCGTTACGGCAAGGCAATGGCAGCCATCTCGCAAGCCGGGCGGCGACCAGCTGCGCCGGTTCCGGCCGCGCGATCTTCGTGATGTTCGCGGCCGACGACCGAATTCGCGCGGCCGTTTGCCGCGCATTGGAGCAATGCATATGAGCGCGGCGAAGATTGGACGGATACTGTCGGCCTGCGCCATGCCGGGCCTGCTGCTCATCGCCGCCACGACCCATGCGAATGGCCCTGTCGCCAATGTGCGCGTCGCCTTCGACCGCAACGGCGTCACCTCGATCCAGACTGATGGCTTTGCCGACAAGGCCGCCGCGCGCAGGATCACGGCCAACGACCCGGTGCGTGTCGCCTCGATTTCCAAGCTGGTCACCACGCTCGGCGTGATGCGCCTGGTCGAAGCCGGCAAGCTCGAACTCGATGCCGACGTGTCGAGGTATCTGGGATGGAGCCTGCGCAATCCCGCGTATCCGCACGTGCCGATCACCTTGCGCATGCTGATATCGCATCGCTCAAGCCTCACCGACGCCGCCGGTTACTGGCAGACGCCTCTGGATGGCCGCCTGCGCGATACCCTCGACAACCCGCACGCATGGGATGGCGAACACGCGCCGGGGACCTACTTCCGCTACACCAACCTCAATTTCCCGGTCGTGGCACAGGCGATGGAGCGCGTCAGTGGCGAACGTTTCGACCGGCTCATGCAGCGTCTCGTGCTCAAGCCGCTCGGCACCGGCGCCTGTTTCGGCTGGGACACCTGCGACGAGGCAAGTGTTGCGCACGCGGTAGTGCAGTACGACGGCGACGGCAAAGCGGTGATGGACGACAATCATGGGCGCAGACCGAACTGTCCGGTGCGGCCCGCACGCAACGGCAGTTGCGATCTGTCGCGCTACCGTCCGGGCGAAAACGGCGCGCTGTTCGGGCCGCAGGGCGGTCTGCGCATTTCCGGCGTCGACCTCGCACGCGTCGGCATGATGCTGCTCGGCGAGGGCACACTCGACCTCAATGGAGCGCGGTTGCTGACACCCGGATCGGTGCGCGCGATGGCCACGCCGCTGTGGCAATACGACGGCCGCAACGGGCTGACTTTCGAGGAGGATGGCGACGACCACCAGCAGGGATTCTTCTGCCGCTGGGGCATGGGCATGCAGATTCTCGCCACGCATGCCGAGGGTTGCCGCGACGATCCGTTCGGCGACGGCGTTGCCCGCGTCGGCCACGCCGGCTCCGCCTATGGCGTGCAGGCGGGCATCTGGCTGGACCGCGAACACGGCAGCGGCCTGGCGTGGATCGCGACGGGCATGCCCGAAGAACGAACGGGCGGGCGCTCGGCGTTCAGCGCGCTCGAAGAAAAGTTCGCCGGCGGAAAGTAAGCCGCCAGCGACCGCAGTCGCGGATCAACCGGCCTCGCGTTGCTTGAGCGCCTGGAACTCGTCGAACACGCGACGCCAGACCGGGCCGGGCCCGCCCTCGCCCACCGCCTTGCCGTCGAGCGATGTGACCGGCAGGGCTTCGCGCGTCGAACTCGCGATCCAGATTTCGTCGGCCGCGGGCAGTTCGCCGCGGCGCACTTCGCGCACCTCCAACGGCAGCTTCAATGCGTCGAGCACGTCGCCGACGACGAGGCGCGTGATGCTCGGCAGGCGCTCATGACTGGCCGGCGGCGTGGCGATGCGTCCGTTCTTGACGACGAATACGGCGCTCGAGCTGCCTTCGGCGAGGCGCTCGCCGCGCACGAGGATCGCCTCGTCGGCGCCGCGGCGCTTGGCCTCCATCTTCAGCATAACGGGGCCGACCAGCGCGATGGACTTGATGTCGCAGCGCTGCCAGCGGATGTCTTCGAGCGTGGCCGCCGCGATGCCACGCGCAAGCAGCTCGGGCTTCGGCGGCGTGATCGGGAAGCAGAAACCGAATACCGTCGGCTGCATGTCCGGCTCGGGCAGGAAATCGCGCCCCTTGCCGGCGCCGCGCGAGACTTCGAGATAGACGCCCATGTCGCCGCCGCCGTTGCTGGCGATCAGCTCATGCACGAGTTCGGCCCAGCGCGCGCGCGAATACGGATTGGCGATTTCGAGTGCGTCCAGACCATCCTGCAAACGGTCGAAGTGAGCCGTGAGACGAAGCGGCTTGCCGGCGTACACCGGCACGACTTCGTAGATGCCGTCGCCGAACAGGAAGCCGCGATCGAGCGGCGAGATGCGCGCGTCGTTCGTGGGAACGATGGCGCCGTTGAGCAGGGAGTGTGGAAGTGCGTTGGCCATATGTTGGGCAAGAAGCGAGAGTTTGCGCGCCATCCTGGCTTGACCAGCCCTCGGCTGTTGAAAGCCACCGGAACGACGGAGTTTTTCAAAGAGTCCATCCGGACAGTACTGCGCGGAATCGATGCCGCCGCAATTCCCTGCTTCACAACGCCCAGCATAGACGCGGGCGCCCGAAAGTCACCAATGAAAAAGCCGTCCCCTTGCATAACTTCAGGTTGTGGGAAGGCGCAGCAAACGGACGGGCGATGGTTCGCGAGGATGTGCGGCCGATGCCGCCGCCGACGGACGCAGGCATGCCCTGTTGCAATCGTTGATGCCAAGTGCAAAGGCGTGGCATTTGGCGCGAATGACTGGAATACGGTTGTCTGTTTGTAAAGCGCGACAGGCAATTCCGACGACAAATTTCCATGGCGGGATGGTTACCGCCGTTGCTCGCCATTCCATGAAATTGCTTTCACCAGTTCCAACTCCAGGTTATGGAGTTCGGCCCCGCGTGCTGACGGATTTCCTGCTGCACGATGCCCCGCGCGAGCGTCGGGTTCTTCGCCGACGACATCGGCAACCCGAGGATTCAACGGGTTTTTCTTCAGCCGATGCAGCATTGTCTGCTTGCGCGCAAACGGTCTTCCAGGTTCGTCCTTCGCGGTCTATTTCGCTGGAAAAGCTGCGTCGGGCAGTTCGTTGACGCTCTCGAAGAGGCCATGCTAAAAAAAATCCACGGCGTGTAATGGTGCGCAATACGATCCGAGGGGAGCACCGGATCGGAGACCGTTTTCAACCCGGCACAAGACGCGGAAGGCAGTGCGGAGGCAAGCCTCTTCACTTCGAGGTCGTCGATGCCGGAATCTCGATCTTCTACCTGGGGAGACGTCATGCGATTCCTGCAACTCTTCCGATCCGCCTTCGTTCCGTTGCCGGCGCCGCTCGCGGCCCGACAGTACGGCAGGGCCGCGGCATGATTCGTCCCGCACTGGCGTTCGCATTGTGCGTCATATCGATCCTGACGCATGCCGGCGGAACGCCGCAAGTGTCGTCCGCGACCACAAGAGAGCAAGCGGATCTGGTCGACATCCGCAGCCTGGTGCCGGACATGTCGCAATCCATCGCCTACGCCGGCAGCGACAACTTCGTCGGCACGCCGATCGACGGCTACGAGGCGCCGCGCTGCTGGCTGAAGCGCGAGGCCGCCGAGGCGCTGGCGCGAGTGGAAGCCGCGCTGCGCAAGCGCCACTTGCGCCTGCGCATGTTCGATTGCTACCGCCCGGCGCGCGCAGTGGCCCATTTCGTGCGCTGGGCCAACGATCCCGCCGACCAGCGCACCAAGGCGGCGCACTACCCCAACCTGGACAAGCCGCGATTGCTCGGCGAATACATTGCGCCAGTCTCCGGGCACAGCCGTGGCGGCACGGTCGACCTCACCCTGTTGCGCTGCGACGCGCAGGACGCCGGCTGCGAGCCGCTCGACATGGGCACCGGCTTCGATTTCTTCGGTGCCCGCGCCAACACCGATTCGCGCGAGGTCGACGCCGAACAGCGCGCCAACCGCCGTTCACTGCTCGAGGCGATGAAGGCACAGGGCTTCGACAACTATCCGATGGAATGGTGGCATTACACCTACCGCTCCAGGCCGTCCCTCAACACGCTTTACGACGTGCCCGTGACGGCCCCCGGCGAACCCGCCCGACAGGCCGAAATCGACCGCCTGATGCGGCCCTACGACGGCGACGTTCCCGGCGCCTCGCTGCTGGTGCTGAAGGACGGCAAGGCGGTGGTCAGGCGCGGCTACGGACGTTCCGACCTGGAGCGGCATGTCGAGGCCGGGCCGGCGACCAATTACCGGCTCGCATCGGTGACCAAGCAGTTCACCGCCGCCGCGATCCTGCTGCTGGCGCAGGACAGGAAGCTCGCCGTCGAAGATCCCGTGCGCAAATGGCTGCCGGCACTGCCGAAGGCAGCGGATGCCATCACCCTGCGCAACCTGCTCGACCACACCGCGGGACTGCTCGATTACGAAGATCTGATGGCCAAACCCTATGCAGGCCAGATCAGCGATGCCGGCGTGCTCGCGCTGCTGTCGAAGGAAGACCGGTTGTATTTTCCGCCCGGCAGCACTTATCGCTACAGCAACAGCGGCTACGCGATGCTGGCGCTCGTGGTCGAACGCGCCTCGGGAATGAGCTATCCCGACTTCGTGCGCACCCGCATCTTCGCGCCGCTCGGCATGCGCGACAGCCTGGCCTATGTTGCCGGCGGCCCAGGCGTGCCGCATCGCGCCTGGGGTTACAGCGAACAGGACGGGAGCTGGAAGCGCACCGACCAGAACGAGTACAGCGCGGTGCTGGGCGACGGCGGCATCTATTCCAACATCGATGACCTCGCGCGCTGGGATGCCGCGCTTTACGACGATCGCCTGCTCGGCGACGCGACCCGTGCGCAGGCTTTCGGCAAGCAGGTGCAGGTCGCCAGCGAGCCGGAGGCGACGTACTACGGCTACGGCTGGCGCGTCACCGCAAACGGGGACAGGCTGTGGCACTCCGGCGAGAGCATCGGTTTCCGCAACACGCTGGTGCGCTGGCCGAAGCAGCGCGTGACCGTGATCTTGTTGAGCAACCGCAACGATCCGACGCCGTACGACACCGCGCTGGAGATCGGCAAATTGTTTCTCGCCGCAGATCGGGCTGAACCGCGCTGACCTGCCCGCGCCACCCAGGCCGGTTTCGGTGACGCGCCGATTCATCCGCTCACCACCGTTTCATTCAAGGGGACAACCTGCACTTTCACGGGGACAACACATGCGAACCAATCCGAATTTCCGACTGACATCTCTCTGCGCTGCGGTGCTGGCCGCGATGGCCGTGCCGGCCATGGCCCAGGATGCCGGACAGTCTTCGCTGACGACACTGGGCGAGGTCAGCGTGACCGGGTCGCGCATCAAACGCGCCGACGTGGAAGCGGCTTTGCCGATCACCATCGTGAAGAAAGCCGAGATCGAGGCCCAGGGCATCACCTCTGCAGAACAGTTGCTGCAGTTCCTCAACATCGCCGGCAACGGCGCCGATGGCCTCACCTCGGCGCAGGTGGACATGGATCTGGGCGAACTGCGCGGCACCTCCGGCGTGTCCGGCGCCAACCTGCGCGGTCAGGGATCCGATGCGACGCTGGTGCTGCTCAACGGTCGCCGCGTCGCCACCCACGGCCTGCGCGGCCAGGCGGTGGACCTGAACTCGATCCCGTTCGCCGCGATCGATCGCGTCGAGGTGCTGCGCGACGGTGCTTCGGCGATGTACGGCACCGATGCCATCGGCGGCGTGATCAACTTCATCACCCGCTCCGACTACCGCGGCGTCACGGTCAACGCCGGCGCCGACGTGACCCAGGATGGCGGCGGCAACATCTACAACTACAGCGTGCTGGGCGGCATCGGCGATCTCGACACCGACCGTTGGAATGCGTGGGGCACGGTCACTTACCGGAAAAGCGAGTTCCTGCGCAGCAACCAGCGCGATTTCGCCAACAGCTTCCAGCCCGACCGCGGCGTATCGCCCGACACGCGCGGCACGCCGTTCGCGACGGTGACGAATGCCGCCGGCGGCATCATCAACGGAGCGCTGAATGATCCGGCTGGCGGCGGCAGACAGACCAACGTCAACATCCTGAACCTGCCGGGCGCGGCCGGCTGCGCGAACGGCGGCCCCAACATGGGGCCGTACGACTACCGGCTGTGGGACAGCTCCAACCTGAAGTACGCCTGCGCCTGGGACTATCCCGCCGCGCAGGCGCTGCAGCAGCCGCAGGAGAGCATACAGGCGCTGGGCCGCGCGACCTTCAAGTTCGGCGACAACCAGCGGTTCTATGCCGAAGCGATGGGCTCGCATGTCGTGTCGCGGCGCGAATACGAGCCGTTGCAGCTCAGCTCGAGCGCGTCGGATACCGCTGTGCTCAATCCGAGCACCTGGTATCCGCTGACCGCGGATACGAAGGCAACCTACGACAGCATCTTCAACGCGCTGTCCGGCTACTTCGGTCCGGACAATCTGGTCTACGGCAACAAGATTCCTTATCGCTGGCGTTGCATGGTCTGCGGGCCGAAGCAGATCGAAACGACCACCAAGGCCTATCGCATGCTGGCCGGCTTGAAAGGCAGCATCGGCACGTGGGACTACGACGTGGGCCTGTCGCGCGCGTCCAGCAAGGCCGGATCGGTTCTCGGCGGAGGCTACTATTTCTCGAGCGGGCTGCAGCAGGCGCTTGGCAGCGGGCTGCTCAATCCGTTCCTGATGCCTGGCCAGCAGCAGAGCCCGCAGGCCATTTCCGCGCTGCAGGCAGCGTCGGCTACAGGCGTGCATCTGTACGGCGGAGAGTCCACCGTCACTGCGGTCGACGCCAGCTTCAACGGCGGCCTCGGGGTCAACCTGTGGGGTGGCGAAATGCAGTTGGCGGCGGGCGGCGAGATGCGGCGCGAGGAGTTCAAGTTCGCCGGCGTCCAGGTCCTGAACGGATTGCCGCTCAACTACGACACGATTTACCAGGCGCCGTTCGACGACACCAGCGAACTGCCCAAGGTGCACCGCGACGTGAAGGCGGCATACGCCGAAGTCTATCTGCCGGTCGTCAAGACCCTGGACGTGACGTTGGCCGTGCGCCGCGACCAGTACGACACCTTCGGCGGCACCACCAATCCGAAGTACTCGTTCAAGTGGCAGCCGATCGAGACGTTGGCATTCCGCGGCGCCTACAGCACCGGGTTCAAGGTGCCTGAGTTCACCAAGCTGTTCATCGGAGTGAACAGGGTGGACTACTTCGGCCGCGATCTGGTCGACCCGGCCAGTTGCCCCAGCGGCACGGTCAGCTCGACGGTGCCGGGCTGCGGACTGATCCAGCCAACCATCATCACGGGCGGCAAGGCCAATCTCCAGCCTGAAGAGTCGAAGCAGGAGAGTCTGGGCCTGGTCTATGCACCCAGCAACAACTTCAATTTCACCCTCGACTGGTGGCAAATCGAGCGCACCAACACGATCCGCGTCCCCGACCTGGGGACGCTGATCGCCAACTACGCGCTGTTCTCGGACAACTGGATCCGCGACAGCAGCGGCAAGGTCATTGCGATCGACCAGCGCTACATCAATTCCGGTGGCACTTTGACCCGCGGCATCGAACTGGACGCCAACCTGACCGGCGAATTGGCCGGTGGCCGCTGGCACGTCAATCTCAACGGCAGCTACATCGACACCTTCAAGGAGAAGTCGCTGTCCAACGAGCCCTATGGCGGCAACGAGGTCGGCACGTATGTCCGCTTCTACAACCTGCCATTGAAGTGGAAACATACCCTGAACTTCACATGGGCCAAGGGCGACTGGACGCATACGCTGACCCAGGTCTACCGCTCCGGTTACAAGGACGAACTGCCGATCAGCGTCGAGAACGGCAGCTACATCCCCAAGAACTGGAACCCCGATGTCGACGACTACACCACCTACAATTACAGCGTGGGCTGGACGGGCCTGAAGAACGCGAAGTTCACTTTCGTGGTGCGAAACCTGTTGAACACCGACCCGCCTTTCACCGCGCATCAGGTCGACTTCGCCGCCGGTGCCGCGTGGGAGCCGCGCGTCGCCGACCCGCGCGGCCGTTCGTTCGTTCTGATGGGCGAGTACAAATTCGACTGACGGCGCGAGTCGTGTGAAGGGAAAGTACCGGGCGCCGCCGGACAACCGGCGGCGATGTCTTCCGGAGAACAGCCATGCCAAACCGCCATTCCATCTCTTTCAGCCGCCGCCGGTTCGTTGCGGCTGCCGCGGGAACTGCGCTGTTCGCGTCCATCGATGCGAAGTCCGCGCCACTGCTCGGCAGGCAGAACAAGTGGCATGCCGAGGCGCCGAATTCCTGGATCGAAGTCGACGTCGGCGTTTTCGAGGACAACCTGCGGCTTGTCCAGGTCATGTTGGCAAAAGGTGCCCGATTGTGCGCCATCATGAAGGCCGATGCGTACGGAATCGGCATCGACATGCTGATGCCCAGCATCATCCGGGCGCGCGTAGCCCATGTCGGCATCGCCAGCACCGAAGAGGCCAGGATGGTGCGGGCCTGCGGCTTCAAGGGGCGCCTGATGCGTGTGCGCTGTGCCACGCTCGACGAAATCGAGGCCGCGCTTGCGTACCGGGTCGAGGAACTGGTGGGCAACCTCGACGTGGCGCGGGCCATCGGCGCAGGCGCGCGCAAACGCGGCCACGCGATACCCGTACACCTCGCATTGAACGCGGGGGGCATGAGCCGCAACGGCCTGGAAATGGCCACCGAACAGGGACAGCGGGACGCGCGGGAACTGGCCGCGACCAAGGGCCTGCGCATCGTCGGCATGATGACGCATTTTCCCAACGAGGATCGATCCGACACCCTGAAAGTCCTCGGCACCTTCAAGGAACAAACCGCCTGGCTATTCGCGAACAGCGAATTGCGGCGGGAAGACGTCATCCTGCATACCGCGAATTCGTTCGCCACGCAGCACGTTCCGGAAGCGCATCTCGACATGACACGCACGGGAGGCGCCCTGTACGGCTACGGCGGCACCGAGAAGCCGCCATTCGCCCACGTCGCGTCCTTCAAGACGCGAGTGGCCTCGGTCAATGCCTATCCCGCCGGAAACACCGTGAGCTACGACCGCACCTTCACCTTGAAGCGGGATTCGCTGCTGGCCAATCTTCCGGTGGGCTATTCGGACGGCTACCGTCGCGCCTACTCGAACAAAGGAGCCGTGCTGATCCGCGGACAGCGCGCGCCCGTCGTCGGCAACGTCACCATGAACACCACGATGGTGGACGTGACCGATATCCCCGGCGTGCGGCCAGGCGATGAGGTCGTGTTGTTCGGCAAGCAGGGTAGCGCCCAGATCACCCAGGCGGAGATCGAGGAACTCACCGGCGTGATATTGGCCGACCAGTACACGATCTGGGGCAGTTCGAACCCCAAGGTACTGCGTCCGTCGAAGACTCCGTATCCGCTCGCGCGCCCCGCGCCCGGTATCGGCAACGGATAAACCCCGTGACGATCCGCGTATCGACGGGATCGGGACTCGTTTTCATTCCACCGCGATCCCCGCGGCCCGCAGGCGCCGGCGCAAGGGATCGAGCTTGTCGCCGTAGCGCGCGCTGCGCGCGGTGTCGCGGCGCAACGGCTGGCGCACCTGCGCCGCGCTCGGCGCGCTGAGCACGGCGCGCTCGGTCTTGTGGAAGTCGAGGCAGGCGGGATCGAACGGCAGCCCGCAGAAATCGAGCAGGCGGCGTATCTCCGCTTCCGGTTCGGCCTGCAGGTTTTCGTACTGCAGATCGAGCACGCGGTCTGGATGTTGCTCGCGCCAGAACCGCGTGAGGCGCAGGAAGTCGACGCAGTAGTCGGCCAGTTCGTCGAGGTCGCAGGCAAACGCGCTGCGTTCGCTGAACAGCTGGCGGAAGCATGCGAGGCACGTCTCCACCGGGTCGCGCCGGATGATCACCACGCGCGCCGCCGGCAACATCGCCAGGATCGGGCCGACGAGATACCAGCTGACCAGGCTCTTGTCGGTGAAGCGCGGCCTGGTCCGGCGCCAGCGTGCGGTGCGCGCGAGGTATTCGCGACCGAGGCGCTGCCAGTCCTGCGCCGTGGCATCGGCCGCCCACAGCGGATAGGCGGAATTGCGCCGCCGGGTTTCCGCGTCGATGACCTCGGTGATGTCCTTGATCTCGTTGGCGCCCTCGACCTGCGGATGCGAAGCGAGGATCTGCTCGACCAGGGTCGAGCCGGAGCGCGGAATGCTGACGATGAAAATGACCTCGCCGCCCATGCCTGCGTCCAGCGGCGGCGGCGTTGCGCTGGCGAACACGCGCTCGATCTCATGCACGCGCTTGCGCTCGCCCGCGGCGTCCCACTTCACGCGCCGGCGCCGCGACGCGTTGGCCGTGCGGAACGCCTCGAACGCCTGCGCGTAGTCGCCCTGGTTTTCCAGCGCCTTCGCGTAGGTGAAGCCGAGCAGTTCGCTGTCGCGCGCGGACAGGTGCGGGCGCGCGAGGGCGCTGCGCAGGGACGCGGCATCCGCGACGTCGAAGCGCACCGTGTTGAGATTCGACAGCCCGAACCAGCCTTCGGCGTTGCCCGGATCGCGACGCAGCACGTCGCGGAAGCCCGCGATCGCGGCGTCGACCTCGCCGAGACTCGCTTGCGCCTTGGCCAACGACAGGCGCGCGGACACGTGCGCGGGATCGAGCTCGAGCGCGCGGCGCAGCGCGGCGACGGCATCGACGGTATGCACCTGTTGCACGAGCGCCTCGCCGAGATTGAACCAGGCCGACGCGGAGCGCGGCGCGAGTTCGCATGCATGGCGCAGGTGCTGCACCGCGTCGGCGGTTTCGCCGCGCTCGTGCAGCGCGATGCCGAGGCAGACATGGATGTCGGCGTCGTCCGGATGCGCCGCCAGCACGCGCCGGAAGTATTCGATGGCGCGGGCATGATCGCCGAGACGCTGCAGCACCATCCCGAACAGGCGGATGGCGGCGGGCTCGTCGGGCGCGAGCGCCAGCACGTTGGACAACGAATGTTGCGCGGCGGCGAAATCGCGGCGCTCCCATTCCTCGCGTGCGCGCGCGAGCATGCGCGCGGCCGTGCGCGAAAGCGGCGGCGGCGCGCCCAGAGACTCGGGCTTTGAAGAAAGCGTCATGTCGCTACCGTCTTCGAGTCAAGGCAGAAGGCTACACAAGACGCCCGGAATCCACAAAAAAAACGCCGGGCAATATCCCTGCCCGGCGGCGTGGAGAGACTTGCATCCTTCAGAAATCGTATGCCACGGACAACCGGACATAACGGGGCGCCGTGGTGTCGAGTACCCTGCCGTAGTCGACTCTCGGATTGGAGGTCGAGCGGAAGCTGTCGCCGTAGTACAGCGGCACCTGCTTGTCGAACACGTTGAACACGGCCAGATTGAAGTCGAGCTTGCGGTCCGCCCAGTCCGGCCTGTAGTCCACGTTGAGGTTGAGCTGGTGGTTCCACGGCAGGCGACCGAGCGAACCCGGCGGCACCGGCTTGCCGCCGCACCAGTAGTACGTGTTGGAACCGTGCAGGGCGATCTGGTCCGGCCCGTAGCGGCCGCGGCACATGCGCGGCGTGCCGGAGGCGATGTACATGTTGCCGCCGAGCGTCCATTCCGTGGTCAGCGCATACGCGCCGAAGACCTTGAGCTGGTGGCGGCGATCGTTGGGCTGCACGCCGTCGGAGTACTCCATTCTTTCCGGGAAATCCCAGGCGGTGGTCAGCGATTCGTAGGAGCCGCTCTGCGCCGAATACGTGCTCACCGGTCCTTCCGTATTGCCCCAGGTGCGCGAGAACACGTAGTCGATCTTGGCGAACCATTTGCTGTCCCAGGCGTGTTCCAGCGACAGGTCGATCGAGTAGTAACGACGCTTCGGCCCCCGCGGAAAACCCTGGTCGGCGGCCGTGAACGTCACCGGGACGAGACTGCCGTCCGGCGCCTTCATCAGCAGCTTGTTGGTGACGCCGGGGTTCATCAGGACCAGGCTCTGCGCCCACTGGTCGCAGGTGTCCGGCGTCATCCAGGCATAGCCTTGCGCTCGCCCTGCCGCGCACTCGTTCTGGATCGCGTCGACGTCGTCGATGATGCGGTTCATGCGCTGGTAGGTCGCCGTCGCACCGAATGTCCAGCTCGTCTGGAGCATGTCGAACTGCTGCTGCATGCCGAAGACGAAGTTGTCGGAGAACTCGGCCTTGATGTTCTGCGCGGCAGACACGCGCGGGTCCTTGGCCTGGCCATATTCGCTGTCGATCGACACGCCGGTCGTCGGGTTCTGCGGCAGCGGCGTGAATCCGATCGGCTCGCCGGTAGTCGGATTGATCCCCGTGTAGGTGCCGTACACGCCGGCATTCGTCACCGGCGCGGCGATGGACAGCGCCACCTGCGTCGGCAGCGCCAGGTAGTAGCGGCCGGCATTGCCGAACAACTTCAGGCTGGAATCGCCGTGCACGTCCCAGCTGAAGCCGAGGCGCGGCGCCCATTGCGGCTTGGTCTCGCGGATGTAGGGTGCGCCCGAGCCGTCGTAGTTGACGAACGCATCGTCGCGCAGGCCGAGGTTGAGCAGCAGGTTGGGCGTCACCTGCCAGTTGTCCATGATGTACGCGGCACGCTGGGCGACGCGCATGGATGCTGCCGAGATGTCGACATGCTTCTGCACGTAGTAGCACTGCACCTTGCCGCTGGAATCGGGGTGGCATTGCGTAGACGGCGCGACAAACGGCGGCACGCTGGAATCGACGCCGAACACCGGCTTGCCGGGGGCGCTCGTGCCGTAGATCCATTGATAGCCCGTTCCCGGATTCACCGAGCCGTCGTGCAGATCCCAGGAGTTGATGTTGTCGATGCCGACCTGGAAATCGTGCGAGCGCCACTTCCAGTCCAGGCTCACGCGGTAGTTCGCGACCGTTTCGCGATGATTGGGATCGGCGATCGACGAATTGGTCTGAGAATTGGAAACGCCGCCGGGCGGAGCGAATGCCGGATCCTGATTGGATGCGCTGGCGACGTGCGGCAGCGACGGATTGAAGCCGGGGTAGCCGGGCTGTTCCGTGTAGTACTCGCCATGCATCTTGCCGAACGTCGCGTTCAGGGTCAGGTTGTCGGTGAGGTAGGACGTGTAGTTGGCGACCCATACGCGGAACGCGGTCTTGCCGGTCTGGTCGAGGCTGTTGAAATCACCGCGCTGGCGGGTGTCGTAGTCGAAGTCGTAGATCGTTCCCCAGGTCTTGTGCTCGTTCTGCAGGCCGGTGAGGCTGAAGACGTTGGCATCGTTGATGTTCCAGTTGATCTTGGCGTACACCTTGGGGTCGTGCACGGTGACGTCTTCGCTGGTCGCGCTGCTGCTGAACGACGAAGTCGTGCGGTAATGGGTATTGTCCTGCTCGACGCCGACGAAGAAGAACAGCCGGTCTTCGATGATCGGGCCGCTGGCGTAGGCGTCGTAGATCGTTTCGCTGCGGTTGTTGTTCTTGCGGAAAACGGCCAGATCGCCTGGCTTGCTGCCCGGCGTCGTGATCAGGGGATTGGCGTAGTAGTAGTTGACCGGATCCTCGCGCAGGCTGCCAGGCTGCCAAGAGGCACGCGCGCCGAAATGCCACTCGTTCGAACCGCTCTTGCCGATCTGGCTGACCACGCCACCGATGGAGCGGCCATAACGGGCGTCGTAGCCGCTGATGAAGGTCTGTTGCTGCTCGATGGAGCCGTACGGCAGGGCGATGCCACCCTGGTTGTTGAGCAGCTCGGTGGTGTTCATGCCGTCGACGTAGTACGCGTTCTCCGCCGTCGAAGCGCCGCCGAACACCAG
This sequence comes from Pseudomonadota bacterium, assembly GCA_018240505.1. GTDB lineage: Bacteria > Pseudomonadota > Gammaproteobacteria > Xanthomonadales > Rhodanobacteraceae > Rudaea. Next base: position 17,764 of record JAFEFQ010000244.1, read on the forward strand.
CGCCGGGGTGCCCAGCGGCCCGCCGATCAGTTCGGGCGAACCCATGTTGACGCCCGGCGCGAGCATGGCGATGTCCTCGGCGGTGCGCGCGATCGGCAACAACTGCAGCTGCTTGGCCGTGATCGTCGTCACCTGGTTGGTGGTGGAGACGTCGATGACCGCTGCCTGCCCCAACACCTTGATCTCGTTGAGCGTCGCGGCCGACGAAGCCGCACCTGCCGCCGCGAAATCGACCGCGACCGCGCCGGCCGCCACCGGACTGACGCCCTTGCGCGAGTCCACGACCTTGCCATCGCGAAGCAGCGTAACCGTATAGGTGCCGACCGGCAGCGTGATCGAGTACCTGCCGTTCGCATCCACCTCGACGCTGCGATTGAAGCCCGCGCCGCCGGTGATCTGGATCATTTCGCCGGCCGCCGCCGGAACCGTGCCGTAGATCGTGCCGCTGGTCGCCTGCGCCCATGCCGTATTGGCGATGTGGAAAGTGACCGCACCAATGGCGAGTGCCAGCGCCTTGCGCCGGAAGATGTTTCTGCGATGCAGCGAACGCGACTTGCCCTTCATGATCGGTACTCCCCAATGTGGGAACGCAAGTGAAGTGATGTCATGTTGACGCAGCAATTGTTCGCCGCCGCATCTTGTTGTCGGTATTTCGGGCGGCCCCTAGGTCATGCCTGACCCACCGCATTGCGCAGTACGCGTTCGAGCATACTGATCCCGCCGCGGCAATCACCAATGAAAATACCAGCACCCGGCATAGCTGTGGGTTATGGTTTCTGCGTTTTGGTCTCGCCCTCCCGCCCGCCTGGAACCGCGCTCTGACGCGCAAACGACGCGTCCGCGAGAGCTTACGCGGCAACGGCCAGGCGGACACAAATCGCCTCTACGAACGCGGGGTGTCCATGTAGGATGCGCGGCGATGGCTGCATCCCGCGCCACGCGAGCCGCCACGCAAACCCGGCTCGCCACCGACGCGGCAGGCGGGCCTCTCCGGAGCGCAGGAAATCTGTACCTGACGCCCGGCCACCCGGGACAAAACACCATCAAGTCATTCGGAGGGCGGTAGTGAAACCATTGACACGGTTGCTTGGCGCAGCGGCCTTGGCGGCGTCCCTGTCTTGCGTAGCCGAAACGGGCAACGATGCCGCGACCGGCCAGGTCGCTTTGACGGTGCGGCTGTCTGATCCGGGTCAAAAACTCTTGTACGTGCACGAAGTCATTCCCGCCAAGCCGGGACCGCTGACCCTCTACTATCCGAAGTGGATTCCCGGCGACCACTCGCCCGACGGGCCGATAGAACAGGTCATGGGCCTGCGCTTCACGGCCGGCGGCCAGCGCGTCGCGTGGCAGCGCGACGAGCTGGACCGGTTCGCGTTCCATCTGACGGTGCCGGCAGGCGTGCAGCAACTCGAAGTCGATTTCCAGTTCCCGGCCGAGAAACGGGTGACGCCGAACCTCATCGACCTCACCTGGGATCACGTGGCGCTGTACCCGGCGGGGTCTCCGGCCAGGGCGCAGCTTTTTCAACCGACGCTCGTCATTCCCGCCGACTGGCAATACGCCAGCGCGCTGGAAACGGCGACGCGCGACGGCGGCCGCATCGCCTTCAAGCCCGTGGCCTTCGACACGCTGGTCGACTCGCCCGTGATCGCCGGAAAGCATTTCCGCTCGATCGACATCACGCCGAAAGGCTCGAAAGTGCGCCGCTGGCTCGACATGGTCGGCGATTCCGCGGCGGCCATCGGCATTTCCGACTCGCAACTCGCCGGCTTCCGCGATCTCATCACCCAGGCGCAGGCGCTGTTCCATTCGCACCACTACGCCAGCTACCACCTGCTGTTGGTCCTGAGCGACCACACCTCGGTCGGCGGCCTCGAGCATCAGCAGTCGAGCGACGATCGCGCGCGCAGCGGCGCGAAGATGTTCGCCGACGCCGACCACTTCATGCTCGACGGCTCGCTGCTGCCGCACGAATACACGCATTCCTGGAACGGCAAGTTCATGCGCCCGGCCGGGCTTGCGACTGCCGACTTCGAACAGCCCATGCGCCCCGAACTGCTGTGGGTCTACGAGGGACTCACGGTCTACCTGGGCGATGTGCTGACCGTGCGCAGCGGCCTGTGGTCGGCCGACGCCTGGCGCGCAGCCGTGGCCTACCGCGCCGAGGAAATGACGCATCGTACCGGCCGCGCCTGGCGGCCGCTGGTCGACACCACCGTCGCCGTCGACTACTCCGCGCCGAGCGCGTGGGCCAACTGGCGCCGGCAGAACGATTTCTATCGCGAAGGCCAGCTGCTGTGGCTGGCGGTCGACATGAAGATTCGCGAGCTGAGCCACGGCAAGCGTTCCATCGACGATTTCGCGCAGATTTTTTTCGGCGTCGACGACGGCAGCTTCGTCACCCACACCTACACCTTCGACGATGTCGTCGCCACGTTGAACAAGGTCCAGCCCTCGGATTGGGCGGGCTTCCTGCGCGGCTGGGTGAACGGCACCGACGAACACCAGGTGCCGCTGTTGTCCGGCATCGAGGCCAGCGGCTGGCGGCTGGCCTATGCGGACAAGCCGTCCGTCTACCAGAATGCGCTCGAAAACGTCGGCAATGGCGAACTCGAAGGCAAGGGCATAAACGCCATGTCCACGATCGGCGTGTTCCTGCACGACGACGGCAAGGTCGTCGACGTGCTCTGGGACGGCCCGGCGTTCAAGGCCGGCCTCGCGCCAGGCATGAAGCTCGTTGCCATCGACGAGCGTCCTTTCGGCGCCGCTGTGTTGCGCGAGGAAATCGTCAAGGCGAAACAAAGCGAGAAGCCGTTGCAACTGCGCATGGAGCACGACGGGGTCAGCGAACTGCACGCGGTCGAATACACTGGCGGGCCGAAATATCCCGTCCTGGTCCGCATCCCCGGCAAGACCGACTACCTGCAGCAAATCCTCGCACCGAAACCGGTCGGCAAGGGCTCGTGAGATGGCGCTGCCGACGCGCCCCGGCATTGAAACCCGTAAATCTTTCCGGTCATTTTTGCGCATGAACCGAAGACGCACTGACGCTAGGAGTGGCTCCCGCCTGCATGCGGCAACGCTGGCTGCACTTCTGGCGGCGGGAATCCCTGCGACCGCTTGCGCCGAGGCAGACGGCGGCGATCCGGGCGCGGTCCTCGATCTCGTGACCGCCGGGCAGTTCCATGCGGCCGAGGCGCGCATCGACGCCGCACTGGCGCAGCCGAACCTGCCGGCGCCGACGCGCCGCGCATTCGAGTTCCAGCATGAGCGCATGGCGCGCATGCGCTACGACTTCAGCCTCGATGCCGGTCAGGTCGAATCGAAATTGCGCGAGAAGATACCCGATCTCACCGATGCCGATTTCGCGCGCTGGGAAGCGCGGGGCCTGTTCGAGTTCATGCTCATCGACGGCGAACGCAGGTACTTCAAGCGTTCGCCGTCCAACCTGTTTCGCCTGAGCGAGGAAGCGCGCGCACGCGGCAAGGGACTCGCCGCGACCGCCGACAGCGGCCTGCCGACGGAGGTCAACGATCGTTATCTCGACTTCGACCGGCAGACGATCGCGCAGGCGCTGGCGACGGGCCGCTCCGGCGTGTTGCCGCAGCGCGTGCGGGTCACGCAGAAATTGACCGTGGATGCCGATGCGGTTCCCGCCGGCAAGACCGTCCGCGCATGGATTCCCTACCCTCGCGCCATCGCGGGCCGGCAGGAGAACATTCGTTTCGTCGCCAGCGAACCTTCCAGACATCGCATCGCACCCGAATCGGCCTTGCAACGCACGGCGTACCTCGAAGCGAAAGCGCAGGTCGGCAAGCCGACCGTGTTTTCGGCGACCTACGAAGTGACCCTGCATGCGCAATACCACGCGATCGACGCGGACAAGGTGACACCGGCGAAGATCACGCCCGAGCTGGCACCGTATGTCGCCGAGCGCGCGCCGCATATCGTGTTCAGCGAACCGCTGCGCGTATTCTCGCGCCAGGTGGTCGGCGCGGAGACGAATCCCCATCGCATCGCGCAGAAAATCTTCGCGGCCGTGGACGAGATTCCCTGGGCCGGCGCGCGCGAATATTCGACGATCGCCAACCTCAGCGACTACACCTTGCATGCGGGCCACGGCGACTGCGGCGAGCAGACCCTGTTGCTGATCGCGCTGATGCGCCTGAACGGCATCCCGGCGCGCTGGCAATCGGGCTGGACCTTCACCGACGGCGACTACGAGAACATCCACGACTGGGCCGAGATCTATCTGGCCCCGCACGGCTGGATTCCCGTGGACGTCACCTACGGCCGCCTCGACTCCGGCGATCCCGCGCTGAAATGGTTCTACCTCGGCGGCCTCGACAATTTCCGCATCGCCTTCAACGACGACTTCGCGCAGGAATTCGTTCCGCCCAAGCGCCACTTCCGCTCCGACACCGTCGACTCGCAACGCGGCGAAGTCGAATGGGACGGAGGCAATCTCTACTACGACAAGTGGAACTACGACTTCAGCTGGAAAATCCTGCCGTCGAAAAAGAACTGATTTCCCCCTCCCCATCCCGCAGGTTTGCATGTCCGCTACGCACCATCGCATCGCCTCCCTCATCCCGCTGCTTCTGCTGGCCGTCCTGTGCCTCGCCGGCTGCGTCACTTCTTCGAAGCAGACCACGCCGCGGGATTTGCCCTGGCGCAGTTCGCGCCAACTCGTGCTCGTGATCATCCCGGACTGGAATGCGGACCACGGCCGCCTGCGCACCTACGCGCGCGAAGGCGGGCGCTGGCAGGCGGTGAATGCGGCACAGCCGGTCACGATCGGTCGCGCCGGCGCCGCCTGGGGCCTGGGCTTGAATGCAACGCACGGCGACGGCCCGGTCAAACGCGAGGGCGACGGCCGCAGCGCGGCCGGCGTGTTCCGCATCGGCGAGGCGTTCGGCTACGCCGGCCATGCCGACACCGGGCTGGCGTACCGTGCGCTGCAGGCATCCGACTACTGCGTCGACGTCGACGGCTCGCCGCTGTACAACCGCATCGTGGACTCGAACGCGACCGATGCGAAGGGTTCCAGCGAGCCGATGCGGCGCGACCTGCACATGAACGGCGACCAGCGCTACCGCCTCGGCTTCGTGATCGAACACAACGCCGCCGGCCAGCGCGGCGCGGGCAGCTGCATCTTCGCGCACCTGTGGCAGTCGCCGACCGACACCACGGCGGGCTGCACGGCGATGAACGATGCCACGATGCAAGCCATGCTCGCCTGGCTCAGGCGCGAGGACGCACCCATTTTCGTGTTGTTGCCGCAGCATGAGTACGCTCGCCTGCAAGTGCAATGGGATCTGCCGCCGCCGGAGGTGCAACCATGAACGCAACGACGCGCGTGCTGATCGGACTGGTGCTCGGTGCGTTGGCGGGACTGGCTCTCGACGGCTACGACTCCGCCGTTGCGGTGAAGGTGGCGGACTGGATCCAGCCCCTGGGCCGTCTGTGGCTCAACGCCTTGCAGATGACCGTGGTGCCGCTGGTGTTCGCACTCGTCGTCGTCGGCGTCAACGCGGCCAGCGACGCGGCCGCGTCGGGACGCATCGCGCGTCGCGCGCTCGTGGTGTTCGTGGTGCTGTTGACGATCGGCGTGACCATGGCCGCGATAGCCGCGCCGATGTTCTACGGCCTGTTCACCCGCCATCCTGCATTGGCCGCGGCCCTGGGCGACGCAATCTCGCAGGGTGCGCCGCCGGCGGCACGGGCAGTCGGCTGGGCCGACTGGCTCAACGGCATCGTGCCGAGCAACGCGCTGATGGCCGCCGCGCAGAGCGCGATGCTGCCGCTGGTCGTGTTCGCCCTGTTCTTCGGCTTTGCCGTGTCGCGCATCGAGACGGCGCGGCGCGAACTGCTGGTCACGTTTTTCCAGGCGATGGCCGATGCGATGATCGTCATCGTGCGCTGGGTGTTGGTGGCGGCGCCGCTGGGCGTGTTCGCGCTGATCCTCGCGGTGTGCGCGCGCGCGGGCATGCACATGATCGGTGCGCTCGGTGTCTACGTGCTCGTGGAAAGCACGCTGTACGTGATAGCGACGCTGCTGATGCTGCTGGTCGCCTGGCTGTGGGGCGGCGAAAGCCTGCGCCGGTACGTGCCGGCGCTCGTGCCGGCGCAGATCGTGGCCGCAAGCACGCAGTCTTCGCTGGCCGCGTTGCCGGCGATGCTGGAAACCACCACGCAACGCCTGGGTTATCCGCAACGCGTGGCCGCGCTGGTGCTGCCGATGGCGGTGAGCCTGTGCCGGCTGACGAGCCCGGTGCAATACATCGCCTCGTCGTGTTTCATCGCCTGGGCGCTCGGCATCGACCTCGGCCCCGCCCAGCTCGCCGCGGGTGCGGCGCTCGCGGTCGTGATCAGCCTCGGCGCGGTGAGCCTGCCCGGGCAGGTGAGTTTCATGGCGACCAACATGCCCGTAGCGCAGGCGATGGGCGTGCCGGTGGGACCGCTCGCGCTGATGCTGGCGATGGATGCGCTGCCCGACACCATCGGCACGGCGGGCAACGTCACCGCCGACATCACCGCGGTTTGCGTGGTGACGCGCCAGTCCGCGGCGGATGCGGCCTGAAACGATCGATGCAGGGAAGGAGCCATGCGGCTCCTTCCCGTGTCACGCACTACTTGCAACCGCAACCGCTCTTGCATTCGCAGCAGCGGCAATCCGCACACTTGCACTCGGCGCACTTGCAGCAGGCACAGTTTTTCGTTTCGTTGGTGGTGGCGTTCATGATGTTCTCCGGGTTGACGGCGGGATGCCGTTGAGCGAATCTTGAACCTTGCCACGGTGGCAAGGTCAACACGCGGCCGGGACTTTTTTTCGCGGCAAGGCCATTGACCTTGCCATCGTGGGAAGGTGCAGGCTGCGCGCATGGGCGGGCGCTGGGCGCATTCGCCGGAGTCGATCGCATGGTCACGAAAGCACTGCGGCCGGAACTGGCCGAAGCGAGGCAGCAAGGCCTCTACAACATCGGCGAGGCGTCGGCGGCGACCGGAGTGAGCGCGAAGATGATCCGCCACTACGAGAGCGCCGGTCTGATTCCGCAGGCGAGCCGTACGTTTGCCGGCTACCGGCTGTATGCCGACACCGACCTGCATCGACTGCGCTTCATCAAGCGTTCGCGCAATCTGGGATTCTCGATGAAGCAGATCGAGGCGCTGCTCGCGCTATGGAGCAACAAACATCGCGCCAGTTCGGAGGTCAAGCGTCTCGCCCAGGCGCATGCGGCGGCGCTCGGCGAGAAGATCGGCGAAATGCAGGCCATGCAGCGTACCCTGCTCGAACTGTCGCAGCATTGTCGCGGCAATCAGCGGCCGGATTGCCCGATCCTCGACGATCTTGCCGGCTGACTCGAAAAGGAGTCGGATTCCGTAAACACGAGCGAACCCCGGGGCAGAGTGACTCCGGTTTCCCGGAGAATCGCACTCTGACCCGGGTCCAGGACTGACCCGGGTCTCCCCAGAATGTGCCAACACCGGGTGTTGGCGACCCGTTCCCGTTATCAGGTAGCCGCGTCTTTGAGCTTTTTCAGGGGTCGCACTTTCACCCTCACCGTGGCTGGCTTGGCCGCGAACCATTGCTCCTGCTTCGTGAAAGGATTGATGCCCTTGCGCTTGGGCTTCGCCGGAATGGTGGCCACCGTGATCTTCAACAAGCCCGGCAAGGTAAAGGTACGCGCGCCATTCTTGTTGACCGACCCGACGACAGCGCCTTCGAGAGCCGCGAGCACGGCGCGAACGTCCTTGGCCATGAGCGCAGTCGATGTGGTGATGTAGTCGACCAGGCCGGACTTGCCCAAGACTTCCTTGATCGGCTTGTTCGCGGCGGGTTTAGCACCTTTCGTCGTCTTCTTTGCAGCTTTCTTGGTGGCCATGACTCTTCCTATGGAGTGAGGTGAATGAGATCGTGCGGAACCTTGCGGCGTTTCAATGTACGGCACATCGGGAGAAAAGGGAATGTGCGGATTGCATACGGAATGCCGAGGCGGTGCCGTTTCACCCGAAAGGGGCCTGGGTTTTGCGAAGGCTGTTATATACATTGCAAACCCTGATACCATGAATCTCAGCCGTTGCGACATGGCCGAGTACATTGGAAGGGGACTTTTCGCGCGAGGTAGCGACTTTCTTAGCTGCGCCCAAGCAGGTGCGCGCGCGTTTCCGATGGATAGGCAAGAGCAGTATTGATTGGGCCTCAGCCAAGCTTGCGATTGAGACCATCGGCGAAGGCGAAAGGATGTTTGGACAAATCGCCCTCACGGTTCATAAGACACGCGTTCCGGCGAAGTATGGGTTCGTGCTTCTGTACAGAAATGTGCGGGTGTTGGGGCTGGACGTTGGTCCAGCTCGCGGTCATACGAACCCGGATACACTAGAAACCATCCGGTGCACACACTGGCAACCGTGGCCCTGTACTCACGCAGAACCAGACGACAGAATACAGGGCCATGAGCGTTGGTTTCGTGAGTTCCTGAACCGAGCCAAAGTCACTTTCCCGTTCAGGTATCGTCCGCCGCCAGATGGGGCAAAACAGCTTGAGATGGAGTTTGCGCCATGAGCATTCTAAGCATCGACAGCCTTGAGCATGCTGTGCGCGGACTATCCGTTGCGCAGCAAACGAACCTGGGTTTGGAAATCTCCCTTCCGGTGTTGCTACCAGATGGCGACTTCATTGGCGTGACCGTTGTCGAGGATGGCGATGGTTTTTTGGTGCATGACAGCAGCACGGCAGCCATGTATCTAGCATCGTGCGGCATGAAAGTCGGCGAGAGTCGGAAGAAATTCCCCGGTCTTGTTGCCCGCTTCGGTTGCGAAGTATCAGGCGATCGCGTGCAGCGTCATGTCAAAGCTGAAAAAGTAGCCGCTGCGAGTGTGATGGTGGCGAATGCAGCACGGGCGGTTGCTGATCTTGCCCTTGAGTTAAAGATGCAGGCGAATTTCGATTTCCGCAAAGTCGTCGCGGAAAAGGTCGAGGAGATTGTTGGCAAAAGGGTGCGTTTTAATCAAGAAGTACGCGGCAAATCAGGTCGCATCTATCACGTTCGAAATGTGATTCTTGATGCGGCTCTTAAGCAACCCATTGCATTTGTTGAGCCTGTATCCAACCGATCCGCTGTTGCCACACACTTCACAGAGTTTTACGACATCCATGACGCAATGCAGGAGCTAAAGTACGCGTCAGTCTACGATGACAACAGCGACATTCGCGCGGCCGATATGAACCTATTACGTCAAGTAAGCGACGTGTTTGCTTTCACTGAAAGCGAGATTCGAATTAAGCGAATAGCCAATTCGGAGGGATCAGCATGAGCAGAAAGCCAGAGCCGAAATTCGATGACGTGCTTCGCAAGATGCTTAGCACGCCACCCGCTCCACACAAGCCAAAAACCAAAAAGAAGGCAAGAAAGAAGGCGTGAAACCCTCTTACACGTCTACTTCTTTGTTAGGCCCCTTATACGTCAATCGCTTGCCCGCCACTTGCGTGAGAAGCTTGTCTGAACGTTCCTTATCGTTGATCTTGCGGTTGTTCCAGCGATAGTCGAACTCCGTCACGTAGCGCTGAAGGTGCTGTTCGCCGACATGGTGAAACGCACCGATCAAGCCGCGCTTGAGCAAGCTAAAGCTCGATTCGACGGTGTTGCTGTGAATGTCGCCGCGAGCGTACTCACCGTTGCTATGTGACGTGACGCCGTGCTCGGCGAACTCGCGACCGAGCAGCGTATAGCCGGAATGCTCGTCAGTCATAAGTCGAGCCGACTTGCTCACGTTGGCATCGAGGACTTCGCGCAGTGATTTTGCGTTGACGCTGCGAACAACGACGCTGCGCTTTTCGCCGCCGCGCTCGACTAGCGAGACGACTTTCATCTTGTGCTGATAGCCGCGAGCGTTGCGGGGTTTCTTGCCGTTATTACCCCAGTACGTTTCGTCGGCTTCGACCGTGCCGCCGCCAGAACCGAGCAAGCCGCCATTTTCGGACTTCATGGCCTCGCGAATGCGGTGCGTCATGAACCAGGCCGACTTGTACGTCACGCCGAGCATGCGGTGTAGCTGGTGCGAACTGATCGCCTTCTTGCTCGCGCAGATCAGGTGCACGGCAAGCAGCCACTTGTTTAGCGGAATCTTGCTGTCGGAGAAAACGGTGTTGACCGTGACGGAGAATTGCTTGCGGCAGTCCTTGCACTTCCACAAGCCGGGGCGCGTACTCTTGCCTTGCAGCCTGTAGTGATCGCCGATCACGCCGCAGTGAGGGCAGATAACTCCATCAGGCCAGCGCAGCGCTTCAAGGTACTCGCGCGCTTTGTCGGCGTCTTGGAAGTGCGGGGCGAGTAAGTTTGCGGTAGCCATGGGAAATCTCCTATGGCCTGAAATTTAACGTTAAATCTTGGGTTTGTCAAGTATATAATCGCCTTTGCGAAACCGGGGTTCGTCCGGCATTCGCGACCCGGGTTTCCCGGAGTCGATCCTCGACTTCATGCGCCGTGGGTCCGTGCCCACTGCACGATCGCGGCGCTGTTCGTCGCGCCGGCCTGACGCGCCACTTCGCGCCCATCGCGGAACAGGGCGAGGGTCGGGATGCTGCGGATGTTGTAGCGGGCGCCGAGCGCCTGTTCGGCATCGGTGTCGACCTTGAGCAGGCGCGCACGCGGTTCGAGCTGTGCCGCCGCCTGCACGAAGTGCGGCGCCATCATCTTGCACGGCCCGCACCACGGCGCCCAGAAATCCACCAGCACGGGGATGTCGTTGCGCGTCAGATGTTTCTCGAACGCGGTCGCGTTCGCTTCCGCCGGATGGCCGTCGAACAGCGGCTTGTGACACTTGCCGCAGGTCGGCGACGCACCAAGGCGATCGGCTGGCACGCGGTTTACCGCCAGGCAGTGCGGACAGACGATGTGCAGGGAATCGCTCATATTGCTCACCCAGAAAAGTCTGACCCCGGTTTTGGACCCCGGTTTTGAAGCAGTCCGCTTGAACGAGTAAAAAGAGACTTCCCCTCCCAGCGGCGAAGCCGCGCGGCATCAAAGTGCCATGATTGTGTTTCGACGAACAATCAAACGAGAGGAGAAGTCTCCGATGTCAACTATAACCGTGGGTGTGGACTT
>JAFEFQ010000245.1 GCA_018240505.1 Pseudomonadota bacterium
GAAGAGCCGATCTTGTCTAGGATCGGGCGCGTCGCCGGAGCGCAGGAACCGGAGTTTCCTCAGATGTAAATGAGGATTACATGCCGCTCCTGCGGCATGCCCTGCGGGCCAGCTGCGCTGTTCGCTCCGGCATCCAGCCTTCGCAGTCCGAGCACCGCCGGCGCGCAACATCGAGCGCAGTAGGTTTTTCGAGGTGCCCAGGCGTAATACGTTTGTCACGCCCGCCCCGCATCGTGAACGCCGTTTCCACGGCGCCCCGCGACCTGCAAGCCATGCATATCGCCGACATCAGCCTGTTCTTCGCGCCGCATTCGGGCGGGGTAAAGCGCTATCTCCTGGCCAAGCACGCTCATCTGGCGGCGCGCACGGGCGTGCGCCACAGCCTGCTTGTGCCCGGTGCGACGAGCGCGGAGATCGAGCCCGGCATCTTCACCCGCGGCGACTGGAACATCCCCTGCGCGGGCGGCTACCGCGTGCCGCTGCGTCCGGCGCGCTGGCGCCGCGCGCTGGCCGGGCTGCGTCCCGACGTGATCGAGGTCGGCGATCCCTACCATCTGGCCTGGGCCGCACTCGCCGCCGCGCGCGACTGCGGCGCGATGACGGTCGCGTTCGCCCACTCCGACCTGCCGCGCATGATCGCGAGCCGCTTCGGCCGCCTCGCCGGGCGCGCCGCCGACGCCTACCTGCGCCGGCTGTATTCGCGCTTCGACCTCGTCCAGGCGCCGAGCCGGCTGATCGCGCAGCGCCTGCGCGACAGCGGCATCGCGCGCATCGTCGTGCAGCCGCTCGGCGTCGATGCCGAGGTGTTCCATCCGGCGCGACGCGATGCGGGCCTGCGCGAACAGCTCGGCCTCGACGGCGACGTGCGCCTGTCGATCTTCGCCGGTCGCATGGCGCGCGAGAAGGACGTGCCGCTGCTGCTGCGCACGTTCGCGCGGCTCGGGCCGCGCCATCACCTGATCCTCGTCGGCGGCGAACGGCGCGAGGCGCTGTCGTCGAACGCGACGCTGCTGCCCTACGAGCAGGATCCGGCACGCCTCGCGCGCCTGCTCGCGAGCGCCGACGCGCTCGTGCACGCGGGCGCGCAGGAGACCTTCGGCCTGATCGCGGTCGAGGCGATGGCCTGCGGCCTGCCCGTGATCGGCGTGCGCGCGGGCGCACTGCCCGAACTGATCGACGATTCGGTCGGCGCGCTTGCCGCGGCCGGCGACGCCGCCTCGCTCGGCGCCGCGATCGAAAAAGTCCATGAAGGCGATGTCGCGGCGCTGGGCCGGCGCGCACGAGCGCGCGTCGAACGGCGCTATGCCTGGGCCAGCGTGTTCGACCTGCAGCTCGATCGCTATGCGCGGCTGCTGCGCACGCGCGAGTTTCCCGCATTCGACGACGACGGCACGCTCGAACCCGTCGACGCGACGAGTCCGCCGTGACGCCCGGGCTCTGCGTCGCCGTGCACGACGTCGCGCCGGCGACCTGGCCGCAGTGCGCGCGCCTGCTCGAACTCGTCGATGCGCTCGGCGCGCCGCCGCTGACCCTGCTCGTCGTGCCGGACTGGCACGCGCAGGGACGCATCGACGCCGCGCCGGAATTCCGCCGCGCGATCGATGCCCGTATCGAGCGCGGCGACGAGGTCGCGCTGCATGGCTACTTCCATCGCGATGCCGCGCCCGCACCGCGTTCGCCCGGCGCGTGGCTGCGCCGGCGCGTGCTGACCGCGAGCGAGGGCGAATTCGCCGCAGTCGACGCGCACACCGCCGCAGCGCGCCTGCATGCCGGACTCGATCTGCTGCGCCGCCAGGGTTGGACCGTCGACGGCTTCGTGCCGCCCGCCTGGCTCGCGAACGCCGCGACGCGCCGCGCGCTGCGGCACACCAATCTGCGCTGGACCTCGACCCACACTGCGCTGATCGCACTCGACGGCGGCGACGAACGACGCATCGCCGCACCCTGTCTGACCGCCTCGCCGCGCTCGGCCTGGCGGCGTGCGGCAAGCCGCGCCTTCCTGCGTGCCGGCCTGCACTTGGGCGCGCGCGCGCCGCTCGTGCGCATCGGCCTGCATCCGGCCGATGCCGGGCATGCCGACCTGCTCGCCTGCTGGCGCGACGTCCTCGGCGCGCTGCTCGCCGTTCGCCGCGCGACGACGAAGTCGCAGGCCGTGGCCGCCGCCGTTGGCGAAGGCAAATACCGGGACGCCGTCGGACACGGCGACGCGGTGCGCTAGATGGTACGCCGCGCCGGCACGCTGCTGATCTTCGCCGCGCTGGCCGTCGCCCTGGTCGTGCCGATCTGGCTCGGCGGTCGCCATGCCGTGTTCACGAGTTTCGACCTGCCGGCGCATGCCTATCTGTCCATTCTCGCCCTCGTCCTGTTCGGCTGGGCGATGCGCGCGCTCAAGCAATGGCTGCTGATCGAACGGCTCGGCCTCACCGTCGGCGCCTGGCGCAACTTCGCGATCTCGCTCGCGGTCGACTTCGCCTTCGTCGCCACGCCCGGCGGCGTCGGCGGCTATGCGGCCGGCATCTGGTACGTGCGCGGCATCGGCGGCTCGTATGCGCAGGCGACCGCGATCTCGGCCGCCGACCAGGTGCTCGACCTGATGTTCTTCGCGATCGCGATGCCGGTGGCGGCACTGTGCCTGTCGCAGAGTTCGCAACTGTCGCCGCTGCTCGCGCACGGCGCGGCGTTCGGCGGCCTGGTCGCGCTCGCGCTGCTCGTCGCGCTCGTGCTCGCACGGCGGCCGCTCGGCGCGTGGTTCTTCGGCGCGCATGGGCCGATCGAACGCATCGGCTTCCTGCACCGGCGCCGCGACGCGCTGCGCGGTTTCGTCGGGAACGTGCTCGCGCAGACGCGGATCCTCATGCGCGGCTCGCCGGCCTGGTTCGCCCTGGCGTTCGCCTCGACCGCGGTGCAGTGGCTCGCGCGCTACGGCGTGCTCTGGCTCATCCTCGTGCAGCTAGCCGCGCAGGTACCGTTCTCGCTCGTGCTGCTGCTGCAGGGCGTCGTGCTGCATGTCGCGCAATGGACCGGCGTGCCGGCAGGCGGCGGCAGCGCCGACCTCGGCCTCGCCGCAACGCTGGCGCCGTTCGTCGCGACCGCGACGATCGCCAGCGCCCTGCTGCTGTGGCGCATCGCGACGCTGTACATGAGCCTGATCGCCGGCGTCGTTTCGATCACCGCGCTGCGCTGGGTGAATTCAAAGAAAAACAATTTGGCCACGGATTACGCGGATGAACACGGATAAAAGCAGATTCAGGAATTTTCCTGTCCGTGTTCATCCGCGCAATCCGCGATCGAAGAAGTTTTTCACGACGCCGGTACATCGACCACGATCGGCGGCACCGTGCGCGAACGGCGCAGGTTGCCGAGCATGAGGCCGCCGCGCAGCAGGCGGCCGGCGATCATGCGCGTGATGCGGGTGACGTCGCGGAACGGCTTGAAGTGGCTCGCGCGACGCTCCTCCTCGTAGCTGGCCTTGATCGGCACCGAGACGGCGCGGATTCCGCGTGCGGCGCATTCGATCAGGATCTCGCTCTCGAACACGAAACCGTCGTGCGGCAGCGCGAGCGCGGTCTCGATCGCGGCGCGCGGGTAGTAGCGCTGGCCGCTCTGCGAGTCGACGATGCGCTGGCCGCAGGCCCACGACACCCAGAAATCGGCCTGCTCGTTGCCGAAGCGGTTCTTGTCCGGCTGCGCGTCGCGGCCGAGCAGGCGCGCGCCGATGACGATGTGGTTCGGGTACTGCGCCGCGGCGGCGAGCAGGCGCGGCAGGTCGGCCGCGTCGTGCTGGCCGTCGCCGTCCATGGTCAGCACGCCGTCGGCGCCGAGCTCGAGCGCGCGCTGGAAGCCGTCGCGCAGCGCCTTCGCCTTGCCTTGCGGTGTCGCGTGGCGGATGCGTTCCACCCGCAGATCGGCGACGACCTCGCTGGTGCGGTCGCTCGATCCGTCGTCGACCACGACCACGCTCGCGCAATACCGCAGCGCGGACTCGACCACGCCGCGAATCGCGCGTTCCTCGTTCAGCGCCGGAATCACGACGACGCCGGCGACCGCCGCGCGCGCGTCCTGGGCTGCCTGATATTGCTCCCCGGTCAAAACGAAATCTCCAGATGCAGTGCCGATGCCGGCAAGTCTTGGTCGGCATGCAGGGCGAAGTCAAACCCCGCGGCTTCGCCGCGCGCCAACGCGGCCAGCAGCGGCAGGCTCGCCGCGGCCGGATTGCGCTCGCGCAAAGCGTGCAGCGCGGCCGGCAGCGGCGCAAGTTCCGCCGCCGCATCGCCGCGCAATTGCAGGCGCAGGCGCGCGATCGGGCGTGCCGCGGCGGGCGCGAGCACGAAGGCGACGCCGAACGGCGCGTCGCAGTCGATGACCGCGGCCAGCGGCCCGGTCGCGGCAACGTCGAAGGCGACGTAGAGCGCCGGTTTCGCTTCGCTCGCGGCCATCACAGCCGCTTCGAGCAGGCCGGCGGCGAACGTGGCGCGGCCGGCGCTCAACGCAGTCGACGAGGCCATGCAGCCGGAAGCGATCGTCCAGTAGCCGGCCGGGGCGTTGTGCACCGAGTTGTGGAATTTGGTCGGCGACAGTTCGAGCGGCGCGTGCGCGAGCACGGAGCAGAGATAGTCGTTGATCGCGAGATCGCCATAGGCCGAGGCGAAGACGTTCTGCAGGTCGCGCGGCGCATGCCCGGCCATCGCGCAGGCCTGCTCGGCGACCGCGAGCGCGAGCAGCACCGAGTCGGGCGCGCGCCGGCGCTCGTTCGGCGACAACGACACCGGCGCGGGGCGCGCGAACGGCGCCGGCGCGCCGCGCAACGCCACGCGCGCCGCCGCCCAGTCGGCCATGCCGGGCGCGCAAACGCCGATGCCTTCGATCGCGAGTTCCAGCACCGCGCTCACGCCGCGTCTCCGCGCGCGAAGGCGAGGCAGCAGTTGTTGCCGCCGAAGCCGAACGAGTTCGACAGCGCGATGCGCATGTCGGCTTCGCCGTTGTCGATGCGGATCTGCGGGCCGCAGGCCGGATCGAGCTCGCGCGTGTTCAAGGTGCCCGGCACGAGGCCGCGCTCGAGCGCGATCAGCGTGATCGTCGCCTCGAGGATGCCGGCCGCGCCGAGCGTATGCCCGCTCCAGCCCTTGGTCGAGCTCGCGCGCGTCGTCGCCGGAAAGCGGCGCGCGATCAGCGCCGCCTCGACCTCGTCGTTCTGCCTGCTCGCCGTGCCGTGCAGGTTGATGTAGTCGACCTGCTGCGGAGCGATGCCGGCGCGCGCCAGCGCGTCGTCGAGCGCACACTCGGCGCCGAGCCCCTGCGGATGCGGCGCGGACATGTGGTGCGCGTCGCT
Organism: Pseudomonadota bacterium; assembly: GCA_018240505.1. Classification (GTDB taxonomy): domain Bacteria; phylum Pseudomonadota; class Gammaproteobacteria; order Xanthomonadales; family Rhodanobacteraceae; genus Rudaea. The sequence goes on from JAFEFQ010000245.1 coordinate 5,330, forward strand.
CGCCTCGCCGTAGCCGAGCAGCAGATTCGTTCCTTTCTCCACTTTTCCATTTTGCGGCATGCGCTCGAGGATCGCGAAGCCCGCCGCCTCGCCGAGCGAGAGGCCGCGGCGGTCGGCGTCGAACGGGCGGCATTCCTCGCCGGAAACGAGCTGCAGCGAATTGAAGCCGAACAGCACGCTGTCGCACAGCGTGTCCACGCCGCCGACGATCGCCGCGTCGGCCAGGCCCAGGCGCAGCAGGCGCTCGGCGCTGGCGAATACCTTCGCGCTCGACGAACAGGCCGTCGCAATCGTCAGGTTCGGCCCGGACAGGCCCAGCGCATGCGCGGCGAACAGGCCCAGCGCATGCGGCTGGTGGATCGCTGCACGGCGCTGCGCGGCGGGAAAGCGCCCATCCGCATCGAGTTCGCGGTAGGCACGCTCGGTTTCGCCGATGCTCGAGGTCGAAGTGCCGAGCAAGAGCGCGACGCGCGCGGCGCCGTGACGCTCGCGCAGCGCGTGCGCGCGCTCGAGGAATCCGTCCTGGCCGAGGCCGAGCCAGGCCAGGCGGTGGTTGCGCGAGTCGAAGGCGGCGAGCGCCGCGGGCAGGCGCAGGTCTTCCAGGCCGGCGACGCGCCCGATCTTGCACGCCAGCGGCTGCGCCGAGAACGAATTCGCGCTCAGCCCGCCGGCACGCGTTTCCAGCGCGCGCGCGATCGCGTCCAGCCCGCGCCCGGCGGCGCAAGTGGCGGTATAGGCGGTGATGGCGAGCGGCGCAATGCGGGCTGGCAAGCGGAAAGGTCGAAACAAAATACGAGGACAAAGTATAGGTTTGCACGGCGACAGGCCGCAACGTGGCGGCGGACGCCACGCTCCGCGATGCGGGCCGATCCGCGCGGGCGACCCGGGCGGCGCAGTATCATTCGCGTTTCCTCCGTCGAAAAAGAACCATGCCTGTCGATTCGCTTGCCGCCGTCGAAACCTGCCTGCGCGACCTGCAGGACCGCATCTGCACCGCGCTGGAGCGTGCAGACGGCGGCGCCCGCTTCGCCGAGGATGCGTGGACGCGCAGCGATACCCTCACCCCACCACTCGCTGCGCGAGCGGTTCCCCCCTCTCCCGCTGCGCGGGCGAGGGACGTTGGCGCGCAGTCTTCGACTGCCGATTTATCCATGGGCGGCGGCGGACGTTCGCGCGTGCTCAAGAACGGCGCCGTGTTCGAGCAGGGCGGGGTCAACTTCTCGCGCGTGGAAGGCAGGACGCTGCCGCCGTCCGCGACCGCGCACCGGCCCGAGCTCGCCGGGCGCGCCTGGTCCGCGCTCGGCGTCTCGCTCGTACTGCATCCGCGCAATCCCTGGGTGCCGACCACGCACATGAACGTGCGCTACTTCGAGGCGCGCGCGCCGGGCGCGGATCCTGTGTGGTGGTTCGGCGGCGGCTTCGACCTGACCCCGTACTATCCGTTCGACGAGGACGTCGTGCACTGGCATCGCATCGCGCGCGACCTGTGCGCGCCGTTCGGCGCCGAGGTCTATGCGAAGTACAAGCGCTGGTGCGACGAGTATTTCCTCCTCAAGCACCGCAACGAGACGCGCGGCGTCGGCGGCCTGTTCTTCGATGACCTCAACGCGGGCGGTTTCGAGCGCTGCTTCGATTTCACCAGGGCAGTCGGCAACGGTTTTCTCGACGCCTATCTGCCGATCGTGGAAAAGAGAAAAAGTACACTTTTCGGCGAACGCGAGCGCGAGTTCCAGCTCTACCGGCGCGGGCGCTACGTCGAGTTCAACCTCGTCTACGACCGCGGCACGCTGTTCGGCCTGCAGTCGGGCGGGCGCGCCGAGTCGATCCTGATGTCGCTGCCGCCGCGCGTGCGCTTCGAATACGCCTGGGCGCCGGAGCCCGGCTCGGCCGAGGCGCGGCTGGCGGACTATCTCGTGCCGCGCGACTGGGTCTGAGCGCGGATCGTCGCGCCCGGCGTGCCGCTACGCCAGCGGCGGGATCGTCAGCGGCTGTGCCAGCCCGCGCTCGTCGCAGTTCGCGCCGGGACCGGCGCGATCGACGACGAGGAAATCGCCGGCCTCGCCGAGCGCGAGCAGCGGGTGGTGCCAGACGCCCGCGGCGTAGTTGACGCCCTGGTCGCCGCGCGCGAGGAACACGCGCACGTCGGCGTCGGCGAACGTTTCCCCGCGCGCCGCGACGGCGACGAGGTACGGCCGCCGGTTCAGTGGCATGAAGGCCTGGCTGCCGAGCGGATGGCGTTCGAGCATCGCGATCGCGAACGGCAGCGCGCGCGGCTGGGCGCGGAAGATGCTGACGATCGCGCGTCCAGCGGCGTCGACCTCGATGTTGGCGAGGTCGTGATAGCGCTCGGTCGTGCCGCCGTTGATCGGGAAATGGCGCGCGGCGTCGCTCGCTTCGATCACGTCGCCGAACGGCGCGAAAGCCTCGCGCGTGAGCGGCTCGATCTTCGCGATGCGGGTGCTCACTTCGCGAGCCGCCCCCACAGGCGCAGGCGCGACACGCCGCCGTCGGGGAAGATGTTGAAGCGGACATGCGTGATCGGGCCGAGCGCGGCGATCCCGTTCGCGAAATGGTGCTCGGCGTCCATCGCCAGTTTCTGTTCTGGCAGCAGCACCGGCCAGAACATGCTCTGCGTGATCAGCGAAGACTCGGTGCCGCCCTCGACGCACGCGGCCTGGATCGAGCAGCGATCGGGATAGTTGCCCTTGAAGTGCGCGGTGTCGACGTCGATCTTCTCGATCACGCCCGGCGCGGCCAGCGCGATCAGGCACCAGTCGTTGCCGGGTTCGCGTCGGCGCCGCGTTTCCCAGCCGTCGCCCATGTCGAGGCCGCGCCCGGGCAGCAGCAGGTTCGCCGCCGCGCCGAAATGCGCGTCGTTCCAGGCCACGGCGCGGCCGCCGTTCTCGAGTGCGATCAAGTCATGCTGTGTGGACGCGTCGCCCGCATCGAATGCGCCGACCACATGGCCGTACACGCGCAGGCGCGCGACGCCGCCATCGGGATAGATGTGCACGCGCAGGTGCGAGAAGACGCCGTCGTTCGCGACCTCGACGAGATGATGACTGTTGCCTTTGAGCGCGGTCGCGGCGAGCACCGGCGTCCATGTGGCCTGCTTCAGCGCTTCCGCATCGTCGCTGGCCGAGAGCGTGCCCTCGATCGAGATCGCGGGCGCGTAGTTGCCGGTGAAGTGGCTCGTGTCGATGTCGAAGCCGGCGATGCGGCCGCGCCGGCCGAGCTTGACGATCGCCCAGTCGTGGCCGGCCGTACGCTTGCGCCGCGTCTCCCATCCGTCCATCCACTTGCCGTTGGCGTCGTACTTGCCCGGCACGAACACGGCCGGTTGCGGATCGAGCATGCGCGAGAGCGGGGCGAAGAATTCGTCCGAAGCGCAGATTGCGGCGGCGCCGATGCGCGGATTGGCGAGGTCGGTCGCACGTCGCGCCCAGTCGGGCAGTTCGATTCCCGCCGCCACGATTGCGGCGCCTGAGGTTGGGGCCATGTCCGTTTTTCCTGTTCAGTTCGAAACGATTGTAGAAAAACCGCGGCGCCAACAAAATGCCCACTGGTTTGCGCAGGCGCCGAACGACACGACGATGGACCTCGACACCCTCAACCGGCTATCCGCCGGCGAATTTGCCGAAACGCTGGGCGGCATCTACGAACACTCGCCGTGGATCGCTGCCGCGGCGCATGCGCGCGCGCCGTTCGCCGATGCCGACGCGCTCGTCGCGGCCTTGCGCGAGGCCGTGACGCAGGCGCCGCAGGCGCGCCAGCTCGCCCTGCTGCGCGCGCACCCTGAGCTGGCCGGCAAGGAAGCGGCGAGCGGCACGCTGACCGCGCATTCGGGCGAGGAACAGAAAGGCGCCGGGCTGACCAATCTGAGCGCCGCCGAGAAAGCCGAACTGGCCGATCTCAACCGCCGCTATCGCGACAAGTTCGGCTTCCCGTTCATCATCGCCGTGCGCCACCACACCCGATCGGGCATCCTCGCCGAGTTGCGCCGCCGCGCCGCGGGCGAGGATGCGGCGCGCGAATTCGCCACCTGCCTCGATCAAGTGCACGAGATCGCGAGGCTGCGCCTCGCGGCGCTGCTGGCAGGCTGATGCCGGTCGTCGGGTGAACAAGAGCATGAATTTTCCGATCGCGGAGATCCTGCCCGAGTTGCTCGCGCAGCTCGACGCCGGCCCGCGCCTCGTGCTCGAGGCGCCGCCGGGCGCGGGCAAGACCACGCAGGTGCCGCTCGCGCTGCTCGATGCCGCGTGGCTGGCCGGGCGCAGGATCGTCATGCTGGAGCCGCGCCGCATCGCCGCGCGCGCCGCGGCCGAGTTCATGGCCGCGCAGCTCGGCGAGGTGGTCGGCGAGACGGTCGGCTACCGCATCCGCTTCGAGGCCAGGGTGTCGGCGCGCACGCGCATCGAAGTCGTCACCGAAGGCATCCTCACGCGCATGATCCAGGGCGATCCGGACCTCGCCGGGGTCGGCGCGATCCTGTTCGACGAATTCCACGAGCGCCACCTTGCCGGCGACGTCGGCGCGGCACTCGCGCTCGAAGTCCAGGCCTCGCTGAGGCCGGATCTGCGCCTCGTCATCATGTCGGCGACGCTCGACGGCGAGCGCATCGCGCGCTGGTTCGACGCGCCGCGCCTGAGCAGCGCCGGGCGCAGCTTTCCGGTGCGCGTCGAGTATCCGCCTGCGAAGCAGAACGAGGACTGGCCGTTCCACCTGCGCCGCGTCGTCGAGCAGGCACTGGCCGAGACCGACGGCGACATGCTCGTCTTCCTGCCCGGGCGGCGCGAGATCGAGCGTGCGCGGCAGACGCTCGCCGCGGTGGCCGCACCCAACGGCCATGAGATCGCGCTCGCGCCGCTGCACGGCGAACTCTCGCTCGCCGAACAGCACGCCGCACTGGCGCCGGCGCACGCGGGCACGCGGCGCGTCGTGCTCGCGACCAACGTCGCCGAATCGAGCGTCACCCTGCCGGGCATCCGCGCGGTGATCGACACCGGTCTCGCACGCGAGCCGTACTACGATCCGAACTCGGGTTTCACGCGACTGGAAACGGTCAACATCTCGCAGGCCTCGGCCGACCAGCGCGCGGGCCGCGCCGGCCGCGTCGCCGCGGGCGTCGCGTATCGATTGTGGCCGCAGAGCAAGCGTCTCGAGCCGTCACGCCGCGCCGAGATCGCGCAGGTGGAGCTGTCCGGCCTCGCGCTCGAACTCGCCGCCTGGGGCGCGAGCGACCTGCGCTGGCTCGACGCGCCGCCGCCCGGTGCGCTCGCCAGCGCGCGCGACCTGCTGCAGCTGCTCGGTGCGACCACCTCGCCCGGCGCCGACGCGAGCCTGACCGAGCTCGGCCGCGCGATGCTCGCGAGCGGCGCCACGCCGCGCCTTGCCGCCGCCGTGCTGCGCGCGCCGCCGGCGCAGCGCGCGCTGGCCTGCGATCTGCTCGCGCTGATCGAGGCGCGCAATCCATTGCGCGGCGAGGCTGCGCGCAGCGACGATTTCCGCGCGCGTCACGCCGCGCTCGTCGCATTCCGCGGCGCCGGCGGCCGCGCCGTGCGCGAGCTCGGCGCCGACGCCGGATCGCTCGCGGCGGTCGCACAGGCGGCCGAGGCGTGGCGGCGGCGCTTCGGTGTGCGCGATGCCGCGCCTGCGCGCACAGCGGGTCTCACCGGGATCGGCAACGTGCTCGCGCACGCGTTCCCCGACCGCATCGCGCGCCAGGATTCCGGCAACCCGCGCCGCTATGCGCTGAGCAACGGCCGCGGCGCGAGCCTGCATCCGAACTCGGCCCTCTACGGCGAGCCCTGGCTCGTCGTCGTCGATCTGCGCATGGACGAGCGCGACAGCCTCGTCCTTGCCGCGGCGCCGTTCGATCCGAACCTGCTCGAGCGCGATTTCGCCGATCGTCTGCACCGCGAACGCGTCGTGCGCTGGAACCGCGACACGCGCAGCGTCGAGGCATTCGAGGAATATCGTTTCGCCCAACTCGTGCTCGAACGCCGCAGCGTGCCGGCCAAGGCCGCGGATGCGCTGCCCGCGCTGCTCGCCGCGGTGCGCGAGGCGGGCCTGGCCTCGCTGCCGTGGAGCGACCACGCGCGTGCGCTGCGCGCGCGCGTCGCGTTCCTGCGCGAGGCGATGCCGGAACTCGAATTGCCCGACCTGTCCGACGCGGCATTGCTCGCCGCGCTCGACGACTGGCTCGCGCCGGTGCTGGCCGGCAAGACCCGGCTCGATTCGTTGAGCACGCAAGCGCTCGGCGAAGCGCTCGCGGGCAGGCTCGACTATGCGCAACGCCGCGCGCTCGACGAGCACGCGCCCGGGGCGCTGCGCGTGCCGAGCGGCAACGAGCGCGCGCTGCACTACGAGGCCGGCAAGCCGCCGGTGCTCGCGGTCAAGCTGCAGGAACTGTTCGGCCTCGCCGACACGCCCCGCGTCGCCAGGGGACGCGTCGGCGTGACGCTGCATCTGCTGTCTCCGGCGCAGCGGCCAATCCAGGTCACCCAGGACCTGAAGGGATTCTGGGAGCGCACCTACCCCGAGGTGAAGAAAGAACTCAAGGGCCGCTATCCGAAACATCCCTGGCCGGACGATCCGTGGACGGCTACTCCCACTGCGCGCGCGAAGCCGCGCGCGCGCTGACCCGCTCGCGCGTCCTGCCACCGGAAACGGGAGCGACGCAAGCAGAATCCTCAGCGCGATAGCCGGCGTTCCGCCTCGGGGACGTACGGATGCGTCGCGAGCCAATGCCGCGCGATGTCGACGCGGCGGCAGATCCACACCTTGTCGTGCGCGATCGCGTAGTCGAGAAAACGCTCGAGCGCGGCGATGCGCGCGGGGCGGCCGACGATGCGCGCGTGCAGGCCGATCGAGAGCATCTTCGGCACGTCGAGACCGTCCGGATCGCCTTCGCGATACAACGCGTCGAACGCATCCTTGAGGTAGTCGAAGAATTGCGCGCCCGAGTTGAAGCCCTGCGCCGCGGCGAAGCGCATGTCGTTGCTGTCGAGCGTGTAGGGCACGATCAACTGCGGTATGCGCGCGTGCGCGCCGTCGCGCACGATGTCGACCTGCGTCCAGTACGGCAGATCGTCGGCATAGGAATCCGCGTCGTAGAGATAGCCGCCCTGTTCGGCGACGAGGCGTCGCGTGTTGGGCGAGTCGCGCCCGGTGTACCAGCCGAAAGGATGCTGGCCGACGAGTTCGCCGAGCAAGGCGGTCGCTTGCGCGATGTGAGCCCGCTCGGTCGCCTCGTCGATTGACTGGTAACTGATCCAGCGCAATCCATGACAAGCAATCTCGTGTCCAAGTTCCCGATAGGCGGCCAATGCTTCCGGATGACGCGCCAGCGCTTGCGCGACGGCAAAGATCGTCAGCGGCAATTTGCGCTGCTCGAACGCACGCAGCACGCGCCAGAGGCCCGCGCGCGAGCCGTATTCGTACAGCGACTCCATGCTCATGTGCCGCGCCGGGAATGCCTGCGCGCCGATGATTTCGGAGAGAAACGTTTCCGAGGCCGCATCGCCATGCAGCACGCAGTTCTCCGCACCCTCCTCGTGGTTGAGCACGAACTGCAGCGCGATGCGCGCGCCGCCCGGCCAGCGCGGGTGCGGCGGCGTGCGCCCGTAGCCGATCAGGTCGCGCGGATAGGCAGGTTCGGAAATCGGCGGCATCGGCAATTCAGGCGCTGGGCGATGCCGCCATCATAGCGATTCGGCGCAATGGCGCCATGCCGTCGGCTCATGGCTGCGTCGCGGCGGCGAGCACCGGCGCGGCCGTGCGCTGCAGCGCGTGCAACCGCGCCTTGAGCAAGGCGACGTCGTGCGCCACATTCGACAATGCGGCGACCGCGGCTTGCGCCGTCGCCGCCTGCGTTTGCGCGGCGCGCGCCTGCGCGTTCGCCTCGGCCAATTCGCGACGCAGCGCGGCGATCTGTGCGTCGTGGACACGGCGCAGTTCGGCGATCTGACCATCCGTGGCCGCAAGCGCCTGTTCGAGCTTGACGTTCAGGCCCTTGATCGCGGCGAGGGCGACACCCTGCGCGTCGGTGCTGCCGATCGACTTGTCGTCCGCGCCGCCGAGACCGAACGCGGCTTTGAAATCCTGCGCCATCGGGCCGATGTGCTTCGATCCGCGATCCTTCTTGAACTCCCAGCTCGATACCGGCAGCGCGACGAGCCGCGCCAGCACGTCGCTGCCGTCGGTCGGCACGATCGCCGTCTTGAGATTGCGGTCGGACGAGCATTGCCAGCCCGCAGCGCCCGTGGCGGCCAGGTAGCAGTCGTGCACGCCGCCGGCGAAGAACCAGGCCCTGCCGACGGCACCGGTGGAGACGTAAAAATCACCGTCAGAGTTGGTATGGCCGCCAATCCGGTTTGGATCGCCGTTCCACATGAAGGAAAAATCGTTCTGTGCGTGCGCATCGACGCCCATCGCGGTCGAATAGTTGCCGTCGGCGGTCGTGCCGCCGCTGCCCATTGCGATGGATCTGTTGCCACTTGCCGTTGCGATGCCTAGCGCTACGGAATAATCGCCACTCGCGAAACTGCCACCTGACGCTACGGAAGCGAGGCCGCTCGCCGTTGCGCCGAAGCCTAGCGCCAGGGACACTGGCCCACTGGCCGTTGTGTTCGCTCCCAACGCCGTAGAGTAACTGCCACTTGCCTTCGTGAAGTTACCCAGTGCCGTAGAACTGGCGCCACTCGCCACTGTGTTGTAACCCATCGCAAATGAAGTTGCTCCTACGTTGGCGTCGTCCCACTGTGTGCCATCGATACGACCTGCCCGGAAAGCCGCCTTGGCCGGATACCACATCATGCGCACCCCGGTTCCGGTGGCCGGAATCGTGCCAGTGTCGGCCGTGCCGCCCGCCAGCAACCCGCCATCACTGAACGCCTTCAACAGATTGTTCGCGACCAGCGCATTGCCGCTGTCATAACGCAGCGTCTGGTTCGCCGTCCCCGCCGGGCCGGCGGCGAAGTAGCCGAAGTAGTCGACGATCACGTTGGGACTGCCTCCGCTCGCAAACACCTCGAACGCATAGTTGCCCGACCCGTTCCTGGCCGCACTCAAGGTCCCCGCATTGGCCCAGCCCAGAGTGCCGCCCGCCGGCCAGTTGATGAAACTGGTCAGCGCCGTATTGCCGACCGGGCGGATTCCCAGGTATCCCGCGGCTGCCGTGCCCGGCACGACGATCGTGACATTCGCCGCGATGCCCGCCTCGCCGCCCGGCGGCAGCACGCACCCGGTCGCGCCGCCGTAGTTGCTGCCGTCCAGGCTCGTGTCGAATTGACGCGGTGCGACGATGCCACCGCCCACGTTGCGTGTGTCGATGAATCGGCACGGCGTGATCGGGGTGAAGATCAGGCTGTCGCTCGCGCTGCCGAAACTGTTCGCCTCAGCGACGGGACGGACGCCATGCAGCGCGTCGGCGCGGGCCATGGCATGGGCCTCGTCCAGGGTGGACGCGCTGGCCGCGATCGCGCGCAGGGTCGCGCTCGGCGTGGCATACAGCACGCTGCTCAGGCCGACAGGCCAGTCCTCGCGCGCGCGCTTGCCGGCGGCGTCTGCCGCCACGTTCTGCACGATGCTGTGCGCCAGCTCGATGCGCGCACGCATCTCCTCGCTTTGCGCCATGCTCAGAACGGGCACGCCTGCGGTGCGAGGGCGCTGACCGGACGGCAGCAGGGAGAAATCGGGACGCGTCGCAGGGTTGTCGCCGGCCGCGGCGCCGGGGTCGACCGCACCGCCATGCGCGCCGGTCGCGGCGAGCAACAGCGTGCAAAGGATGACGCGCGGCGACAAGGACCACGGTCGCGGGGTCGACCGCGCGACGACGAGGCGTGGCAAGGACATCGGGAGTTGTGCGCGCTGCCGGGTCATGGGAGTTCCTCGGTCGGGTATGAGATCGACCCTGCGTTTGCAGGTTTCTCCAGTGCATACGGAAAAACGCGGAAAAGACCGACGTGCATGCGCCACGGGCGCCCGACACCGGGCACCGGGCAAGACGAGATCACTTCGTGACGATTTTCCTCGTGGCTCGCCGATGCCGGTCTGGTGCGTGTGCATGTGCCTGCTCATGCGGGAGTGCACGGTTCGATCGGATGCGGAATGAGTTTTCGACGGAAGCGCAGGCGCTTACTGGCGACGGCGCGCTTCCACACGCGCACCCGCCATCGCCGCCAGCGCCGAAGCCAGCAGCGCTGCCGCCCACGCGCCGAGCATGGGCGCCGGCACGGACGCAACGGGTGGCGGCGGTGGTGTCAGCGCGTTCACCACCTGATTCAAAATGGCGGAGGTCGAGGTGAGATTGTTCGGATCGCCGCTGTACACCGCGGTGATCGGATGCGTGCCGACGCCAAGCGCCGAGGTGGTCAGCGTCGCGACGCCGCCGCTCATGGCCGCCGACGCGCCGAGATTGCTCGCGCCGTCCTTGAACTGCACGCTGCCGGTCGGCGCAGCGCCCGTCACCGTTGCGGTGAAGGTGACCGATTGGCCGGAGATCGAAGGATTGAGCGAGGACACGACGGTGGTCGTGGTGGTGGCCGGCGTCGTCGCGGCCGGCGTCGCGGTCAGGCACCTGGAAAATTCCGACGTGTTTTTCGCCGCGTCCGTCGCGGTGGCGGTGATGACCGCCTGGCCTGCAGGCAACGCGAGGCTCAATGGACCGAAGCTCGCGCTGCCGCTGGCGTCGGTGACGATAGCGGTCCCGCCAATGTAGCTCTGGCCCTGACCGTAACCGGAGGCGTCGCATGCGGCGCTGGCGAAGAACTCCATGACGAACCCGCTTCCGGCGATGCCGTTGAAGCTGCCCGAAATGGCGACGTTGCCGCCGTTCAGCACGGCGGAAGTGATCACCGGGTAGTTCTGGCCGTCGTTGCCGACCTTGTCGGCCGCCCAGCTGTCGAGATCGCCCGCGTCGTTCGCCAACACGAACGGGCTGTAGTCCAGACTGATGCCGAGACGTCCGTTCGCGTAAATGGCGTTGCGGCTTATCCAGTTCCGGGTATTGACGTTGCTGCTTCCCTGCGTGGAGCCGTTGTAGATAACGATGCCATAGCCGGCGTTGTTGGCGATGACGTTCCCCGCGGCATCGCCGATGGTCGAATTCCCGCCGTGGATTTCGATGCCGCCGAAATTTCCGTTGCCCAACGGGGTGACGCCGTCGCGCTGGGTGCCAATCAGGTTGCCCTGCACGACGTCGTGGTCGAGCAACTGGATCGCGCCTCCGGGATTTCCCGAGATCAGATTGTCGACCACGGCCGCGTTGGAAATCGCGTCGAGGCCCCGCCCGTTCGACAGCGCGAGCTTGCCGGTGATGTCCGTGCCGATGTAGTTGCCCTGGATGCGATAGTTGGTACCGGGGCCCGGCGCGAGGTACGGAAGCTGCACGCCCAGGCCATAGAAGCCGCTGCCGCCGCCGGGCACGATGAGATTGCGATCCTCGACGTTGGACCCGCCGATCGTCACATCGCTGGCGGGCGTCAGGTACGAAAAGACTTGAATGCCGAAGGCGCCGCCAAGCCCGGGCAATGCCGTCGTGCCGCCCGCATCGGTACCGATGAAATTGCCGGCGATGACGACCTGGCTGGTATAGACGCCGATGGCGCGATAGCCATGAATCGCCAGTCCGCGGATCGTGGTAGGCGCGCCGTAGATGTTCAGGCCGTCCACGCCCGGCATGCCGGCGATTTCGATCTTGAGCACCGCGTTGATGCCCGCGTTGAGCGGATTGCTGTTCTGACTCGATCCCGGTTGCGAATAGCCGTTGATGTATACCGACTTGTTGATGTTCGGCAGATTGGCAGCCAGCGTGATCACATGCACGCCCGCGCCGGCGATGTTGAATTCGATCGTATCGTTGCTGCCGTAGGCCCCCGCGGCAACGACGTCGCCGTTGGGCGGAGTGCCGGCGTTGATGGCGGTGATCGCTTCGCGCAGCGTCACCTGACCATCGGCCGCCACGGTGTCGGCAGTGGAATCGACCGTAATCGTCGCCGCCCATCCCGGCGCACAGAAAAGCACGGCGACAAACGCGACGCAGAGCGAGCGGAACGTCATGGTTTTCTCCCGGAAAATCGTCGTTGAGAACCGCCCCGGACGGCGCAAGGCTCGACCGCCGCTTTCTGGTTCTCCTTGGCTCATACGGCAATCGGCGGGAAAAACCGACATCGGCCGGCCGTGTACGTTTATCGCGCCTATTGCGCCCACCGCTTAGCCCTTGCGCGCACGCATCTCCCGAACAAGTCCGCATCCACCGAAAGCGGCCAGAAACAAGCCGACGCCCGTGAACTCCCATGCGCTGAAGTCCATGCCGCGATTGCCGCGAAACACCTCGCCGGTCGCGATTCCGCGAATGCCGAGCCCCATCGCGACCAGGCCCATGGCAAGACAAAAGACGAGGGCCGAGATTCCCGAGCGGCGGGCTGCGCTGGCGCTCTCGGGAGTCCGGAGGTTCGGCGGTCCGGAGTCGGGGTCGGCCGGCATCGGGTCGTACATCGGAACCACCTCCAATGGAACCGCGCCGGGTTCCGGCGTCATGTCGTCGAGCAACTGAATCGAAAATACTCAGTAGCCGTAGTTGCGACCGAGATGGAACGCGACCGCGTCGTCAAATCCTTTTTGCGCGCTGGCGGAGGAAAGCGCGTTGCGGATCTGCAGGGACCCAGGCCCCATCTGCCTGTTGCCCACCGCGCCGAGCGCCCGATCGCCGAATAGTCCCGTGGCGATATTGAAACCGAGCCGGTAGAAACTGGGGTTGTTGCCGGCAAGCCACCGGGTTCCCAAGCCCGGCTTGGATTCGCGGGCATCCATGACGCTGTGGTCGGCATTGACGATCGCGGCGCCTCTGGCGGCCAGGTCGGCATTGGCATTGCGATCCAGCGAGTACTGGACGGCGAGTCTGAAACCGTACTGTTCGCCCGCACTCAATGCGTCTTGAATGGCCTGCTTGCCCGGCCCGTTGGCGGTCTGGCCCTCGGCCACGGCCATGCCATAGTCGAATCCGTTGATGCGCGCATCGTCGAGAAGCGAATTGCGCAGCTCATTCGCCAAGGGATCCTCGCTGGCGAGGTCCGAGCCGCGGGCGATGCGATCCTTCTTCGACGCCTCGTCAACCACGGAGCGCGATCGATTCAGGCCGCGCGAATCGCCTGGCGCGTCGAACGCGGGCCTTGAAGCTTGTGCACTTTGCGCCTGGCATTGGCGCTCGAGGCTGGCTGCGGCGGGCGAATTGCGTGCGCGCGCCGACCTGGCCGCTTCGCAAATCGACGTGGCTGGCGCCGGCGTTGTGGAAGGCGTGGCGCGGCCCAGGGCCACCGTCGGTTTGGCGGCAGGGGCAAGACCCGGGGAGCCATGCGCGAGGCACCTGGCGGTTCGATTGCTGTGCCAATCCGCCTTGGTTTGTGGCGGGCAAGCCAGGGCGCCGGGCGGGCACGGCCGACTGTTCGCATCGTAGGTGCTGCCCACGATCAGCCCCTGGCGACCGACCCGGCCTTCATAGATGCCGATGGTGTTGTTGTTCCAGTACACGGTGAGCTTGAGGGAATCACCCTGGATCGTTCCGACGGCGGGGCCATGACCCGCATAGTCATCGACTACGCTCCCGATATCCAATATGGGACCCCCATGTTCCCGGGTGTAACGGTAGGAGGCGGTGCCTTGAAGGTCAGTCCCCGTTTGTTCGAGTGTGAAGGAAGTCGGGCTCGGTTGATTGGTCTGCTCGATCGCCCATTCGCCGCTCATGTCCCATTGCGTACAGGCCGCCTGTGCGACGGACTGTGAAGGAACGACGATGCCGCCACCGAACACGATGACGCCTGCTACCGCAATGGAAATCTTGCCGATACCGGGCATGGGGCCACCTCTTGGGTTTTGACAGGATTTGCCGAATGGATACGTTCGGTATTCCGCTTCCGGGTCTTGTCGGCTCATACGGCAATCGACGAAAAAAACCGACATCGTGCCTGCCGCCGTGTCGCGGCGCGGGTGGCGAAGACGGCGCGAAGCGGCGCGGACGCCCGCGCGGGCGGCGCGTGTATACTCGTTCCAGCGGTTCCGGGGGAGCGGGGTTCGCATGGTCGGGGGCGAAGTCACAGGGCTGCTGGAAGCGGTCAACAATGGCGATGCGCAGGCGCTGCACGCCTTGTTTGCGCGCGTGTACCGCGAGCTGAAGCAGCTGGCGCGCAAGCGTCTGGCCGAATCGGCCGGGCATTCGCTGAACACCACGGCGCTGGTGCACGAGGCCTATCTGAAACTCGCCCACTCCGAAGGGCGCCCGCTGCACGGACGCACGCATTTTTTTGCCCTCGCGGCCAAGGCCATGCGCCAGATCGTCATCGATCGCGCGCGTGCGCACGTGGCAGAAAAACGCGGCGGCAGCGAGGCGCGGCTGGTCGAACTCGACGAGGCACTCGGCGTTCCCGGCGGCGGACTCGAAGCGGACGAGTTGCTGCGCCTGAACCATGCGCTCGACTCGCTCGAAGCGGCGGAGCCGCGGCTGGCGGAACTGGTCGAGTTGCGTTTCTTCGCCGGCCTCGGCATCGGCGAGATCGCCGTGTTGCGCGATGTGAGCGAACGCACGCTCAATCGCGATTGGCGCCGCGCCAAGGCACAACTGTACGCGACGCTGCACCCAGAGCCATGACCGTGGACCCGCGACGTGTCGGCGAACTGTTCGATGCGGCGATCGACATCGCACCGGAGGAACGCGCGGTCTGGCTGGATCGAGCCTGCGACGGCGATGCCGTGCTTCGCGCCGAAGTCGAATGCTTGCTGCGCGCCGATGCCAGAGCGTCGGATTTTCTGGAAGCGCCGCCGGCCTTGATCGCCGCGGCCAGCGCAACCGCAGCACCCCACGGCGCGGAAGGCATGCCGCATCGGTTCGGTGTCTATCGCGTACTGCGTTCGATCGGCAGCGGCGGCATGGGCGAGGTGTGGTTGGCCGAGCGCAGCGACGGTGAATTCGAGCAGCGCGTCGCGGTCAAGCAACTCGCCTGGCCGACACCGGGCCTGCTGCAGCGCTTCCGCCGCGAGCGCCAGATTCTCGCGCGACTCGAGCACGCCAGCATCGCGCGCCTGATCGACGGCGGCATCGGCGCCGACGGCGCGCCCTATCTGGTGATGGAGTACGTCGACGGCGTGCCGATTACCGACTTCGCACGCGCGCGGGCACTCGACGTGCGTGCGCGCCTGCACCTGTTCCTGCGCGTCTGCGAGGCGGTGCAGTACGCGCACCAGAATCTCGTCGTGCATCGCGACCTGAAGCCGGCGAACATCTTCGTCACCGCGGACGGCACGCCGAAACTGCTCGATTTCGGCATCGCCAAGGTGCTGGCGACGACCGACGCAGACGCGCCGACGCAGACCGCCGCACGCCTGCTGACGCCGGACTACGCCGCGCCCGAACAGTTCACCGGCGCGGCGATCACCACGGCGACCGACGTGTATGCGCTTGGCGTCGTGTTGTACGAACTGCTCGCGGACAGGCGTCCGCCGCGCGCCGATTTCGGGATGCCTCGTGACGGAACGCAGCACGCGGGCGAACCGCCGCCGCCAAGCGCCGCACTCGATTCAACCGCCATCGACGCGAACCCCCGCCGGCGCGCGCTGCGCGGCGATCTGGATCGCATCGCGCTGACCGCGATCGCCGCCGAACCACCGCGTCGCTATGCATCGGCGGAGGCGCTCGCCACCGACATCCGACGCCATCTCGAGGGCCGGCCGATCGCGGCGCGCCGCGACAGCGTCGGCTATCGATTCCGCAAATTCGCCCGGCGCAATCGCTATGTGCTCGGCGCTGCAGCGATCGCGTTCGCCGCGTGTCTTGCCGCGGCCGTCGTCAGCCTGCGCCAGGCCAGCATCGCCCGCGACGAAGCGCAGCGCGCAGCCGCCGTGCGGCAATTCATGGTCACGGTGTTCCAGCAGGCCAATCCCGAAGAAAACAAGGGTCGTCCGCTCGATGCGCATCAACTGCTGGAAAAAGGCGAGCAACAAATGCGGCGGCGTTTTGCCGGCCAACCGGCCCTGCAAACCGATGTTTCCGCGCTGTTGGCGCAGCTCTACGTCGATCTCGGCGACTACGCCCGCGCCGACACCTTGCTCAAGCAGGCGCTCGTCGCGAGCGAAGCCGCGCGCATCCCCGATGAGGTTCGCGGCCGCGTGCTCGTGAGTCTGGCCACGCTCGAGGGCGAGGTTCAGTCCCGATTCGCCGATTCACTCGCGCATGCGCGTCAAGGCGTCGCGCTGCTGCAGCCTACGCGCGAGCGCAACGCCGAACACATCGCGCAGGCGCACTGGGTCATGGCCGCGGACCTGATCGCACAGAACGACAGCGACGGGGCGATCGCGCTGTTGCATGAAGCCATTCCACGGGACCAGGCCGTACTCGGCGAACGCAGCGAACCGGTTGCTGAAGCGTGGGTGAAATTGGGGCGCGCGTCGGCAGAGCTGGAGCGCTGGATGGACGCCGATGCCGCATTCGACCAGGCACTCCGCATCATGCGGGGCATTTACGGCGAAGACAGCCTGCATGCGGCGCATGTGCTCAACGAAATCGGCAGCCTCCACTATCAGGCTGGCGACTTCGCTCGCGCCGAGGAGGCGCACCGGAAAGCGCTGCAGATGAAAATCGGCATTCTGGATCCCGACAACCCCGACACGCTGAGCCTGCGCCACAACCTGCTCGGCGACATCGAAGGCGCCGGGCGCTATGCCGAAGCCTTGCCGCAACGACTGCAGCTGCTGGAGCAGGCCAAGGCATCGCCGGCCGTCGCGGCCGCTCCGCTGCAAATCGTCGCCTACCTCGACGGCGCGGCCCAGGACTATCAGGCGTTGGGCCGTTTCGCTGAAGCCAGGGCATTGCTCGAACAGGCGCTGGCCCTGATCGACAAAGCGCAGGGGCAGCGAAGTCAGCACAGCGTGACCACGCGCAGCCATCTCGGTACCGTCTTGCTGCTGCAGGGGCATTTTGCCGAGGCCGAGGCCGCGTTTCGCGAGGCGCTCGCCACGAAGCCGACGCCGTTCCGCACATGCGGATTGCGCGAGCGGCTCGGCGTGACCTTGCGTCTCGCACACCAGCCTGCGCAGGCAATGAAGCAATTCCAGTCGCTGAACGACGAAGGATGTCTGGCGTCGTTGAAGGAAAGCGACAACTGGCGACCGCGCGCTCTGGCCGCGCTGGCCGAAGCACAGCTGGATTCCGGCGACACCACGACGGCCAATGTCACCGCGGATTCCGCGATGGCGTATGCGCGCAAAGCGTTCCCGCCGCATCATTTCCAACTGGGCATCGCGTTGTTCGCGCAAGCGCGCGCACGCCTGGCTGCAGGCAAACCCGGCGAGGCGGAGCCGTTGCTGCGCGAAGCACTGGCGGTACGCAACCCGCCGCATCCTGCCGACGATCCGCGTGTGCTCGAAGTGAAGGTCGCCCTGATCAATGCGCTGACTGCGCAAAGCAGGAAAGACGAAGCCATCCGGCTGCGCGATGAAGTCGGACCGTTGTTGCAAGGGTCGGCATCGCCCTATGCAGCCGACCTGCGCGCGCAGCTGACGGCACACTGAAGCACCGGGTCGACTTCAAGCGCTCCACGCGCGCACATTTCACCCGGGCGATAGCGCTGCCGGGCACAATGGCGCCATGCCGTCGGCGACAATGTCATCCCGAATCCGCATCCGGATCGCCTGCATCGCGATGCTCAGCCTTCTCGCCAGCGCCTGCTCGACCCTGCGCTACGTCGCCCATGTCGCGCATGGGCAGGCACAGCTCGTGAGCGCGCGCGAGCCGATCGCCAAGCTCCTCGCCGATCCCGCGACCGATGCGAAACTCGCCGCGCGCCTGCGCCTCGCGCAGGATGCCCGCCGTTTCGCCTCGACCCGTCTCGGCCTGCCCGACAATCGCAGCTACACGGCCTATGTGGACCTGAAGCGGCCCTATGTCGTCTGGAACGTGTTCGCCGCGCCGCGCTACTCGGTCGATCCGATCCTGCACTGTTTTCCGATCGCCGGCTGCGTGCCGTATCGCGGCTGGTTCGACGAGGCGTTGGCGAAGGCCGAAGCGGCGCGATTGGAAGCACGCGGCGACGACGTCTACGTCGGCGGCGTCACCGCCTACTCGACGCTGGGCTGGTTTGCCGATCCGGTCACTTCGACGATGCTGCGCCGGGACGACGACGAACTGATCGGCACGATCTTCCACGAACTCGCGCATCAGCTGCTTTACGTGAAGGACGACACCGCGTTCAACGAATCGTTCGCGAGCTTCGTGCAGGACGAAGGCCTGCGCGAATGGCGCGCGGCGCGCGGCGAAAGCTTGCACGCGGAACACAACCGCCAGGCCGACGACGACTTCACGCGCCTCGTGCTCGACCTGCGCGAGCGCCTGCACCGGCTCTATGCGAGCAATCTCGACACCGCCACGATGGATGCCGCCAAGCGCGACGAGATCGCCGATTTCCGCAGACGCTACGCCGACTGGCGCGACACGCACTGGCCAGACGACCATCGCTACGACGCCTACGTCGCCAGGCCGATCAACAACGCAAGCCTGCTGCCGTTCGGCCTCTACGACGGCTGGATGCCGGCGTTCGCCGCGCTGTTCGCGCGAGCCGGCAACGACTGGTCGCGCTTCCACGCACGCGTGCGCGAGCTTGCACGCATGGACAAGGCAGCGCGCGAAACGCAGTTGAAAACGCTGGCGGCAAACCCGTAGATTGCGCTGACGAACCGTCGAGCACGAATCGATGACCAGACTCCTGATCCTCAGCGTCAGCGCCGGCAACGGCCATGTGCGCGCCGCGCAGGCGCTCGAAGCGACCGCGCGCACGCTGCCCGACGCGCCCGAGGTCGCCCACCTCGACGCGATGGATTTCGTCGCCGCGGGCTTCCGCAAGATGTACACCGACGGTTACATCAGACTCATCAACGAGCATCCGGCGATCTGGGAGCAGGTGCACCGCAAGACCGACACGACGCCGCACGGCGCGGCCTCGCAACGCCTGCGCCGCGGCATCGAGCGCCTGTCCAGCGGCGCGCTGCGGCGCGAGGTGCGCAAGCGCCGGCCCGACGCGGTGATCTGCACGCACTTCCTGCCGGCGGAGCTGCTCAAGCGCGAGGCCGAGCAAGGCCATCTGCCCTGCCCGATCTGGCTGCAGGTGACCGACTACGACCTGCACAACATGTGGCTGGTGCCCGACCTGGCCGGCTATTTCGCGGCGACGAACGAAGTCGCGTTCCGCATGCGCGCGCGCGGGCTGCGCGCGGATCGCCTGCACGTCACCGGCATTCCGGTGATGCCGGCATTCGCCCAACCCGATTCCGCGGAGCTGGATCGCGGTGCCTGCGTGCGTGAACTCGGCCTCGACCCGTCGCGTCGCATGATCCTCATCGTCGCCGGCGGCGCCGGCGTCGGCGACCTGCCGACGCTCGTGCAACGCGTGCTCGGCCTCGCCGGCGATTTCCAGATCGTCGCGGTCGCCGGGCGCAACGCCGAGGCGAAACAGAAGCTCGACGCGCTCGCCGCGCAGCATCCGCGGCGCCTGCTCGCGCTCGGCTTCACCGACCGGATGCACAAGCTCATGGCGGCGAGCGACCTGGTCGTGACCAAACCCGGCGGGCTGACCGTTTCCGAATGCCTGGCCATCGGCCGGCCGATGCTGCTGATCTCGCCGATTCCCGGGCAGGAGGAACACAACGCCGGCTATCTGATGGAGGAAGGCGCGGCCTGGCTCGCCTACGACACGATCGGCGTCGAGTACAAGATCGCGCGCCTCATGACCGAGCCGGCCACGCTTGCGGCGATGGCGGCGCGCAGCCGCGCGCTCGGCAAACCGCAAGCGGCGCGGGCAGTGCTGGATCGCGTGCTCGGCGGCGTGCGATGAGCGCGGCGACGACGTCCCCGGCGACCCCCGGCTGGCCGCGCACCCTCGCCTACATCGGCTGGGTGCTGCTGATGGCCTGCTTCTTCGCCGAGGTCGAGGTGCAGATCGAAGGCGCTTCGGGCTGGGCGGCCAAGCTGCCGACCTGGCGCATCGAATCGCACTGGCTGCTCGACCTCTTCTGGGGCGGACGGCCGATGACCGGCTATCACGCCTGGGTGTTCAGCTTTATGGCGCTCGCGTTCTTCTCGCCGCTGGTGTTTTTCGCAGAGTATACTTTGCGCGCGGCGGCGCAGGCGCTGGCCGGAGTGATGCTGTTCTGGATGATCGAGGACGCGGCGTGGTTCGTGTTCAACCCGGCGTTCGGCTGGAGCCGCTTCGCGCCGGAACACGTGCCGTGGCACAAGCACTGGCTGCTCGGCGTGCCGGCCGACTACTGGATCGGCATCGGCGGTGCGGCGCTGATTTTCTGGCTGATCAACCGCAAATAGCAGCGGCGCAATTCGCAGGAGGCTCGACTTTTGCGCGTCTCGCGCAAAGGATTCCAAAACAGTCGAGCCCGGCTCTTGAACTTCCGCTGCCCAAAAGCGGGCGCGACGAATCGCGCCCCTGCGACGGACTGACATTCGTTACCAGATCGTCACGCGCTTTTCCGGCGCCACGTACATCTTGTCGCCTTGCTTGACGCCGAACGCATCGTAGAACGGCGCCTGGTTGGCCAGCGTGCCGAGCACGCGATCGACCGGCAGCGAATGCGGATCGGACTTGATCAGCTCGATCGCGAACTTGTCGCGCACCTTGGCCTGCCAGGCCTGCGCCCAGCCGATGTAGACGCGCTGATCGCCGCTGAAGCCGTCCAGCGTCGGCGCCGGCTTGCCACCGAGCGAGATCTGGTAGGCCTTGTACGCGATCGCGAGGCCCGAGTTGTCGGCGATGTTCTCGCCCAGCGTCAACTCGCCGTTGAGGTGGTAGCCAGGCACCGGTTCGAACGCGGCGTACTGCGCGACGAGCGCCTTGGTTTTCGCGGCGAACTTCTCGTGATCGGCTGCCGTCCACCAGTCGCGCAGGTTGCCGTCGCCGTCGTACTGCGAACCCTGGTCGTCGAAGCCATGCGAGATCTCGTGGCCGATCACCGCGCCGATGCCGCCGTAGTTGACCGCGTCGTCGGCCTTGGCGTCGAAGAACGGCGGTTGCAGGATCGCGGCCGGGAACACGATTTCGTTGAGTTCGGGGTTGTAGTAGGCGTTGACCGTCTGCGGCGTCATGCCCCATTCGGCGCGGTCAACGGGCTTTCCGAGCTTGTCGATGTTGCGCTGGTACTCGAACGCGTTGCCGCGCATGACGTTGCCGACGAGATCGTCGCGCTTGATCTCGAGCGAGGAATAGTCGCGCCACTTGTCCGGGTAGCCGATCTTCGGCATGAACTTGGCGAGTTTCTCCTGCGCCGCCTTCTTCGTCTCCGCGCTCATCCAGTCCAGCGTGTCGATGCTCTGCTGGTACGCGGCGAGCAGGTTTTTGACGAGCTGGTCCATGCGCGCCTTGGACTCGGGCGGGAAGTGTTTGGCCACGTAGAGCTTGCCGACCGCCTCGCCGATGAGGCCTTCGGTCAGGCCGACGCCGCGTTTCCAGCGCGGCTGGTCGGCGGGCACGCCGCGCAGCTCGGTGCCATAGAACGCGAAGCGCGCGTCGACGAAGTCCTTGTTCAGATACTTCGCGTAGTTGCGCAGCAGCTGCCAGCGGAAATACGTCTTCAGCGTCGCCAGCGGCGTTTTCGCGAGGATCTTGTCCATGCCGCTGAAATAGCTCGGCTGGCCGACGATGACATAGTCGGTCTTGCCCTCGATGCCGGCGGCGACGAGGAAGCTCTTCCAGTCGTAGCCCGGCGCGAGTTTGGCCAGGTCGGCAAACGACTCCTTGTTGTAGCCCTTGATCGGATCGCGCAGTTGCACCTTCGTCCACTGCACGCGCGCGAGCTCGGTTTCGAGGGCGAGCATCGCCTTGGCGTTCGCGGCCGCGGCCTTGTCGCCGGACATCGCCAGCATCTTCTCGATGAACTTCGCGTAGGCCTCGCGGATCTGCTTGAGCTTGGCGTCATTCTCGAGGTAGTAGTCGCGGTCGGGCAGACCGAGGCCGTCCTGCTGCAGGTCGACGACGTATTTGGTCGAGTCCTTGTTGTCCTGGTGGACGAAACTGCCGAACGGTGCGGTCGCGCCGATCTGCAGGAAGTGCGCGACCAGCGCGGGAATCTCCTTCTTGTCCTTGAGCGCGTCGATGCGCGCGAATTCGACCTCGAGCGGCTTCAGGCCCGCGCCCTCGAGCGCGGCCTCGTCCATGAAGCTCGCGTAGAGATCGGCGATCTTCTGCTTGTCCTTGTTCGCCGGATCGGGTTTCGCCGCCGCGTCCTCGATGATCGCGCGGATATTGGTCTTGGCCTCGTCGTCGAGCTTGACGAAGGCGCCGCTCATCGGCCTGTCGTCGGGAATCTGGAATGCGTCGAGCCAGTGGCCATTGACGTAACGGTAGAAGTCGTCCTGCGCGCGTACGGCCGTGTCCATGTTTTCCTTCGTCACGCCCGAAGTCAGCGGCGGCGGGGTTGGCGCAGCGGCAGCCGGGGCAGGAGCTTTCTCGGCCGGCGGCGGGGCGGACTGCGAGCAGGCAGCAATGAAGCCGGCGCAAGCCAGCCAGACGAGGGTGCGCTTCATGGGATAGCCTCCGGAAAAAATTGCGACTGGTCAGTCTATTCAGCGCGCACCAACGACGCATAGGCCAAAGGTAATCGCCGGGCGCTGCACGCGCCTGCTTTGGCTTTGGCTTCGCTCTTGATCCCAAGGCCCCGTTTGCCGCGGCGAGGGCAGGACGGAGATGTCCGCAGGATCGCGCGCACGACGCGCGCGAGTTCGTTGCACGGACAGGGATGTGCGTTCAACGGACCCCGGCCTGACCTTGCGAACTCGCAGCGAAGCTGCGAGCGCGGCATCCGGAGCGTGTTTCTTTGGCTACTTTCTTTGCACGAGCGCTGCGCCGCTGGAGCGGCGCGAACAGCGAAGCTGGCCGCGAAGCGGCAAAGGGCAGGATGCCCGAAGTCAAGGAAGTAGCCCGTGCGCCGGACGCGCGCGGAAAACCGAAGGGACGCGGCCGGAAGAAATCAAAAGCAAGATCAAGAGCGCCCCCTCATCCTGACCCTCTCCCCGACACGAACACGTCGGTAGAGGAGACAGTTGGCAGGCGCGATGAATCGCGCCGCAACGATCAGGACAAATTGCGCCCGTGGAACAACTCCTCGATCTCGCGCTTGAGCAGCGACTCGATGCGCAGGCGTTCCTTGAACGACAAATCCTTGGCGTGCGCCTCGAACAGGTAGGTTTCGAGGTCGAACTCCTTCACGTGCATCTTCGTGTGGAAGATGTTTTCCTGATACACATTGACGTCGAACATCTCGTACTTGTTGCGGATGTGCTTGGCCAGATATTCCTGGATCGAGTTGATGCGGTGGTCGATGTAGTGTTTCTTGCCCTTCACGTCGCGGGTGAAGCCGCGCACGCGGTAGTCCATCGTCACGATGTCGGACTCGAAGCTGTCGATCAGGTAGTTCAACGCCTTGAGCGGGGAAATCACGCCGCAGGTGGCCACGTCGATATCGGCGCGGAACGTCGCGATGCCGTTGTGCGGATGCGTCTCCGGGTAGGTATGCACCGTGATGTGGCTCTTGTCCAGGTGCGCGACGACGCTGGCCTCGTTGTGCTCGACCATGGCGTCGGCAATGATTTCGCGCCCCGCGTCGCGCTTGTCGATCACCGGCTCCTCCGAGATCAGGATCGTCACGCTGGCGCCCTGCGGATCGTAGTCCTGGCGCGCGATGTTGAGGATGTTCGCGCCGATGATGTCGGCCACGTCGGTGAGGATCTTGGTCAGGCGATCGGAATCGTAGGCCTCGTCGATGTACTCGATGTAGCGGTCGCGCTGTTCGGGCGTCACCGCGTAGCAGATGTCGTAGATGTTGAAGCTGAGCGCCTTGGTCAGGTTGTTGAAGCCCTGGAGCTTCAGACGCGGGATGGGCTTGACCATGGTTGTATTCCTCGCAAAACGCACCGCCGGCCGGTGAAGGGGGCGAATTATGAGCCAAGTCGACTACAGACGAAACCTCGGAAACGGCATGGGCCAGTTTTGCTACAGGAGAAACCTTTTGGAGACGACATGAGCCAAGTCGACTACAGACGAACCCTCGGAAACGACACGTGCCAAGTCGGCTACGGACGGAATCCGGAAGGAGCGGCGACCAGGCCGGCGACGAAAGGAATCGTTGCCGCGAGAGATAAAAAAACCCGCTTCCAGGCAGTCGCGGCCGCCCGAGTCGAAGATGCGGCGCAGCAATTTCGTGAACTGCGCGACACACTTGCACCCTCGTCCGCAAATTTTTCCACGACGATACGCTTTGCCGTCTTTTTCGTCTAAGATGCGGAAATGTCGATCTGGGGGCCCTGCTGGGCTCCGTGCGTTCAGGGGGTGATCGGCGACCCATGTGTGCAACCAACGATACATAATGAAGAGGTCGAGCGTGCCCCAGCCCTTGCGTTACACCCTGCAGAAAGCCGTAGCGCGCGTGCAGACGCCCGCGGCTCTGGTCCTGGACCAGGCAGCCTTGAACCGCTTTCTGGAAGACTGCCACCTACGCCACTACCCGCGCAAGACCGTGATCATCCGGCCGGGTGACTCGGCGAACATCCTCTATTTCATCATCGACGGCTCGGTCACCGTTTCCTCGGAGGACGAGGAAGGACGCGAGTTGATCCTCGCCTACATCAACGCCGGCGAATTCATCGGCGAGATGGGCCTGTTCGTGGAGACGCCGCAGCGCGAAGTCACCGTGCGCACGCGCACGCCCTGCGATCTCGCCGAAATCAGCTATGAGCGCCTGTTCCAGCTCGCCGCGGGCCCGCTGCGCGAGGACCTGCCGAAGATCCTGTTCGCGATCGGCACCCAGCTCACCAATCGCGTGCTCAACACCTCGCGCAAGGTCAGCCGCCTCGCCTTCATGGACGTGACCAACCGCGTCGCCAAGACCCTGATCGACCTGACGACCGAACCGGACGCGCTGTCGCACCCGCGCGGCATGCAGATCCGCATCTCGCGCCAGGAAATCAGCCGCATCGTCGGCTGCTCGCGCGAGATGGTCGGGCGCGTGCTCAAGCAGCTCGAAAGCCAGGGCATGATATCGGTGTCGGGCAAGAACATGGTGGTGTTCGACTCGCGCTGAGCGCGCGAGTACTGCCTTGGCCATTCCCGCTGCCTGCGGGAATGGTTGCCCGGCTAACGGCCGCGCGAGCGCTTGACCGTTTTCGCGGCCTTCGCCACGGGTTTTCCCGCGTAGATCATGTAGACGTCGGAGCGCGCGTAATGCGAGCCCGGCCGCAACGCCGGCTGGTGCACGAAGCCGGCACTTGCGTACAGATTCAGCGCCGGGCCCAGCTTCGAGTTCGATTCGAGGAACAGCAGCCTGCCCTTGCGCCGCCGGAACTCGGCCACGACCGCGTCGAGCAGCAGGCGTCCCGCGCCCTTGCCGCGCCAGCCGGCCTCGACGCCCATCTTCGACACCTCGTACTCGCCGGCCGCGGCGTCCTTGATCAGCGCCACCGTGCCGATCACCTCGCCGTCGGCCAGCGCGTAGAAGATCGCGCCGCCCGGCTTGAGCACGTGCTTTTCCGGCTCGCTCAGCACGTCGCGGTCGATCGGCTCGAGCGACCAGTAGCGTTCCAGCCACTGCGCGTTGATGCGATAAAAGTGCTCGCGCAAGGCCGGCTTGAACGGTGCGATCTCGACCTTCGCCACGGCCAGGCGCGCGTGCTGCGCGAGGATTTCGCGCAACACCTGCTCGCCGGCAAGCTCGGCCTCGAGCGCGGCCAGCGCCCTGCCGAGATCGCCCGCGTGGCGGGCGAGCAGCGCCGCCGTCGCGCGCCGGATCGCGGTCCAGACCGGGCCCATCTGCGCGAGGCGCCGTTCGCCCGCGGCGGACAGGTCGAGCACGCTGCGCCGCGCGTCGGCGCGGTCGGACTTGCGCACGAGCCAGCCTTCGCGCACCAGCCGCGTCGCCAGCTGGCTCACGGCCGAATGCGTCTGCCCGATCGCCTGCGCGATCTGCGTGACCGTGCCCGGCCCCTTGACCTGCACGTAGCGCAGCACCGGAAACCAGTGCGCATCGAGTTCGATGCCGGTCGCACGGTAGGCCGCGTTGGCGATGCGGTAGCAATGTTCGCTCAGCGCCTTGAAGCGGCTGCCTAGCGCGAGTTCGGCCTGGGACTGGAGGAACATGACGATATCCGAAAGCACTTACGTTAGCGCTAACGTATCTGTTCAAGCGCCTGGATGCAAGCGGCGGCCGGCGGCCGCGAACGCCGCCCGGGTTCAGGCGCCCTGCTGCATGCGCCCGTTGTCGCGGATGCGCCGCCAGTAGCCGAGCAGGCGCGAGGACAGCGAGGCCGACGGTTCCGCCGCGGCCGGCTCTTCGACCGCATGGCGCGCGGCGAGCAGCGGCGCGGCGCGGATGCGCCGGTAGTGGTCGACCGCCGACTGCAGGCTGCGGCGCAGCAGTTCGCGCGACAGCGGCTTGGGCAGGAACCGGTAGATCTGGCCCTGGTTGATCAGCTCGATCAGGCCGTAGCTGTCGCCGGGAGGCGACACCGCGATCGTCAGCGTGCCCGGGCTGTAGCGCTTGAGCGTCTTCAGCGCACCGACCATGTCGTCGCTGCGGTGGCGCAGGCCGGCGATGACGATCGCGATCTCCTGCTCGCTGAGCACCGCGAGGGCGCCTTCCAGCGTCTGCGCGTATTCGACGACGCAACGCGCACCGGCGAGTTCGCGCACGAGCGCGAACGTTGCCGGGTCCTCGTCCATGGTCAGCAGGCGGATGCCGGCCTCGTCCAGGGTCGGGGCGGGCGCCGCGATCGGCAGTGGCACGGCAGCGGCGAGTTCGCGCCGCGCGACCTGCACGGCCTGCTCGACCGCCTCGGCCAGGCGTTGCGGCTGCCACGGCTTTTCGATGAAGCGGAAGATCTCGCCCTCGTTGACCGAACTGACGATCGCCTGCATGTCGGAATAACCGGTCAGCAGCAGACGCATCGTCGCCGGCGAGATTTCGCGCACCTGGCTCAGCAGTTCGGCGCCGAGCATGCCCGGCATGCGCTGGTCGCTGACCACGGCGTGGACGACGCGGCCGCGCACGAGCTCGAGCGCTTCGCTGCCCGAACCCGCGGTCAGCACGTCGTAGCGCCCACGGAACTGCATGCGCAGCGAGCGCAGGATGCGCTCCTCGTCGTCGACGAACAGCACGGTGGCGCGTGCGTCGTTCATGCCGCCGCCTCCGCGTTGCCGCGCACCGGCAGCGCGATGAAGAAGCGCGTGCCGGCCCCGGGCGTGGACACGGCGCGGATGCGGCCGCGATGCTGTTCGATGATCTGGTAGCAGATCGACAGGCCGAGCCCGGTGCCCTGGCCGACCGGCTTGGTCGTGAAGAACGGATCGAAGATGCGCGCGAGATGCTCGGCAGGGATGCCGGAGCCGTTGTCCTCGACCGCGATCAGCAGATACCGGCCGACCGCATGCGTGCGCACGCCGATGCGGCCCTGCCCGTGGCCGATCGCCTGCGCCGCGTTGCTGATCAGGTTGAGCAGCACCTGGTTGATCTGCGCCGGCGAGCAGACGATCTCGGGCACGGTGCCGAACTGGCGCACGACTTCGATGTTCTTCTTGCGCAGCAGATTGCCGCCGATCTTCAGCGCGCTTTCGATCAACTGATGCACGTCGACGCGCGCGACGTGCGCCTGGTCGAGACGGCTGAAATCCTTGAGGTTGCCGACCAGTTCGGAAATCTGGTCGACGCCGAACACGGTGTCGTCGAGCAGGCCCGCCAGATCGTCGAGCGCGGCGGCATCGAACTTCGCGCGCCGCGCATCGAGTTCGAGCAGGCGCGCGGAAAGCTGCGTCTCATCGCCGCCATCGGCGAAGAACCCTACGACCTGTTCGTAGGCACCGATCAGGCCGCGCACATCGCCCAGCGATTCCCGGGTCATGTCGACGTTGTTGCGCACGTAGCCGAGCGGCGTGTTGATCTCGTGTGCGATGCCGGCGACCATCTGGCCGAGCGAGGCCATCTTTTCCGATTGCACCAGCTGCGCCTGCGAAGACCTGAGCTGGCGGTTGGCGCGTTCGAGTTCGTGCGAATGCGCGGCCATGCGCCGCTCCATCGCGCCGAGCACGGCCAGCACCTTGCCCATGCCGGCGTAGCGGCCGTCCGCATCGACGACGATGAAGTCCTCCATGATCGGCTGGCGGATGCGCGCGGCGATCGTGCGGCTCGCCTGCTCGATCGTCGCCTCGGCCGGGATGACCAGCGGCTGCGCATGCATCACGCTCGTGACCGCGCGCCGGCCGTACAACTCGCGCCCGAACGGCTTGATGTAGACGCGTTGCATGAGCTCGTAGCGGCTGACGCTGCCGACCGGCACGCCGTCGTCGACGACCGGCAGCGACAGCCACGGCGCGCTGGCCGCATCGAGAAAGCGCTCGCCGACCGCGAGCACCGGGGTCGTCGGCGCCAGCGGTTCCAGCCATTGCGCGAGCGCGGCGACACGCAACTCCGCATCGCCGGCAAGCGGACGGACGGGCGTGGCGGAGGCGGAGGCGGACGGCAAGGCCGCTGCGGCTTGTACTGCGGAATTCATCGGCTGGAATCGGATGCCGGACCGGCCGCGCAAACGCTGCGCGAACCCGTCCCCTGTGGTCGCACACCTTTGCAGATCAATATGGATGCGGCGTGACAGCGGCGTGACGCTTGCGCCGCCGGCGGCGCGACGCGCGGCGCAAATCGTGCGATGGATCACGCCATCGCCGCGACGCGGCGGCCACGCCTGCGCGCGACCTCACCACTCGACGATGGCCAACCTCTGGCGCAGGCGCGCCGACAGTCGCGCGAGCAAGACGCGATCGGGATTGACGAGCACGGCCGAGCGCGCGCCGGCGAGCATGTCGAGATCGGCGATCGAATCGCCGTAGGCGACATCCCAGGGCGCGCGCACGCCGCGCAGGCGCAGCTGGTGCGCCTTCTGGAAACCGACGTTGTGCACCTTGATACGCGGACCGAGGCGGCCGGCTTCGCAGCGCGATGCGACGAGCTCGATATCGGCGAGTCCGAGGCCGTCGAGCATGGCACGCGCCAGTGTTTCCTCGCAGCCGGTGACGACGATGACGCGCGCGCCCCGGTGACGATGCGCGTTGAGCGTCTCGAGCGCGGGCCGCGAAAACCGGCGCGCATCGCAGGCCAGCGCTGCGCCGAAGTCGCGCGCGAGCCGGCGATAGCGCGGCAGTGGAATGCCGACCAGCGCCAGATGCACGAAAAACCTCAGCGCGCGCCGCCGCGTCTTGCGCACCAGCGCGAACGGCGCGGCGAACAACAGCAGCGGCGCGGCGAGCGCGACGCGCCACCACTGCCGCCGGCAGTGTTCGCGCAGGAACGTGGTGAAGGCGTCGCCCTTGAACAGCACGCCGTCGAAATCGAACAGGACGACGGACGAGGCGGCGATTTTCCGCGAATCGTCCACTACGGCGAAAACAGGCGCTTCAATTCCGCGCCGGGATCTTCCGCGCGCATGAAGGTTTCGCCGACGAGGAACGCATGCACGTCGGCCGCGCGCATCCTTGCCACGTCTTCGCGCGTGACGATGCCGCTTTCGGTGACGGGCAGGCGCTCCGCGGGCACGCGCGAACGCAGGTCCAGCGTCGTGGCCAGCGTCGTCTCGAACGTGCGCAGGTTGCGGTTGTTGATGCCGATCAGGCGCGCGGAGGTCGCCAGCGCGCGCTCGAGTTCCTCGCCGTCGTGCACTTCGACGAGCACGTCCATGCCGAGTTCGTCGGCGAGCGCGGCAAGCTCGAGCAACGCCGCATCGCCGAGCGCGGCGACGATCAGCAGGATGCAGTCCGCACCGAGCGCACGCGCCTCGTAGACCTGATACGCATCGATCGTGAAGTCCTTGCGCAGCACGGGCAGCGCGCACGCGGCGCGCGCCTCCTGCAAATAGGCGTCGGCGCCCTGGAAGAAATCGACGTCGGTCAACACCGACAGGCAGGCGGCGCCGCCGGCCTCGTAGCTGCGCGCGATCTCGACGGGACGAAAATCCGGACGAATCACGCCCTTCGACGGACTCGCCTTCTTCACCTCGGCGATGACGCCCGCGTGCCCGGCGGCGATCTTCGTCTCCAACGCGGCGACGAAGCCACGCACCGGCGGCGCAGCGTCCACACGCGCGGACAGTTCGCGCAACGACACGCGGCCACTGCGCTCGCGGATTTCCTCGGCCTTGCGCGCGAGAATTTTTTTCAGGATGTCGCTCATCTACTCAGAAAACCAACTCAACAAAATCCAACAAGTCGCCTCGCGGGCGTAAAAATCGTCGCGAGCGAAGAGAATTTGCGCGTCGCCGGAGCGCAGGAACCGGAGTGTACAGTCGAGTACATGAGGATTCCGAGCACCGCCGGCGCGCAAATTATCGAGCGCAGTAGATTTTTACGCCCGCGAGGGGCCGCCGTAGGCGCGCTCGACCCTGGCCACGCGCACCTCGAAATGTTCGTACCACTCGCGCTTGCCGCGCTCGCGCGTCGCCGCGTGCCCGGCATGATCGCGCCAGAGGCGGATGTTTTCCTCGCTGTCGAAATAGGCGACGGTGATGCCGAAACCATCGGCACCGCGCGTCGATTCGGCGCCGAGAAAACCCGGCTGCCGCTGCACGAGTTCGAACATCGCCTCCGCCGCGGCGGCGTAGTCCGCCTCGCCTTGGCCGTTGCGCCGCGAGGAGAAGATCACCGCGTAGTAGGGCGGCTGCGGCAGCCGCGCGAATCCCGCTCCACTCATGCCTGCGAGTCCTTCAGGCGCCGCGTCGTGGCGACGAACTGGTCGAGCTTGGCCCGCGCCGCGCCGCTGGCCAGCGTCGCCAGCGCCGCCTCGACGCCGGCCGCGATCGAGCCGATCACGCCGGACGCATACAAGGCCGCGCCCGCATTGAGCGCGACGATGTCGCGCGCGGCGCCGGCGCGGTTCTCCAGCGCCTCGAGCACGCGCGCCTTCGACTGCTCGGGGTTCTCGACGCGCAACACGGCGCTGTCGACCGCGCTGAAGCCGAATTGCCCGGGCACGATCTCGTATTCCTCGACTCCGCCGTCGCGCAGCTCGCCGACCAGGGTCGGGCCCGCGAGCGAGATCTCGTCCATGCCGTCGCGGCCCCAGACGACGAGCGCATTGCCCGCGCCGAGCCGCTGCAGCACGCGCACCTGGATGCCGACGAGATCGGGATGGAACACGCCCATGAGGATGTGCGAGGCGTCGGCCGGGTTGGTCAGCGGACCCAAGATGTTGAACAGCGTGCGCACGCCCATCTCCTTGCGCACCGCGCCGACATTCTTCATCGCCGGATGATGGTTCGGCGCGTACATGAAGCCGATGCCGGTTTCCTCGAGGCAAGCGGCAACCTGTGCGGGCGCGAGATCGATCGCCGCACCGAACGCCTCGAGCACGTCCGCACTGCCGGATTTCGACGAGGCGCTGCGGTTGCCGTGCTTGGCCACGCGCGCGCCGGCCGCGGCGACGACGAACATCGATGCGGTCGAGATGTTGAACGTGTTCGAGCCGTCGCCGCCGGTGCCGACGATGTCCACCAGATGGTCGTCGGCGCGAGGCGCGCCGATCTCCGCTTCTCTGCGGATCAAGGGAACTTTCGCCGCCATCTCGCGCATCACGCGCGCGGCCGCGGCGATCTCGCCGACGGTCTCCTTCTTCACGCGCAGACCTATGAGAATGGCGGCCGTCATCGTCGGCGACACCTCGCCGCGCATGATCTGGCCCATCAGGTCGATCATCTCGTCGTGGAAGATTTCGCGATGCTCGATCGTGCGCTGCAGCGCCTGTTGCGGAGTGATGCTCATCGCTTACGCCGCCAGCTTCGGCGCATGCAGGAAATTGCGCAGCTGGTCATGCCCGTGCTGGGTCATGATCGACTCGGGGTGGAACTGCACGCCCTCGATAGCCAGCGTGCGGTGGCGCAGGCCCATGATCTCGTCGAGGCTGCCATCGGCGTGCTGCGTCCAGGCGGTGATCTCGAGGCAGGCCGGCAGCGACTCCTTTTCCACGATGAGCGAATGGTACCGCGTCGCCTCGAACGGATTCGGCAGGCCCGCGAACACGCCAACGTTCTTGTGATGAATCGGCGAAGTCTTGCCATGCATGATCGTGCGTGCGCGCACGACCTTGCCGCCGAACGCCTGCCCGATCGCCTGGTGGCCGAGGCAGACGCCGAGGATCGGTACCTGGCCGCCGAGCTGCTCGATCACGGCCAGCGACACGCCCGCCTCGTTCGGCGTGCACGGACCGGGCGAGATCACGATTTTTTCCGGCGCCAGCTTTTTGATTTCCGCCACGCCCAGCTCGTCGTTGCGCACCACGCGCACGTCCTCGCCGAGCTCGCCCAGATACTGGACAAGGTTGTAGGTAAAGCTGTCGTAGTTGTCGATCATCAAAATCATCGTGGCGACCCTTGGCGCGGCGGACGGACAGCAGCGTCGTTGTTGCATGCGCACATATTAGCCGTTTGCCTGACTCGGGGCGACGCGCCGGCTACAGCCCGCCGACCGCCTGCGCCACCGCGCGGAACAGCGCGCGGCACTTGTTCATCGTTTCCTTCCACTCGAGTTCGGGCACGGAGTCGGCGACGACGCCGCCGGCGGCCTGCACGTGGAGCTGGCCGTCCTGCACGATCGCGGTGCGGATCGCGATCGCGAGGTCGGCCTCGTCGTGCCAGTTCCAGTAACCGATCGCGCCGCCGTAGACGCCGCGCTTGACCGTCTCGAGTTCGGCGATCACTTCCATCGCGCGCACCTTCGGCGCGCCGGTCAGCGTGCCCGCGGGGAACGTCGCGCGGAACACGTCCATGAAGGAGAGGCCGGCCTTCAGCTTGCCGACGACCTCGGAGACGATGTGCATGACGTGCGAGTAGCGCTCGACGACCATGTTCGCGGTGAGTTCGACCGTGCCGGTTTCGGCGATGCGGCCGACGTCGTTGCGGCCGAGGTCGATCAGCATCAGGTGCTCGGCGCGCTCCTTCGGATCGGCGAGCAGTTCGGCTTCCATCGCCGCGTCCTCCGCGGCCGTGTGCCCGCGCCGGCGCGTGCCCGCGATCGGGCGCAGCACGACCTGTTCGCCTTGCGCGCGCACGAGGATCTCGGGCGAGGAGCCGATGATCTGCTCGCTGCCGAGGTCGAGGAAATACATATACGGCGACGGATTCAACGCGCGCAATGCGCGGTAGACATCGAGCGGGCGCGAGCGGAACGGCACGGACAGGCGCTGGCTGATCTGCACCTGAAACACGTCGCCGGCGTAGACGTACTCCTTGGCCTTCTCGACCGCGGCGAGATAGTCGTCCTTCGGAAAACTCGAGACGAAATGCGATTCGTCGATCGCTTTCGGGTCGACGATGTCGGGATAGGCCGCGCTGGTCGAGCGCAGGCGGTGCACGAGCGAGTCGAGCCGGCGCTGCGCGCGCGCGTAGGCGCGAGGCTCGGCCGGATCGGCATTGACGATCAGGTACAGCTTGCCCTTGAGGTTGTCGAACACGGCGAGTTCTTCGGCCAGCATCAGGCAGATGTCGGGCATGCCGAGCTTGTCCGGTTTCGCGTCGGCCTTGATCCGGTGTTCGATGTAGCTCGCGCATTCGTAGCCGAAGTAGCCGACCAGGCCGCCGGCGAACTTCGGCAGGTCGTCGATGCGCGGCACCTTGTACTGCGCCTTGATCCGGGCGATTTCGGCGAGCGGATCGGCGACCTCTCGTTCCTCGACCGTCTCGCCCTCCTCGCTGATCGTCAGGCGATGGCCGTGCACGCGGATCACGCGCCGCGCCGGCAGGCCGATGATCGAATAGCGCCCCCAGCGCGCGCCGCCCTCGACCGATTCGAACAGGTAGGCATACGGCCCGTCGGCGAGCTTGAGGTACACCGACAGCGGCGTGTCGAGGTCGCTCAGCACCTCGCGCACGAGCGGAATGCGGTTGTAGCCTTGCTCTGCGAGCGCGGCGAATTCGGCGGCGGGGATCACGGGACGAGGCGGCAGCGGCGGGAGGGTTGCCGAAGATAGCAAGCAATGCTGCTTTGCGCCAATCACGGACCGGAATTGCGCGCACCCGAGTCGCGCAACGGATCGAACATTCAAAGCCGGCCAAAACGGCCGTCGACATCCGACTCCGGATTCTCTTTCAGCGAGCCACTGCGGGGCGTACGCTCGGCAGCCCGCCATGACGCGCCTCGAGCACGCGCACTAGATCATCGCGCAGCGCTTCCACGCGCGCGCTGCCGATCGCCTGCGCCCATTCGGCCTCCAGCTCGCGATAAATCTCCTCCACGGCGGAAAGGAGGCGGCGGCCGCGCGGCGAGAGCGTCACGAGTCGCGCGCGCGCATCGTCCGCATCCACATCGCGCAGGTAGTTCGCACCCACCATCGAATCCACGAGCTTCGACGCCGCCTGCTTCGTGACGCCCATCAAGCGTGCGACGTCGACGACACCAAGGGGATGACTTCGCGCCTCGAGAAGAACGAAGCCGTAGCTCGGCCGCACATCGCGGAAGCCGCGCTCTCGCAGGCGCAGGTGAAGATCGTCGACCAACGTCCGGAACGCGATCGCCGTCAGCCTGGCGATGGGGACGCGTACTACGCGGCCCACGGCGGAGTAAAGATTCGACCTTCGAGCCGCGCCTGACCGCCGACCGGCATGCAGCAGAGCGCCTCCAACGCCGTGTCCCCGGCATTGCTGAGTTCGAAATCGGTATTGGCCGGTACGACGATGGCGTCGCCTGCACGGGCATCGCAGATGTCGCCGGCGATCGTGACCCTGGCGGTTCCGGCCAGCACGACGAAGACTTCCTCGCGCGTCACCTGATGCGGGGTTGCTGGTGTGCCGGGCGCGATTCGCACGCGCCAGAGGCTCGTTTCGCGGCTGCCGCGACTCGGCGTGGCGAGGGAAGTGAAGCTTGCGTGTGCGAGTTCGTGCGTCGCACTCGCGGGAGCGGTGATGACCGGCATGCGTCTCCTCCTGACGAGAATTGGTCAACTTGGTTGACTATAAAATGAATTCACCAACCAGTCAACCTGGTTGACCACTTATTCACGCTTCGGCGATGGCAGGCGCCACGCCGTCGGCGCAACGGAAGACAACGACGCGAAGCGGATTGTGCTCGACGCAACCGGCGGCGGACGCCCGGTGTTGTCCACCGGCATCGGCGAACGGCGGCTTCAGTTCCGCGCACCCAGCGAATGCCGCGGCATGCCGTGCAGCTCGAGCGAGAACTCGACGCCGGAGCCGTCGGCGAGGTTGCCGGCCAGTGCCCTGCCGCGATGCAGTTCGGCGATCAGGCGCACGATCGACAGGCCGAGGCCGAGGTGCGGCGGCTCGGCCGGTGCGCCGTTGACGACAGTGGCTTTCTGCGCCGTGGACGGGCGCACGCTGACCAGCGAATCGAACAGGCGATCCGCCATGGTCGGCGGCAACGGTGGTCCCTGGTTGGCCACGCTGACGATCGCGCCGTCGCCGATTGCGTGCAATGCGATGCGGATCCAGCCGGTTTCGGGCGTGAAGCTGCGCGCGTTGTCGATGAGTTTGTCCAGCGCCTGCGCGATCAGCTCGGGCGCGCCGTGCATCAGCAGCGGCGCCGCCGGCAGGTCAGCCTCGACCCGCTTCGGTACCAGTAGCGGCCGGTACGCGTCGACGCAGCCGCGCACGACCGCGGCGAGATCGAATTCCTCGGCGTCGACGCCGGCGATCGCGCGCTCCATGCGGCTCGCCTCGCTCATCGCGCGCACGATCGCGCCGAGGCGCTCGGCGCCGCTGCGCGCGCGCACGAGGTAGGTGCGCGCATCGGTCGACACCGACTGCTGGTCGAGGTTGTCGAGCGAGGATTTGACGATCGCGAGCGGCGTCTGCAGTTCGTGCGACAGCTTCGAGGCGAGCGTGCGCAGGTAGTCGGTATACGCCGCCACTTCGTCGAGCAGGTGGGCGAAGCTGCGTGCGAGGTCGCCTAGCTCATCGCGAGCGCCGATCAGCGGCAACGGCACCGGCCGTTCTCCGCTGCGCTCGGGTTTGCCGTTCGCGTGCTTGGCGCGCTCGACCGCATCGCGCAGGCGGCGGATGCGCAGGCCGAGCACGCCGGCAAACGCGAACAGCACGGCGCCGGCGAAAATCAACGCGCCGAGGCTCGCGCCGATCAGGATCAGCAGCGCGCGGTTGGTCAGCAGCGGCAGCGCATCGCCGGACTGTTCGAGCAACAGCGCACCGCGCACTTCATTGTTTTCCTTGAGCGGCACCGCGGCAGCGAGCACCACGCTGCTGCCCTGACCGGTACCGGCCTGAGCAGGTGCCGGATGCCAGGCGGTCGCGGCCACGCCCGACAGCGCCTGCCAGATCTCCGGCGAGGACAGGCGCGGCAGGTTGGTCGCGAAATCCTGCGCGCGCGTCATGTCGGGCGCTATCAGGCTGCGGTAGATCAGGCTCTCGAACCAGCGCCGCAGCGCGGGTGTCGAGGATTTCGAAGCAAGCGCCGCGAGCTGGCCCGATTCGGCGATCACCCAGCCTTCGGCGCTGAGCACGCGCACGCGCATGCCTTCGGGCGCGAACTGGGCGAGGTCTGCGGACAGGTCGGGTGAGCGCAACAGCAGCGGACGCAATTCGATATGCGCGTTGTTCGGCGCGTCGGCATCGAACTCGTTGAGCGTAAGCGCGTCCGGCATCTGCGCGCGCGGCAGGCGCAGTTCGACACGGTAGCCGTCCGCATCCTCCTGCCACCAGCCGCCGAGCACCTGCGGCAGCGAATCGCCGGCGCCGTCGAGCACGCGCGTCTCGAACCTGCCCGGCGCCGCGCTCGCGATGAGATAGCGGCGCAAATCATCATTGTGCGCGAGGCTCAGGGTCAGATGATCGCGCAGCAACGCGTTCTCGTCGCTCGCGTCCGCGCGCGTGCGCGTCGCATCGCGCACCTGGGCGAGCAGATAGAGCCAGTCGCCGTCGGCGCACAGCAGCAGCCTGGCCTTCTGTGCGTCGTCGGCCGGGCCGATGTTCTGCGCGTACGGCGCGAGCTGCGACCAGTCGTCGGCATAGCCGTCGACGCGCATGCCTTGCGTGCAGGGATGCACGTAGAACGCCTGCCCGGCCGGCGGCAGCACGGTCTTGAGCGCGGCGAGGCTGCGCGCGAGCGCCTTGGCCGAGGCGGTCAGGGTCTGCTCCTGGCCCTGGCGCAGCAGTTCCTCCATCTGGCGCACGATCAGCCAGCCCGCCAGCGGCAGGGCCAGCGTGGACAGGGCGAGGAGAAGGAGTTTGAAGCGGAGCGACATGCAGGGAGAATCGCACAAGCCAAAGACAAATCGAATGCCGGCTCCGCCGGCATGACTTTATGTCGGCCGCCACCGATAGCCGGCACCGTGCACCGTCTCGATCGAATCGAACGATTCGTCGAGCGCGAGGAACTTCTTGCGGATGCGCTTGATGTGCGACGTGATCGTCGCGTCGTCGACGACGACCTGCGCTTCGCGCATCAACTGATCGCGGTTCTTCACGTGGCCCGGGAAGCGAACGAGCGTGTGGATCATCCAGAACTCGGTCACGGTCAACGGCACTTCGACGTTGTTCCAGGTCACACGCATGCGCTCGGCCTCGAGCTTGAGCGGGCCGTGCTCGACCACGGTCTCCTTCGACGCCGGCTTGTTCAGCGCATCGATGCGGCGAAAGAGCGCGCTGATGCGCGCGGCGAGATGATGCAGGCTGACGTCCTTGGTCAAATAGTCGTCGGCGCCCAGGCGCAAGCCGGAGATCACGTCGAAGTCCGAATCGCGCGCGGTCAGGAACAGGATCGGCAAGGTCGGCGATTGCGCGCGCAGCTCGCGGCAAAGCTCGAAACCGCCCTCGGGTTCGTCGCCGAGGCCGACGTCGATGATGACGAGCTCGGGCAGGCGCTGCGCGAACGCGCGGCTCGCATCGGGCCGCGTGGAATAGCCCTGGGTGGTGTAACCGAAGCGATTGAGCGCCTCGACGTAGTTCGCGCGGATCGCGGGTTCGTCTTCGACGATGGCGATGTTGCGGCCCATGCGGTTGATCCTGCCTGATGAGATGCGCGCACTTTACGGGCGCGCCCCGCGCGCGGCAATGGCAGCGGCGCATTTGTCATCGCCGCGCCAGATTTGGCCTTGCCGCCGCCGCAATTGGATTCCTCGCGTCCATGCGCGGACGCGAAGATCACGCCGCGGCCAGCCCCGGCCGCGCCTTCGAGCAGAACGCAGACCCCATGAACGCCGACCGCCCCAACCCCGACCTCGAACTCCACCAGGCCGAACCGTTCCGCGTCGCATTCGCGCTGCTGGCCCTCGTGCTCGGCGCGCTCGCCGCGCTGCAATTCTGAATTCCCGCAGCGCGCCGAAGCGTCCGGCTTTGTGCCGCCCTGCTTCGGCGCGTTTTTCTTCGCGTCGGCTTCGTGCGCTCGTCGGTGAACGCGAAAGTCAAAAAGGCCGCATTCTTCGATACTAGAATGGCCTGCCCGTCCCGAATGTGCGTTCCGTCCAATGCGTCACGACTACATCCTCACCCTGTCCTGCCCGGATCGCACCGGCATCGTCTACCGCGTCAGCGCGCTGCTGTTCGAGTCGGGCTGCAACATCCTCGACGCGCAGCAGTTCGGCGACGAGGAAACCGAGCGCTTCTTCCTGCGCATCCACTTCGACATCCCCGCGAGCCTGGATCTTGCGGTCCTCGAAAACCGTTTCAGTGAACTCGCCGGCGAGTTCGCGATGGACTGGCGGATCCACGACGCGCGCAAACGCGCGCGCCTGCTGATCCTCGTCAGCAGGCAAGGCCACTGCCTCAACGACCTGCTGTTCCGCGTGCGCAGCGGCCAGTTGCCGGTCGATATCGCGGCGGTGGCCTCGAACCACGAGGATTTCGCCGAGCTCGCCGCATCGCATCGCGTGCCGTTCCGCCATTTGCCGGTCAGCAGCGCGACGCGCGACGCGCAGGAGGCCGCCCTCGTCGAACTCGTCGATGGCGAGCGCATCGACCTCGTCGTGCTCGCACGCTACATGCAGATCCTGTCGCCAGGGCTTTGCGCCGCCCTCGCCGGGCGCGCGATCAACATCCACCACAGCTTCCTGCCGAGCTTCAAGGGCGCGAGGCCGTATCACCAGGCGCACCGGCGCGGAGTGAAGGTGATCGGCGCGACGGCGCACTACGTCACCAGCGACCTCGACGAGGGCCCGATCATCGAGCAGGACGTCGCCCGCGTCGACCACGGCGCGACGCCGCGCGACCTCGTGCGCATCGGCAGCGACGTCGAATCGCTCGTGCTCGCGCGCGCGGTGCGCTGGCACGTGGAGCATCGCGTGCTGCTGAACGGGCACCGCACCGTCGTGTTGCGCTGAGCGCGAAGGCAGCGCGACCCGACCGCGCGTCAGGCTATCGCCTGCAACATCGTCGCGACGATCTCGCGATAGTCCTTGTGGCCGAAGATCGCCGAGCCGGCGACGAAGGTATCGGCGCCGGCCTGCGCGATCCCGGCGATGTTGTCGGCCTTGACCCCGCCGTCGATCTCGAGGCGGATCGCGCGGCCGCTGCGGTCGATGCGCTCGCGCACCTCGCGCAGCTTGCCGAGCGCGGACGGGATGAAGCTCTGCCCGCCGAAGCCGGGATTGACGCTCATCAGCAGGACCAGGTCGATCTTGTCCATCACGTAGTCGAGATACGAAAGCGGCGTCGCCGGATTGAACACGAGGCCGGCCGTGCAACCCGAGGCGTGGATCAGCTGGATCGTGCGGTCGACGTGCTCGCTCGCCTCGGGATGGAAGCTGATGTTGCTCGCGCCGGCCCTGGCGAAGTCGGGGATGATGCGGTCCACCGGCTTGACCATCAGGTGCACGTCGATCGGCGCGGTCACGCCGTGCTTGCGCAGCGCCTCGCAGACCAGCGGGCCGATCGTCAGGTTCGGCACGTAGTGGTTGTCCATCACGTCGAAGTGCACCCACTGCGCGCCGGCGGCGAGCACGTTGTCGACTTCCTCGCCGAGCCTGGCGAAGTTCGCGGACAGGATCGACGGGGCGATGACGGGCGATTGCTTCATGGAATTTCTCGTGCGCAACGATGCCCGGATTGTAGCGTAGGGGCGCGGTTCATCGCGCCCGGCGGTCGGGTTTTGCGAACCGTGAAAAAGCCGGGTTCGATGAATCGAACCCCTACGCGCGCGCAGTCACGACCCGCGCTCCGCGCGAATCCGCTCGTAGGCCGCGTTGATGTCGCGCGCGCGTTCCTCGGCGCGGCGCTTCAACTCGTCGGGCACGTTGCCGAGCTTGTCGGGATGGTGCTGGCTCATCAGCCGGCGATAGGCGCGCTTGATCTCGGCGTTGCTCGCGTCGCGCTCGATGCCGAGCACGGCGTACGGATCCTTGCCGCCCGATTTCCCGGGATCTCCGCCATAGCCGCGTTCGCCGCGCTGCGCATGGACGTATTCCTCCCAATTGTCCGGCGCGACGTAGGCATAGCCCTTCATCACCGCGATGCCGATCAGCTGGCGCTCGTCGACGCCGAGCGCGGCGCAGAGCTTGCGCACGATGACGAGCTTGCCCGGCGCGAGCGGGCCATCGGCGCAGACGATGTCGAGCAACAGGTCGATGAGGATGAACGAGCGATCGCGGCGCCCGAGCGTCCACGTGCGCAGGTGCACGATCGCATTGGTGGTCGAATAGCCCGGCTGCTTGCCGGCGGTGAACTGGCCGATCGCCACATTGCGCAGCTCCGGCGAGAGCTGCAGGCGCAGCATCAGTTGCTCGGTCGCGACGATCTCGGCCTCGGACACGCGCCCGTCCGATTTCGCGATCGCGCCGGCAAGGCCGAACAGCGGCGCGACGAAGGACAGCGGCGCGGTCTCGATCGTCCCGCCGAAACTGCCGATGCTGCGGTCGAAGATATGGCCGAGCAGGACGCAGATGATGATCGCCGGCGGGTTGTGGAACACGGCGACCCCGATCGCGAAGCCGACCAGCTTGCCCCAGATGTTCATGCGCGCGGCCCCCTGCCGGCCCGCGCAGACGCCGGATCGGGGGCGAAAAAAGACAGTGTCATCGATCGTTGCGACATTTCCCGAAGCGCGAATTCTAGCCGAACCCGGCGATGCCCGATGAATTGGGCGGTTACAATGCGCACCCGCTCGCCCCACCCGAGGTCGCCGTGCCCACCACGCTGCTGCAATCCCACTTGCCCGGCCTCGACCTGGTCCATCGCGGCAAGGTGCGCGACGTCTATGCCTTGTCCGCGCAGGAACTGCTGATCGTCGCCAGCGACCGCCTCTCGGCGTTCGACGTGATCCTGCCCGACCCGATTCCGGGCAAGGGCGAGATGCTCTGCCAGATTTCCAACTTCTGGTTCGCGCAGACCGCGCACCTCGTGCCGAACCACCTGACCGGCAAGGACGTCGCCGCCGTGCTGCCGGCCGGCGTCGATGTCCATTTGTATGCCCGGCGCAGCGTGATCACGAAGCGCCTCAAGCCCGTGCCGGTCGAGGCGATCGCGCGCGGCTACCTGATCGGCTCGGGCTGGAAGGACTACCAGGCAACCGGCTCGCTCTGCGGCATCAGGCTGCCGGACGGCCTGCGCCAGGCCGAGAAACTTTCCGCGCCGATCTTCACGCCCTCGACCAAGGCCGCGATCGGCGACCACGACGAGAACATCGGCTTCGATCAGGTCGTCGCCACGATCGGAGGTGACCTCGCCGAACAGGTGCGCGAGGCAACGCTGAAAATTTATACGTTTGCCGCCGAATACGCCGCCACGCGGGGCATCCTGATCGCCGACACCAAGTTTGAATTCGGCGCCGACGAGACGGGCAAGCTCTACGTGATGGACGAGATGCTGACGCCCGATTCCTCGCGCTTCTGGCCGGCCGACGAATACCGCGTCGGCATCAGCCCGCCGAGCTACGACAAGCAGTTCGTGCGCGACTATCTCGAACGGCTTCCCTGGAACAAGACCGCGCCGGGCCCGAAGCTGCCGCAGTCGGTCATCGACGGCACGGCGGCGAAATATGCCGAAGCTCTGAAGCGGCTGGCAGGCATCGAATTGGACTGAACCGCCAATTTCACTTGCGTCAAAATCGGGCTCGCCGCTTGTCGTGCACAGATCGATGTGATATTTGTATACCCATGACCTCCATCCGCCAGAGCTATTACTTTTGGTATTACGGCATTCCCAGGCCGCTGGCGGAGGAAGGGGCGCGATCGAACTGAACAACGATCCGCAAACGAAATACCCTCGAAACCGCCGGCCCGCCCGGCGGTTTTTTTATGCGCTGTTTTTGCCGTCGTCCCAGATGGCGAGGATCAAAAAGCGGCCATCCATGGCCGCACTTCTCAACAAAAGAGGCTTGCCAACATGACCACCCACCACACCGACGACCTGCGCATCGCCGAACTGCGCGAACTTTCCACTCCCGCCCAGGTGATCGGCGAATTCCCGCTCGACGACAAGGCCGAGGACACCGTGGCGGCGTCGCGCGCGGCCGTGCACGCGATCCTCGACGGCGCGGACGACCGCCTCGTCGTCGTCGTCGGCCCGTGCTCGATCCACGACACGCAGGCGGCGATGGAGTATGCGCAGCGCCTGGTCGCCGAACGCGCGCGCCACGCCGGCGAGCTCGAAATCGTCATGCGCGTCTATTTCGAGAAACCGCGCACCACGGTCGGCTGGAAGGGCCTGATCAACGATCCCGACCTCGACGGCAGCTTCCACATCGACAAAGGCCTGCGCCTCGCGCGCGCGCTGCTGCGCGACATCAACGCGCTCGGCTTGCCGGCCGGCTGCGAATTCCTCGACATGATCACGCCGCAGTACATCGCCGACCTGGTCGCATGGGGGGCGATCGGCGCGCGCACGACCGAGAGCCAGGTGCACCGCGAGCTCGCTTCGGGCCTGTCCTGCCCGGTCGGCTTCAAGAACGGCACCGACGGCAACGTCAAGATCGCGGTCGATGCGGTGCTGTCGGCGGCGAGCCCGCATCATTTCATGGCGGTGACCAAGGAGGGGCGCACGGCGATCGCGGCCACGCGAGGCAACCGCGACTGCCACGTCATCCTGCGCGGCGGCAAGGCCCCGAACTACGACGCGGCGAGCGTGGAGGCGGCCTGCGGCGCGATCGCCAAGGCCGGCCTCAACGATCGCGTGATGATCGACGCGAGCCACGCCAATTCCGCCAAGAACCCGGAGAACCAGCCGAAAGTCATCGACGATATCGCCGGCCAGATCGAAGCCGGCGAAACGCGCATCCTCGGCACGATGATCGAAAGCCATCTCGTCGCGGGCCGCCAGGATCTAGTCGAAGGCCAGCCGTTGCAGTACGGCCAGAGCATCACCGACGGCTGCATCGCCTGGGACACGACCGTGCGCACGCTCGATCGCCTCGCGCAGGCGGTGCGCACGCGCCGCGCCCGCGCGCAGGTCAAGTCGGCGGCGTGAAGTGCTACATTGTCGACCGATGTCGACGGTGTACTACGACTACATGCAGACGCAGATCGGCCGCCTGATGCTCGCGGCCGACGGCCGTGGCCTGCGCCACGTCGATTTCGAGAACGGCAAGTATCCGGCCACGATCGGCGAGGACTGGGAGCGCGGGCCGGGTGTGCTGCACGAAGCGCGTGCGCAGCTCAAAGCGTATTTCGACGGCCGCCTCACCGAGTTCGACCTGCCGCTCGCGCCGCAGGGCACCGATTTCCAGCAACAGGTGTGGCTGGCGCTGCTGCGCATTCCGTACGGCACGACGACGACCTACGGCGAGATCGCGCGTGTGCTCGGCGACGCCAACGCCACGCGCGCGGTCGGTGCGGCCAACGGGCGCAACCCGTTGCCGATCATCGTGCCCTGCCACCGCGTCATCGGCAGCAACGGCTGCCTCACCGGTTTCGGCGGCGGCCTGCCGACCAAGCGCTGGCTGCTCGACCACGAGCAACGCCACAGCGCGTTCACGTTGACGCCCTAGACAAACCGGCTGCGGCGCACGGTATTGCCCGTCATGCCATCATCGACAATGCCGCTCCGAAGCGCATGAAACGCTGCATCGCATCCCTGGTACTCGGTTTGCTGCTTGCGCAGCTCTGCGCGTGCACCGCATACGAGGCCTATCGCAAATGCGGCTTCGCCGGCTGCCCGGGCGACAGGGAGATCGCCACACAGATCGAAGCCCGCTGCGCGGGACGCCGGGGATCAGCTTCTGGGACATCGCAGGTGCAGTCGCTGGATCACGTCGTCTATCTGTACGGGCTTGTGGATACCGATCCCGAACGCGTGCGCGTCGAAGAGGTCGCGTCACGCGCTTCCGGCGGCCTGAAAATCGTCGACTCGATCGCCGTGCGCGCCAGCATCATTCGCTGAAGCGCCACGCAGGCAAGGGACCAGGCTTCGCTCAACCCTTGCGCGCGCCTCGATACGCCCCCGTGGCGCTCTTCGCCCGAACCGGACCCGTCGAACCGCGGATCCTGATTTCGTAGGAAATGCGCACGGTCTGCGCCGCCCCGGGATCGCGCATCGACAGCAGCACCTGCTCGGTGGCGATGCGGCCCATCTCGCGGCAGGGTTGGTGCACCGTGGTCAGGCTAGGCCACACCTGCGCCGAGGCCGGCGTGTCGTCGAAACCGCAGATCGACAGGTCGCGCGGAATCGACAGCCCGCGCTCGAACGCCTCGTGCATTGCGCCGCAGGCCGAATCGTCGTTGGCGGCGAAGATCGCGGTCGGCGGATCGCGCAGGTCGAGCAGTTGCGCACCGGCGGCAATGCCCGATTCGAACGAGAAATCGCCGTCGACCACGACCGCTTCATCATAG
The DNA here is from genome assembly GCA_018240505.1 of Pseudomonadota bacterium. Classification (GTDB taxonomy): domain Bacteria; phylum Pseudomonadota; class Gammaproteobacteria; order Xanthomonadales; family Rhodanobacteraceae; genus Rudaea. The sequence continues at coordinate 50,123 of JAFEFQ010000245.1, forward strand.
TCGAGCCCCGCCTTGCGCAGGCCGTCGCGATAACCGGCCAGCCGCCACGCGCGCGCACCGTGGCCGGCGCGCCCGGCGATGTGGCCGATGCGGCGATGACCGAGCGCAGCGAGGTGCTCGACCATCTCGGCCGCAGCCCTGCGCTCGTCGAAGCCCACGCCGATGCGCGCATGCGAGGAGCGCGCCGAAATCGCCGAGTAACGCACATTCCATTCGTCGAGGCGGCGCAAGATCTTGAGGTCGTCGCCGATCGGCGGCGCGAGCACGAGCGCGTCGGGACGGAACTGGGCGACGAATTCCTCGATCGCCGCGACCGGATCGGCGGACAGGTCGAGCGGGCGCAGCATCGCGTTGTAGTGCGTGTTCTCGCAGGCCTGCAGCACGCCGACGATGAGTTCCATGACGTAGCTCGAACCCGCGTGCGGATTGTCGAACAGCAACGCGACCAGGTACGAGCGGTTGCCGGCCAGGCTGCGCGCGGACGGATTCGGCCGGTAGTTGAGTTCGCGCGCCGCCGCCTCGACGCGGGCGCGCGCCTTTTCGCTCACGTTCGGCTCGCGGTTGAACACGCGCGAGACGGTCTTGGTGGACACGCCGGCCTTCAGCGCAACGTCTTCGATTCGGGCTGGCATGCGGCGTTTCCCGGCAATCCCTGTGAAATTGATAGCGTTGTCATCCTACCGCAACAGCGCCGCGTTCCGCGCAGATCGCCTCGACGAGCGCGCGATGGTCGGGCAGGTCGTTGGCCGCATGCGTGCCGAGCACGCGGATCATCTCGAACTCGCGCCGCGCGGCATCGGCTTGCGTGTACGCGGCGCGCGCGGACTCGAGGTCGGTGCGGAATTCCATGCCGTAGAGGATGTATTGCCAGCTCGCCGGCAGGAACATTTCGATGTCGCTGAGGAAGTCGAGCCGGTGCGGCGGCCGGCTGCGCCACATCGCGAGGCGATCCTTGAGCGTATCGGGCACGCTCGCCGCATCGACGTTGTCGATCCAGAACGCCGAGTCACGGCGCGCGCTCAGGCAATAGTGCATCTTGACGAAGTCGAAGATGCGTTCGTAGCGCGCGGACATCGATTCGTTGAACAACCTGGCGACGCGCGTCATCTCGCCGTCGCGCGGCAGCAGGTGTGCAATCAGGTAGGCGGCGATCTCGATCAGGCCGATGCCGGTCGATTCGAGCGGCTCGACGAAACCGGCGGAGAGCCCGACCGCGACGCAGTTCTTCACCCACTGCGCGGGGCGATGGCCCGCCTCGAACCCGAGCACGCGCGCGTTGAGTCCCGCCGCAGCGGGGCCGATGTAGTCGCGCAGCACCTGCTCGGCGCGCGCATCGTCGGTATGGCGCGTCGAGTAGACGTAGCCGACGCCGCGGCGCGCGTGCAGGCCGATGTCCCAGGTCCAGCCAGCTTCGTGCGCGGTCGAAATCGTGTACGAGGGAATCGGCGCGTCGGCGCGCGCGTACGGCACCTGGATCGCGACCGCGCGATCGACGAACAGCGTGTCCTTCGCGCTGCGGAACGCGGAGCCGAGCGCGCGGCCGATCAGCGCCGCGCGGAAGCCGGTGCAGTCGACGTAGAGGTCCGCTTCGAGCGCACCGGCCTCGCGCGTGTGCACGCGCGCGATCGCGCCGTGCTCGTCGAGATCGACGTTCTCGACCGTCGCGATCGTGTGCCGCACGCCAAGGCTGCGTCCGTGTTCGGCGAGCACCCTGGCGAACTGCGCCGCGTCGAAGTGGTAGGCATAGTTGAGCCGGCCGTGGTATGGCGCGTCGCCGCGCTTCTTCGGCGCGCGCGAGGCGGCGGCGACGCGCTGCTGCAGGGTCACGCTTCCGGCGAACGACGCGCCCGGCGCGGCCGCGCCGAGCAGCCAGTACGGCAACAGCTCGGGCGCGTCGCCGCGCTGGCTCGGCAGGCTGAACGGATGGAAGTAGTCGCGGCGCGCGCCGCCCGCCGCTGCGGGCGCACGCACCCAGTCGACGAAGCGGATGCCCTGCTTGAACGTCGCCGTCGCGCCGCGCAGGAAGCGCGCCTCGTCGAGGCCGATCGCGGACAGCGTGCCGCGGATCGACGGAAACGTGCCCTCGCCGACGCCGAGGACGCCGATGTCGGCCGATTCGACCAGGCTCACGCGCACGCCCTGCGCATGCGCCGCGTTGAGCACGCGCGCGAGATAGCAGGCAGTCAGCCAGCCGGCCGTGCCGCCGCCGACCACGAGGATGTTGCGCAATGCGGCCATCTCGCTTTCTCCCGAGTCCTTTTCTTCGTGCGCGTGAGTCGCGCCGGCGTCTCGCCATGCGCGCGGCTTTTCGCGCTTTTCTCGCAGCCTAGGATATCCCGATTGTCAGCGCTGTCAATTTTCGATTGACAGCGCTGACAATTTGCAGTATTTCTTGCCGCGCCCCGTATCAGACCGGTCCTCGAAACCGGCAAACCGGCACCGACCAATTCTCTGGAGGGAGACCCATGAATCATCGTTCCAACGACGCACGTTCGCCCGTCCGCGACCGCCGCAGCGTGTCCGGCCGAACCGCGCTCTGCTGCGCGATCGCGGCCGTGCTCGCCACCGGCCATGCCCGCGCCGCGGCCGACAATGCCGCCGACGACGCGGCCGATCCGCGGGCACTGAAGACGCAGTCGCTCGACGAAGTGAAGGTGACCGCGACCAAACGCTCGACCTCGCTGCAGAAGACCCCGCTCGCGGTCACCGCGATCGGCTCCGACACGCTCGAGAAGGAACGCGTCAACACCGTCACCGACATCGTCAAGCTCGTGCCCGGCTTCGCCGCGACCACGCAGGGTGACCACGGCGTCGTCACCCTGACCCTGCGCGGCATCGGCAACGATTCGGCCAAGACCGAATACGCCGATCCCGAAGTCGCGCTGTTCGTCGACGGCGTCTACACGCCGCGCGCGGAGGCCGCGGCCGGCCTGCTGCTCGACCTGCAATCCGCCGAAGTGCTGCGCGGCCCGCAAGGCACGCTGTGGGGACGCAACTCGACGGTCGGCGCGGTCAACTTCCAGACCGCCAAACCCGAGCTCGGCAACTTCTACGGCTACGCCCAGTTCGAGGCCGGCGACTACGCCCACCTCGGCCTGCGCGCCGCGGTCAACGTGCCGGTGAGCGAGACCTTCGCGTTCCGCGTGGCGGTCGCGCAGGAGCAGCACGACGGCTACGTCGACTATCAGAATCCGAACGGACAACTGCCGTCGGTGGCTTCGCAGCAGGTCGCGTATCTCGCCAACGGTGGCACGCTGGCGAGCTTCAAGGCGATCGATCCGAACATCTACGTGACCGGCGGACCGAAATACAACGCGCAGGACCAGAGCGCCGCGCGCGTGTCGGCGCTGTGGGTGCCGAACGACAAGCTGACCTGGAATGTGTCGCTCGAATACTTCCGCGACCGCGGCACGCCGAGCGCGAACCTGATGCAGAACCCGCGCGCCGGCCAGGATTTCTGGTCGATCCTCGCCGACACCGCGCCGGCGTTGAGCCGCACCAACTATGCGCTGCGCTCGCGCGTCGACTATGCCATCAACGACGCGATGGAGTTCAGCTACATCGCCGGCTATTCGCGTTTCAGGGGTTCGAGCAGCTACGACCAGGATGGCGGCGTGCTCGTGCCGACCAGCTTCGCCAGCGGCGCGAATTACCAGGACGACCGCACCAACTGGTCGAAGTACGAATCGTGGAGCCACGAACTCGACCTGAAGTCCGTGGGCGACAACACGATCGACTGGATCCTCGGCCTCTACTACGCCGCCGAAGACAACGGCATCCGCTTCGACATCCCGATTTTCAACGGTACGCCGCAGGGCACGGTCGGCTGGCAGGGCTCGTTCATCCAGCCGAAGGAAACGGTCGACTCCTGGGCCGGCTTCGGCCAGGCGACGTGGCATATCGGCGACGCGACGCGCCTGACCTTCGGCGCGCGCTTCACCCACGACGAGAAGAAGAACGAAGGCGGCCGCAACTACGGCTGGGCCTACGATGCGACGGTGCCGCAGGTGCCGATATATCCCGGCCTCGACCCGGCCTCGCCCGGTTCGGGCTTCAACGTCAGCGCGAAGAACGACGGCAAGTACAGCGCGGACAAGCCGACCTGGCTGCTCAAGGTCGACCACGACCTGTCGAGCAACACGCTGGTCTACGCGAGCGTGTCGACCGGCTACAAGTCCGGCGGCCTGCAGGACGGCGGCGTGCCGTACAAAGGCGAATCGCTGACCAACTACGAGGCCGGCATCAAGCTGAGCTTCCTCGACCATCGCCTGACCTGGAACAGCGCGGTCTACCACGAGGACTTCAAGGACTTCCAGCTCGCCGCGCCGATCACCTTCATCGACGGCAGCCACGGCCTCGGCTTCTCCAACGTGCAGGGCACGACCAAGGTCACCGGCATCGAATCGGAAATCGCCGCGCGCCTCGGCGACGTCGATCGCTTCAACCTCGTGTTCTCGGCAATCCCGACGAAGAAGCTCGGCACGCTGCTCTACGCCGGCAGCAACGACTACGGTGGCCTGCCGGCCTGCCCGGCCGCCTCGGGCATCGGCAACTGCATGGACGTGAGCGGCCACGAACTCGCGCATGCGCCGGACTTCGCCTTCAACGCGATCTACGAGCACGACTTCATCCTGTCGAACGGCGCGCGCCTGACACCGAGATTCTCCGGGCACTGGGAATCGTCGAGCTGGCTGTCGCCGTTCAACTTCGGCGCGGGCGACCGGCAGAAGGCGTATTTCCGCGGCGACCTGTCGCTGCGCTACACCTCGGCTGACGACAAGTGGTATGCCGGCGCCTACGTCAGCAATTTCACCGACGTGAAGGTGCGCACGAGCGATGCCGGCCGCACCGTGGCGCCGGGCGGCTCGTTCATCTACACCTCGCAATACCTGCCGCCGCGCGCCTTCGGCGTCAACCTGGGCATCAACTTCTAGGGCTTGCGCCCCACCGTGCCGGGCCCGGTCTGTTCTCCATCGGGTCCGGCGTTTTTTTCGCCGCGGCCGGGCGCCGGTCAGGCGCAAGCATGGATTGGAAGGAAGTATACAATGCAGCGTCGTGATCTCCTGCGCCTGTCGCTTGCCCTTGGCGGCACCTCGCTGCTCGCACGCAGCCCGCTCGCGTTCGCCGACGCACTGATCGGGAAGAAGCCGACGACACCGGCGAAACTTCGCGCGGGCGAATTCCCCAAGGATTTCCTCTGGGGTGCGGCGACGGCGGCCTACCAGGTCGAGGGCGCGTGGAACGAGGACGGCCGCGGCGAATCGATCTGGGACCGTTTCGCGCACACGCCGGGCAAGATCAAGAACAACGACAACGGCGATGTCGCCTGCGACAGCTACCATCGCTATCGCGAAGACATCGCGCTCGCGAGGCACATCGGCGCTAAGACGCATCGATTCTCGATCGCCTGGCCGCGCGTGCAGCCCGGCGGTCGCGGCGCGGCGAACGCCAAGGGCCTCGACTACTACAAGCGCGTCACCGACGCATTGCTCGATGCGGGCATCCGCCCGTTTCCGACCCTGTACCACTGGGACCTGCCGCAGCCACTCGAGGACGCCGGCGGCTGGCCGCGGCGCGACACCGCCGAGCGCTTCGCCGACTACGCGAAGATCGTCATCGACGCGCTCGGCGACCGCATCAGGCAATGGGCGATCTTCAACGAGCCTAAGACCTTCACCCACTGCGGCTACTGGCAGGGCAACCACGCGCCGGGACGCACCGATCCGCTCGCCTTCCTGCGCGCGACGCACACGGTCAACCTCGCCCAGGGCATGGCATTCCGCGCGATCAAGGCGATCAATCCCAAGCTCGAAGTCGGCGGCGTGTTCGACCCGCAGCCGGCCTATCCGGCCACGCGCGGCGAAGCCGACCTGCTCGCCGCGCAGCGCTGGCACAAGTTCGCCAACCTGTGGTTCCTCGATCCGGCGCTGAAGGGCCGTTATCCCGACGGCGTGCTGCCGGCGGATCGCCAGGCCGAACTGCTTGGTTGGAAGGACGGCGACGAAAACCTCATGCGCGCCCCGCTCGAATTCCTGGGCCTCAACTACTACTCCTCATGGCTCGTCGCCGATGCGCCGCAAGGCAACGGTGTGCCCGGCCTCGATACGAACGCCGAGTGGGCGCGCTACTACGCGCCGCACCATCAGACCGACAACGGCTGGGACATCTATCCGAAAGGCTTCTACGACATCCTCGTCGACATCGCCGAACACACCGGCCACCTGCCGATCGAGATCACCGAAAGCGGCGCCGCCTACAACACCGCGCCCGGTGCCGACGGACACGTGCACGACAACGCGCGCATCGCCTGGCTGCGTGCACACCTGCTCGAACTCTCGCGCGCGATCCGCGACGGCGTGCCCGTGCGCGCCTACCACCACTGGAGCCTGCTCGACAATTTCGAATGGGCCGACGGCTACACCCAGCGCTTCGGCCTCGTCCACGTCGACTTCAAGACGCAGAGGCGCACGCCCAAGGATTCGGCGGCATGGTTCGCACGGCTGATAGCAAAAAACGTGGTACCGGCAACAGCTTCGACAGTCGCTGCCGAAAACGGACGTCTGCTCTCAGCGGACTGAGGGCGACGCGGCCCCGCGCCGACACGCCTATTCGACCGTCACCGACTTGGCCAGGTTGCGCGGCTGGTCGACGTCGGTGCCGCGCAGCACGGCGACGTGGTAGGCGAGCAGCTGCAGCGGCACGGTGAGCGCGGCCGGGGCGATGAAATTGCCGCCGGAGTCGAGCCGGACCAGTGCGCCGTGGCCTTCGCGCACGCCGAGCTGGCTAGCGTCGATGTCGGCGTTCGTGTCGGCGAACACGAACAGTTCGCCACCGCGCGCGCGCACTTCCGCCAGGTTCGACTTGAGCTTTTCCAGCAGCGCGTCGTTCGGCACGACCGCGACGATCGGCATCTCCGCATCGACCAGCGCGAGCGGGCCGTGCTTGAGTTCGCCGGCGGGATAGCCCTCGGCATGGATGTAGGAAATTTCCTTGAGCTTGAGCGCGCCCTCGAGCGCGACCGGCCAGTGCGTGCCGCGGCCGAGGAACAACGCATGCTGCTTGGGCACGAAGCGCCTGGCCAGCTCGCGCACCTGGTTCTCGGTCTTGAGCGCCGCATCGACCGCGCGCGGCAGGCGCGTGAGTTCGGCGACCAGTTCGCGCAGGCGTTCCGCCGGCAGCCCGTTGATGCGCGCCAGCTCGAGCATGAGCAGGGCGAGCGCGGCGAGCTGGGTCGTGTTCGCCTTGGTCGAGGCGACGCCGATTTCCGGGCCGGCGCGCGTCATCAGCACGAGGTCCGATTCGCGCACGAGGCTGGACTCGGGCACATTGCAGATGGAGAGCGTGGCGAGGTAGCCATGCTTCTTCGCCTGGCTCAGCGCGGCCAGCGTGTCGGCCGTTTCGCCCGACTGCGAGATCGTGACGAACAGGCTGTCCGCGGGCACGACGAATTCGCGATAGCGGAACTCGCTCGCGATCTCGACGCTGCACGGGACGCCGGCAAGCGCCTCGCACCAGTAGCGCGCGACGAGGCCGCCGTGATAGCTGGTGCCGCAGGCGACGATCTGCACGTGGCGCACGCGCCGCAGCAGCGCCTCCGCGTCGACGCCGAAAATATTCGGCAGGATGCGGTCGTTGGCGATGCGCCCTTCGAGCGTGTCGGCGATCGCCTGCGGCTGCTCGTGGATTTCCTTGAGCATGTAGTGCGCGTATTCGCCGCGCTCGACCGCGTCGGCGGACAGCGCCGACTCATGTCGCTTGCGCTGGACCACGCGGCCGTCCGCATCGAACACCGTCACCGCATCGCGGCGCACGTCGGCGACGTCGCCCTCTTCGAGGAAGATGAAGCTGCGCGTCACCGGCAGCAGCGCCTGCACGTCGGAGGCGACGAAGTTCTCGCCGTCGCCGAAGCCGATCACGAGCGGGCTGGCGATGCGCGCGACGACGATGCGATCCGGCCGCTGCGCGTCGAACACGACGATCGCGTAGGCGCCGGTGAGCTGCCTGACCGCGAGCTTCACCGCGTCGGTGAGATCGTGGCCCTGCTTGACGAAATCGTGGATCAGGTGGGTGACGACTTCGGTGTCGGTTTCGGAGGCGAAGACATAACCCTTCGCGCTCAAGGCCGCGCGGATCTCGAGATAGTTTTCGATGATGCCGTTGTGGATCAGCGCGATGCGGTTTTCCGAAACGTGCGGGTGCGCATTGGCCTCGGTGACGCCGCCGTGCGTGGCCCAGCGCGAGTGGGCGATGCCGAGTACGCCTGCGCGCGGGCCCGCCTCGATCTTCGCGGCCAGTTGCGTGACCTTGCCGATCGTGCGCCAGAGCGCGAGGGCGCCGTCGGCCTGCGCAAGCGCGAGACCGGTGGAATCGTAGCCGCGATATTCGAGCCGCCGCAGGCCTTCGACCAGGATGGCCGTGACATCGCGTTGCGCGATCGCGCCGACGATTCCGCACATGTACCGCTCCTCAATTCGACAGGCTGCCCATTTTACCCGGTTCCACTTTCGCGATGGGCGATTACTTCGGCGCCTTCTGCGGGCGTTTCCAGCCGCGCACCGTCGTCTGCCGCGCGCGCGCGACGGTCAGTTCGCCATCCGGCGCATTCGTGCTGATCGTCGAGCCCGCGCCTATCGTCGCATCCTTGCCTATCGTCACCGGCGCGACCAGGGCGCTGTTCGAGCCGATGAACGCGCCGTCCTCGATCACGGTGCGGAACTTGTTCACGCCGTCGTAGTTGCAGGTGATCGTGCCGGCGCCGACGTTGACGCCGGCGCCGATCGTCGCATCGCCGATGTAGCTCAGGTGATTGGCCTTCGAGCCGGCGCCGATGCTCGCGTTCTTGACCTCGACGAAATTGCCGACATGCGCGCCGGCGGCGATCTCGGCGCCGGCGCGCAAACGCGCGAACGGACCGATGACGCAGGCGCCGTGGGTGACCACGCCGTCGAGGTCGCTGTGCGCCTGCACGATCGTGCCGGCGGCGAGCGTGGAGTTGCGCACCCGGCAGAACGCGCCGATGCGCACCTCGTCGCCGAGCGCGACCGCGCCCTCGAGCACGACATCGACGTCGATCTCGACATCGCGGCCCGCGCTCACGCTGCCGCGCAGGTCGAAGCGCGCCGGATCGGCCAGGCGCACGCCCTGGGCGCAGAGGTTGCGCGCGGCGCGCTGCTGGTAGCGGCGTTCGAGCTGGGCCAGCTGCCAGGCGTCGTTCGCGCCGGCGAGCGCGTTCGGATCGGTCGAGAGGATCGCGAGCGCCGAGGCATTGTCGGCCGCGGCCAGCGCGAACACGTCGGTCAGGTAGAACTCTGCCTGCGCGTTCTTGTTGTCGAGTCGCGCGAGCCAGCCGCGCAGGCGCGCCGCCGCCGCGGCGAGCACGCCGGTGTTGATCGTGCGGATCGCGCGTTGCGCGGGCGTCGCGTCCTTCTCCTCGACGATGCCCTGCACACGTTGCGCGGCATCGAGCAGGATGCGCCCGTAGCCGGTCGGATCGGGCAGGTCGGCGGCGAGCACGGCGAGCGCGGCCTGCGCCTCGACCAATGGCTGCAGGGTTACCGCACGGATCAGCGGCACGTCGCCATAGAGCACGAGCACGCGCGCCGCGTCGGGAATGCCGGCGATCGCGAGCTGCATCGCGTGGCCCGTGCCGTTCTGCTCGGCCTGATGCACCCAGGCGAGATCGGGCTGATCGGCGAACGCCGCCCGCACCTGTTCGCCGCGGTGGCCGTAGACGACGTGGATCTTTTCCGGGTGCAGGGCGCGCGCGGTGTCGAGCACGTGCGCGAGCATCGGCCGGCCGGCGAGCGGCAGCAGCACCTTGGCGCGCGCGGACTTCATGCGCTTGCCCTCGCCCGCGGCGAGAACGACGATATGCAACGGATGGGTCGGATTCATCGGCTCAGCCTAACAGAAGCGGCAAGACGGAATTCGGGCGGAATGGTGGCTACGTGTTGACGCCGAACAGACGGCCGATCGCCGCCGTCGCCACCATCGCCAGCGCGCTCCAGATCAGGACGCGCAGCGCCCCCTGCAGCATCGGCGCGCCGCCCGCGCGCGCGGCGACCGCGCCGAGCACGGCCAGCGAAACCAGCGAAGAAATGGCGACCGTCAAACCCATGTGCGCCGGCGGCGCCAGCAGCGCCGCGATCAAGGGCAGCGCGGCGCCGATCGAAAAACACAGTGCCGAAGTGAGCGCCGCCTGCAACGGGCGAGCACGCTGTGCCTCGGTCAGGCCGAGCTCGTCGCGCAGATGCGCGCCGAGCGCATCGTGCGCGGTGAGCTTGTCCGCGACCTGCTCGGCGAGCGGGCGGTCGAGGCCGCGGCCGACGTAGATGTTGACCAGTTCCTCGCGCTCGCCGTGCGCGTCGGTCGCCAGCTCGTGCTGTTCGAGCTCGCGCTCGGCCCGCTCCGCGTCGCTTTGCGAGGAGACCGACACGTATTCGCCGGTCGCCATCGACAGCGCGCCGGCGACGAGACCGGCGACGCCGGCCACCATCACGCTGGCGAGCGTCGCGTCCGCACTCGCCACGCCGACGACGAGGCCGGCCGTGGAAAGGATGCCGTCGTTCGCGCCGAGCACGGCCGCACGCAGCCAGCCGACGCGTTCGCCGACGTGGCGTTCGCGGTGCCGGCGCATCGACGGACTGTCGTGATGGCGCGCCCTCATCGGTCAGGCCTCATGCTGGCCGCCGAGATCGTCGTGGTATTCCTCGTCGGCCTCGAAGCGCAGGTGCTTGACGCTGCGACCGTGGCGACGCACGAGCTTGAGCGCCTCGATGCCGACCTTGATGTGCTTCTCGACGTAGTTCGCCGTGATCGCCTTGTCGCTGGCCTCGGTCTTGACGCCCTCGGGGATCATCGGCTGGTCGGAGACGAGCAGCAGCGCGCCGGTCGGGATGTGGTTGGCGAAGCCGGCGGCGAAGATCGTCGCGGTCTCCATGTCGACGGCCATGCTGCGCGTGCGCCGCAGCAGGTTCTTGAACTCCTCGTCGTGCTCCCAGACGCGGCGGTTGGTCGTGTACACCGTGCCGGTCCAGTAGTCGTGGCCGAGGTCGCGGATCATCGTCGATACCGCGCGCTGCAGCTGGAACGCCGGCAGCGCCGGCACGATCGGCGGCAGGTAGTCGTTCGAGGTGCCGTCACCGCGGATCGCCGCGATCGGCAAGATCAGATCGCCGAGCTGGTTCTTCTTCTTGAGTCCCCCGCACTTGCCGAGGAACAGCGCGGCCTTCGGCGTGATCGCGCTGAGCAGGTCCATCATCGTCGCCGCATTCGGCGAGCCCATGCCGAAGTTGATCAGGGTGATGCCGTCGGCGGTCGCGTTCGGCATCGGCCGGTCGCGGCCCTGCACCTCGACGCCGTTCCATTGCGCGAACAGGTCGACGTAGTTGCCGAAGTTGGTCAGCAATATGTGCTCGCCGAAGCGGTCGAGCGGCGTGCCGGTGTAGCGCGGTAGCCAGTTTTCCACGATGTCCTTCTTGTCTTTCATTTTTTGTATTCCGCTGGGGGTTGCCGATGACGGCACATCGGCGGGATGGCAGGTCGCTGGTCTCGCCGGCAAGTGTAATCGCTGCGCGCGCCGTACGCAGCCGCCGCGCGGCGCTGCCGCTTTGCTTTTTTGCGGCCGCGCAGGATGATGCAGCAGGTATCTCCGCCTCGACTCCGGGAATTTCCGATGCTCGTCACCCTGCTCCTCGCCCTGATCGCGCTGAGCGCATTGCTTTTTGTCGGCCGCGGCTTCCTCGCCTGGGCCGTCGCGGCCGGCGTCTGGCTCGCAGGCTGGCGCATCACCGGCATCGCCTCGCCGCTGCTGTTCGAAGCGACGGCGCTCGTGCTGACCGCGCTCGCCGTCGTGTTCGGCATTCCGGCGATCCGCCGCGCGCTGGTCACGGCCCGGGTGATGCCGATCTTCGCCAAGGTGCTGCCGCGGCTCGGCGAGACCGAGCGCATCGCGCTCGATGCGGGCACGGTGTGGTGGGACGCGGAGTTGTTTTCGGGCAAGCCCGACTGGAGCAAGCTGCTCGCGTTCCGCCCGCAGCCGCTGTCTGCCGAGGAGCAGGCGTTCCTCGACGGCCCGGTCGAGCAGCTCTGCGCGATGCTCGACGACTGGCAGATCAACCAGCTGCGCGACCTGCCGCCCGAGGTGTGGGACTTCATCAAGAAGCAGGGCTTCTTCGGCATGATCATCCCGAAGGAATACGGCGGCCACGGTTTTTCCGCGATCGCGCACTCGCGCGTGGTGACGCGCATTTCCTCGCGCTCGGTCGCGGCCGCGGTCACGGTCATGGTGCCGAATTCGCTCGGCCCCGGCGAGCTGCTGCTGCACTACGGCACCGCCGAGCAGAAGAACCACTACCTGCCGCGGCTCGCGCGCGGCGAGGAAATTCCGTGCTTCGGCCTGACCGGCCCCGAGGCGGGCTCCGACGCGGCGGCGACGCAGTCGACCGGCGTGGTCGAAAAGCGCATCGTCGACGGCAAGGAAATCCTCGGCCTGCGCCTGGAATGGAAGAAGCGCTACATCACGCTCGCACCCGTGGCGACCCTGATCGGCCTCGCCTTCCGCATCAAGGATCCCGATCATCTGCTCGGCAACGAGGACGATCTCGGCATCACCTGCGCGCTGATCCCGCACGATCTTCCAGGCATCGAGATCGGCCTGCGCCACGATCCGATGGGCGTGCCGTTCATGAACGGACCGATCGTCGGCAACGATGTCTTCATCCCGCTCGACCAGGTCATCGGCGGCCGCGCCGGCATCGGTCAGGGCTGGCGCATGCTCATGGAAAGCCTCGCCGCGGGCCGCTCGATTTCGCTGCCCGCGCTCAGCGTCGGCGCGGCGCAGATGATGACGCGCATCTGCGGCGCCTACGCGACCGTGCGCGAACAGTTCGACACGCCGATCGGGCGCTTCGAAGGCATCGAGGAGCCGCTCGCGCGCATCGCCGCGAAAACCTACATGATGACCGCGACGCGCACGCTGACCTGCGGCGCGCTCGACGCGGGCGAGAAGCCGGCCGTGCTCTCGGCGATCGCCAAGGCGTACCTCACCGACAGCATGCGCGAGGTCGTCACCGACGCGATGGACATCCGCGCAGGCTCCGCGATCCAGCGCGGCCCGCGCAACTCGCTCGCGCGCGCCTGGGACGCGGTGCCGATCGGCATCACCGTGGAAGGCGCGAACATCCTCACGCGCTCGATGATCATCTACGGCCAGGGCGCGATCCGCTGCCATCCGTTCGTGCAGAAGGAAATCGCCGCGGTCGCTGCGAACGATCTCGCCGCGTTCGATGCGGCGCTGTTCGGCCACGTCAATCTCGTCCTGCGCAACGCCACGCGTGCCAAGCTGTGCGCGCTGAGCGGCAGCCATCTCGCCACTGCGCCAAATGTACAGGACACGCGCCGCTACTATCAGCACCTGTCGCGCTTCAGCGCCGCATTCGAGTTCGCTTCGGACATCGCGATGGGCACGCTCGGCGGTTCGCTCAAGCGCCGCGAGAAGATCTCCGGCCGTCTCGCCGACGCGCTCGCTTACCTCTATCTCGCCTCGGCCGCGCTCAAGCGCTACGAGGACGAAGCGAAGACGACGGCGAACCTCAACCTCGTCTCCTGGTGCGCGGAATATTCGCTGTACAAGGTGCAGGAAGCATTGCGCGGCGTGATCGAAAATCTTCCGACGCGCACGGCCGCATGGATGCTCAAGCTCGCGATCTTCCCGCTCGGCGCTCGCTTCCGTCCGCCCTCGGACAAGCTCGGCGCACGCGTCGCCCGCGATATCCTCGAAGACCGCGAGGCGCGCGCCACGCTGACCGGCGACGTCTTCATCCCGCCGCCGAGCGAACCCGGTCTCGGCACGCTCGAAGCCGCACTCGACAAGGCGGTGCGCGCGATCCCGGTCGAGACCAAGCTGCGCGACGCCGTGCGCGCGGGCTCGCTCGACCGTGCGCCGGGATACATGCTCGACGAAATGGGCCTGAAGGCCGGCGTCATCACCCAGGGCGAATACGACCTGCTGCAGGAGGCCGAAGCAGCGCGCAACGAGGTGATCGCGGTCGATGCGTTCGACCCGCAAACATTCAGAACACTACATTAACCGCCTGGTGCATATTGGGGACAATCAGATGCCCGTTCCTACGGACCTTCAAATTTTCAAGGCTATCTACCAACGTTACGCACAGACATTCAACGTTTTGTCTAGCGAAGAGGGCAATAGCCTTGGAAAGGTATACATGTCTATTGACATAGAAGCACTCGCGAACCAATTGCAGATCAACAAACACGAACTATTTGGACGGCTGTATTACCATCTCGATCACAAATACCGATATGTCCAAGACGATAAATCTTATGTGCATTTTTTTGCGCGGGTCGTCGGCGACAAGCGACATTGTATAAATTTCCCCTATCTCGCCGCTCTTCTTGCGGAAGCCAAGCAGACTGACCGGCGAAATTGGTGGGCATTGGCCATTTCTTTGGCTTCACTCATCGTTTCCGCCAGCACCTTTGTATCGAAATGGTTCGGTCACTAACTGTGTGACGTTCCCATGCAAGCATTTTGGTACTTCGATTTCGTCTCCCCGTTCTCGTATCTGCAACTGGCGAAGGTGCTGGCGTGGCGCGAGCGGCTCGAGATCACGCCCGTGCCGATCGCGTTCGGCGCCGTGCTCAAGCATCACGGCCAGCTCGGCCCCGCGGAAATTCCGGGCAAGCGCGAGTTCACCTATCGCTTCGTGCAATGGCAGGCGCAGCAGGCCGGGGCGACGCTGCGCTTCCCGCCGCAGCATCCGTTCAATCCGCTCGCCGCGTTGCGCCTGTGTGTCGCCACTGGGGCGACGTGGAACGCGATCGAGGCGATCTTCGGTCATCTATGGCGTGACGGAAAGCCCGGTACGACTGCAGCCGAACTCGCCGAGGTCGGACGCACACTCGGCATCGGCGATGCGGAATCGGCGATCAACGACGCCGACATGAAGAACGCGCTGCGCGCGAACACCGATGCCGCGATTGCCGCCGGGGTGTTCGGCGTGCCGACACTCAGGATCGGCGACGAACTGTTCTGGGGCAACGACGCCACGCCGATGATCGAGGACTGGCTCGCGCATCCGCAGCGCTTCGGCTCGGACGAATATCAGCGTATCGCCGCCCTGCCGTTCGGGGTCGCGCGGCGGCGCTGATCGCGCTTTGCACGTCCGGATAGAATGGCTCGCCAACCTTTCCGACCATCACCGTGACCACCAGCAACATCGACGCCCTACCTCTGCTCGAACTCGACGACGCGCGCCTGATGCGCGGCGAGGCCGAGGTGCTGCGCGGCCTCACGCTGCGCATCGCACCGGGCCAGCACACCGCGATCGTCGGCCCCAACGGCGCGGGCAAGTCCTCGCTCGTGCGCATGATCCATCGCGACGACTATCCGCTCGCGCACGACGACGGCAGGCCGCCGATGCGCATCCTCGGCCGCACGCGCTGGAACGTGTTCGAGTTGCGCAAGCATCTCGGCATCGTCTCCGGCGATCTGCAGCAGCGGCTGATCGACGAAGACCTCGTCGACGGGCTCGACGCGGTGGTCTCGGGTTTCTTCGCCAGCCACGTGCTGTCGTTCAACCACGCGGTGACCGACGCGATGCGCGCCGCGGCAAGGACGGCGCTGGCCCGGCTCGGCGCCGCGCATCTGGCGCCGCGCCGCTTCGCCACGCTGTCGACCGGCGAGGCGCGCAGGGTGCTGATCGCGCGTGCGCTCGTGCACCATCCCGGTGCGCTGCTGCTCGACGAGCCGACCGCGGGGCTCGACTTCGTCGCCCAGCGCACGCTGCTCGAAAGCCTGCGCGGGCTCGCGCGCGAGGGCACGACGCTGGTGCTCGTCACCCACCACCTCGAGGAAATCCTGCCCGAGATCGATCACGTCATCCTGCTGCGCGAGGGCCGTGTGTTCGCGCAGGGCGCCAAGGCGGAGGTGCTGCGCTCTGAGGTGCTCAGCGCGCAGTACGATGCGCCGCTCCGCGTCTGGCAGAGCGGCGGCTACTACCACGCCGGATTCGACCAGGCCGACCCGGCCAGATGATTTCACAATCCAGCCGATCAATGGACGATTGACACGCGCGTTGCGCGCTGCTGGGATAGCTGCGATCCGGTCGCCTCATGCAGGCGGCCGCAGCCGGGAGGGGTCATGAAAGGCTTCACGCGCCATCTGTACTTCTGGGTTCTGGTCGGCATCGTCCTCGGCGGCCTGCTCGGCTGGCTGTTCGGCGATGCGCATCCGGTCATCGCGGGCACGACGTTCAAGGCGTCCTCGCTCAAGTGGCTCGGCGACCTGTTCATCGGTCTGGTCAAGATGCTGATCTCGCCGGTGATCTTCCTCACCGTCGTGCTCGGCATCGCCGGCATGAGCGACATGAAGAAGGTCGGCCGCGTCGGCGGCAAGGCCCTGTTGTATTTCGAGATCGTCTCGACCGTCGCGCTCGGGGTCGGCCTGCTCGTCATGAAGCTCGTGCATCCGGGCAGTGGCCAGAACATCGATCCGGCCACGCTCGACGCCAAGGCGGTCGCGAACTACGCCAAGGCGGCGAGCGAGCAGTCGACGACCGAATTCATCCTGCACATCATCCCGAAGACCTTCGTCGATGCGTTCACCGCGAACGGCGACCTGCTCCAGGTGCTGCTGATCGCGATCCTGTTCGGCTTCGTGCTGTCGCGCCTCGGCGAAACCGGGCAGATCGTGTACCGTTTCTTCGAGGTGTGCTCGAAGGTGTTGTTCGGCATGATCAACCTGGTCATGAAGGTGGCGCCGCTCGGCGCGTTCGGCGCGATGGCATTCACGATCGGCAAGTACGGCGTCGGCACGATCCTCAACATGGCCCAACTCGTCGGCCTGTTCTATCTCACCGCGGCGCTGTTCGTCGTCGTCGTGCTCGGCACGATCGCGCACTTCACCGGTTTCTCGATCCTGCGCTTCCTCAACTACATCAAGTCCGAGCTGCTGATCGTGCTCGGCACGAGTTCCTCGGAAAGCGCGCTCGTGCCGCTGATGGAGAAGCTCGAGCGGCTCGGCTGCTCGAAGTCGGTCGTCGGCCTCGTCGTGCCGTCGGGTTATTCGTTCAACCTCGACGGCACCAACATCTACATGACGATGGCTTCGCTGTACATCGCGCAGGCGCTGAACATCGATCTCACCTGGGGCCAGGAACTGGCCCTGCTCGGCATCGCGATGCTGACGAGCAAGGGCGCCTCGGGCGTGACCGGGGCGGGCTTCATCACGCTCGCGGCGACGCTGGCCGTGGTGCCGAGCATCCCGGTCGCCGGCATGGCGCTGATCCTCGGCGTCGACCGCTTCATGAGCGAATGCCGCGCGCTGACGAATTTCATCGGCAACGGCGTCGCCACGATCGTCGTGTCGAAATGGGAAGGCGAACTCGACAGCGCGACGCTGCGACGCGAGCTGGCCGATCCGAGTTTCGTCGAGAAGGCCGAGGTGGCGTAGTCTTCACCTCTCCCACCGGGAGAGGTCGGCGCGCGGAGCGCGACGGGTGAGGGAAGAGCGTCGCACTTTTCAACGACGTTGTTTCGCGACAGGCCCTTCCCTCATCCGCCCTTCGGGCACCTTCCCCCGGCGGGGGAAGGGAAGCTAGTTCAAATGCGCGTCGATCAGCGCGCGTGCCGCCTTCGCGATCGAAGTGACCGGGCCTGAATTGTTCGGGAAGGTCAGGCGCGTGTAGTAACCGCCTTCGAGCAGCAGCATCAGCGCATCGCCGAGGGAATCGGGTTCGCGTGCGCCCATCTCGCGCGCGTACCGGCGCAGGCGGCGGCGGATTTCGGCCTTGTAGTCCTGCACGATCGCGTTGAGCCGGTCGTTGTCCTCGGGAATTTCGACCGCGGCGTTGCCGAGCGCACAGCCGCGACTCGACCTGCGACCGCAATCGGTCTTGGCCTTGTTCTTGACCAGATCGACCACGGCCTGCATCAGCGCCTCGACTTCGCGGCGCGGATCGCCCGCGTGCGGCGCGACGGCATCGTCCCACCACTGCCAGTAGCCGCGCTCCTGGTCCTTGAGATATTCGGCGACCAGGTCGTCCTTGGAAGGAAAGCTGCGGTAGAAACTCATCTTGTTCGTACCGGCGTCCTCGACGATCGCGTCGACGCAGACGCCGCGGATGCCGTGACGGTAGAACAGATCGGCCGCGGAATCGCGGATGCGGTCGCGCACGCGCGGTTTTTCGCTGCGCGCCGGCGCCTCGCTCGCCACGGAAACGGCCGTCGCCGTCGATTTTGCGGACATGACACCAACTCCTCGAATTCGATGGTCCGAAAAAATCCGTCCGGGACTTTTCCGGACGCGCCGGGTTCGGCACGGGTCCGTACTCGGCTACGCCTCTTCGGGCTGCGCCCGATTCGCGTCGCGCCGTCCATGGCTCGCGGGAAACTCAAAAGCAAAGTTTCCCTTGACAGGTTAGTGACTGGTAAGTAACATCAACTACGTTACTGACCGGTAACACCCATGGTGACACTTTCGCGTAAGCCGGCAGTCAAGTCAAGACGCCGCGCAGCAGGGCTCACGACCGGTTCAGGCCCAAAAAGGATTCGAGGAGATCGTCATGCATCATCCGAAATTCATCAAGAGCGGCATCGTCCTGACCGTGCTCGCCGCGGCGGTGCTCGCAGGTTGCGCGCATTCGCGCGCCGGCAGCGCCTCCGCCGCGGCGCCCGCGCCGGCGGTCAGCGTCGCCGAAGTCGTGGCCAAACCGCTGCGCGATTTCGAGGAATTCACCGGGCGGCTCGAACCGGTCACCACGGTGCAGATCCAGCCGCGCGTCGGCGGTTTCGTCGAGTCGGCGCAGTTCGCCGAGGGCGCGCAGGTAGCCAGGGGCCAGGTGCTGTTCCGCATCGATGCGCGCCCGTATCAGGCCGAGGTCGACCGCCTCGCCGCGCAGCTCAAGCGCGCGCGTTCGCAGGCCGAGCTCGCCCGGCAGAACCACGAGCGCGGCAAGCAGCTGATCGCCAGGCACGTCATCGCGCAGCAGGATTTCGATCAGCTCGCGACCGCGGCGACGAGCAGCGGCGACGACATCGGCGCGGCCGCGGCGGCGCTCGAGGTTGCGCGCCTCAATCTCGAGTTCACCCAGGTGCGCTCGCCGATCGACGGCCGCGTCTCGCGCATGCTGATCACGCCGGGCAACCTGGTTTCGACGACGAGCGTGCTGACCACGGTCGTCTCCGACAACCCGGTCTACACCTATTTCGACGTCGACGAGGCGACCTACCTGCGCTTCGCCCACGGCGTCAGCGGCGGCGGCAGCCCGGTCTACATGGGCCTGGTCGACGAGCAGGGCTACCCGCACGAGGGCCGGCTCGACTTCGTGGACAACCAGGTCGATGCCAGGAGCGGAACCATACGCGCGCGCGGCGTGTTCGAGAACAAGGACGGCCATTTCACTCCGGGCCTGTTCGCGCGCATCAAGCTCGTCGGCGGCGCGGCGCACGACTCGATCCTGATCGACGAGCGCGCGGTTGGCACCGACCTCGGCAAGAAATTCGTGCTCGCGCTGAAGAAGGACAACTCGCTCGAATACCGGCCGGTCACCCTCGGCGCGGCGATCGAAGGCCTGCGCGTCGTGCGCCAGGGTCTCAACGCGGGCGACGTGATCGTCGTCAACGGCCTGCAGCACGTGCACCCAGGCGCGACCGTGAACCCGACGCGTGTGGCGATGGCAACCGACAGCAAGGCTGTCGCACAGCTTGCGCCTTTCGCGCCCGTCACCGCGTCGACGGCGACGGGCAACGGCGGGCATGCGGCATTGAAATGATTTGGCTTCCCTTCTCCCCTCGGGAGAAGGTGCCCGAGGGGCGGATGAGGGAAAGGCCTTCCGGAAAAAGTACACATCTGCAAATCGAAACGCTTTTCCCTCATCCGGCGCTACGCGCCACCTTCTTCCGATGGGAGAAGGGAAGCAGGAGCTTTCCATGAACCTCTCCCGATTTTTCGTTTCGCGCCCGGTCTTCGCCGGCGTGCTGTCGGCGCTGATCCTGATCGCCGGCCTCGTTTCGATTCCGCAACTGCCGATCTCCGAGTATCCGGAAGTCGTGCCGCCGACCGTGGTCGTGCGCACGATCTACCCGGGCGCCAATCCGAAGGTCATCGCCGATACCGTCGCCGGGCCGCTCGAGCAGGCGATCACCGGCGTCGAGGACATGCTCTACCAGTTCTCGCAGGCGACCAGCGACGGCGTGATGACGCTGACCGTCACGTTCAAGCTCGGCACCGACGTCGACAAGGCGCAGCAGCTCGTGCAGAACCGCGTCGCCCAGGCGACGCCAAAGCTGCCGCAGGATGTGCAGCGCATCGGCGTCACCGTGAACAAGTCGACGCCCGATATCACGATGGGCGTATTCCTGACCTCGCCGGACGGGCGCTACGATCTCAACTATCTCGCCAACTATATGGTCCTGCACGTCAAGGACGAGTTGGCCAAGATCGACGGCGTCGGCGACGTGCAGCAGTTCGGCGGCGGCAACTATTCGATGCGCGTCTGGTTGGACCCCGAGAAAGTTGCCGCACGAGGGCTGACCGCGGGCGACATCGCCAGCGCGATCCGCGAGCAGAACGTGCAGGTCGCCGCCGGCCAGCTCGGCTCGCCTTCGACGCCGACGGTTTCCGACGGTTCGAGCAAGCCGAACTTCCAGGTCGCGGTGAGCACCAAGGGCCGCCTCGTCGACGAAGAAGACTTTGCCAACATCATCGTGCGCACCGGCGAGAACGGCCAGATCACGCGGCTCAAGGACATCGCACGCGTCGAACTCGGTTCGGACAACTACGCGCTGCGCGCGATGCTCAACAACAAGACCGCGGTCGGCGTCGGCATCTTCCAGCGCCCGGGCAGCAACGCGATCGCGATCTCCGACGCGGTGCGCGCGAAGATGGCCGAGCTGAAGAAGTCCTTCCCCGACGGCATCGACTACGACCCGGCCTACGACCCGACCGTGTTCGTGCGCGGCTCGATCGAAGCCGTGCTGCACACGTTGCTCGAGGCGATCCTGCTGGTCGTCATCGTCGTGATCGTGTTCCTGCAGACCTGGCGCGCCTCGATCATTCCGCTGCTCGCCGTGCCGGTGTCGCTGATCGGTACGCTCGGCGTCATGCACCTGCTCGGCTTCGGCCTCAACACCCTGAGTCTGTTCGGCCTCGTGCTCGCGATCGGCATCGTCGTCGACGACGCGATCGTCGTGGTCGAGAACGTCGAGCGCAACATCAGCGAAGGTCTTGCGCCATTCGACGCGACCGTGCAGGCGATGAAGGAAGTGACCGGCCCGATCATCGCGACCGCGCTCGTGCTGTGCGCGGTTTTTTTGCCGACCGCCTTCATCAGCGGCCTGTCCGGCGAGTTCTACAAGCAGTTCGCGATCACGATCGCGATCTCGACGGTGATCTCGGCATTCAATTCGCTCACGCTATCGCCGGCGCTGTCGGCGTTGCTGCTCAAGGCGCACGACGCGCCGCCCGACCGCGCCACGCGTATCCTCAACGCGGCGCTCGGCTGGCTCTTCCGCCCGTTCAACCGCTTCTTCACGCGCGCCTCGAACGGCTACGTCGGCACGGTCAGCCGCATCCTCGGGCGCAGTTCCGTCGCCGTGTTCATCTACGCCGGCCTGATCGTGATCACCGCGATCGGCTTCATGCGCACGCCGACCGGCTTCGTGCCGGCGCAGGACAAGCAGTACCTCGTCGGTTTCGCCCAGCTGCCCGACGCGGCCACGCTCGACCGCACGACCGAGGTGATCAAGCGCATGAGTTCGATCGCGCTGAAGACGCCGGGCGTCGAGTCGGTGCCGGCGTTCCCCGGCCTGTCGATCAACGGCTTCACCAACGCGCCGAACATGGGCATCGCGTTCACGCCGCTGAAGCCGTTCGACGAGCGCCGCGATGCGTCGAAGTCCGCGGGCGCAATTGCCATGGCGATGAACATGCAATTCGCGCAGATCCAGGACGCGTTCATCGCGATCTTCCCGCCGCCGCCGGTGCAGGGCCTCGGCGTGGTCGGCGGCTTCAAGCTGCAACTCGAGGACCGCGGCAATCAGGGCGCGGACGAACTGTACAAGCAACTGCAGAACGTCATCGCCAAGGCGTCGAAGCGGCCCGAACTCGCCGGCCTGTTCTCCGGCTTCCTCGTCAACGTGCCGCAGATCGAGGTCGACGTCGATCGCGAGAAGGCGAAGACCGCCGGCGTGCCGCTGCAGAACATCTACGACACGATGCAGATGTACCTGGGATCGCTCTACGTCAACGACTTCAACCGCTTCGGCCGCACCTACCAGGTCAACGCGCAGGCCGAACCGGGCTTCCGCCTGACCGCCGACGACATCGGCCGGCTGAAGACGCGCAACGCACGCGGCGACATGATTCCGCTCGCGAGCTTCGTCACCGCGCGCGAAACCTCGGGCCCGGACCGCGTGCCGCACTACAACGGATTCCTCGCCGCCGAACTCAACGGCGCCGCCGCGCCGGGCTACAGCTCGGGCCAGGCGCAGAAGGCGATCGAGGAAGTGCTCGCGCAGGAACTGCCGAACGGTTTCGGCTACGAATGGACCGACCTGACCTATCAGCAGATCCTCGCCGGCGACACGATGGTCATCATCTTCCCGCTGGTCGTGTTGCTCGTCTTCCTCGTGCTCGCCGCACAATACGAAAGCGTCACCCTGCCGCTCGTCGTGATCCTGATCGTGCCGATGACGCTGTTGTGCGCGATCCTCGGCGTGCAGCTCACGCGCGGCGACAACAACATCTTCACCCAGATCGGCCTGATCGTGCTGATCGGCCTCGCCTGCAAGAACGCGATCCTGATCGTCGAATTCGCCAAGGACCGCGAGGCGATGGGCGAGCCAGTCTGGCAGGCCGTGCTCGACGCCTGCCGCCTGCGCCTGCGGCCCATCCTGATGACCTCGCTCGCGTTCGTCATGGGTGTCGTGCCGCTCGCGCTCGCCACGGGCGCCGGCGCCGAGATGCGCCGCGCGATGGGCGTGGCCGTGTTCTCGGGCATGCTCGGCGTGACCTTCTTCGGCCTGCTGCTGACGCCGGTGTTCTACCTGCTCGTGCGTCGTCGTCGCAAACAACGCGTCGCTGGCGACGCACCGCAAGTCCAGCCTCCGTCGCTGCCCGCGACGAGCCACTGAATCAGCCCTCACATTTCATACAGGAGAAATCCCATGACCCAGAAAATCGCTCTCGTCACCGGCGCCACGCGCGGCATCGGTCTGGAAACCGTGCGCCAGCTCGCGCAGAAGAACGTGCACGTTCTGCTTGCCGGGCGCGATCGCGCCAAGGCGACCGAAGCCGCGCTGAAGCTGCAGGCCGAAGGCCTGCCCGTCGAAGCGATCGCGCTCGACGTGAACGATGCGAACAGCATCGCGGCCGCGGCGAAGGAGGTCGAGAAGAAGCACGGCCACCTCGACATCCTCGTCAACAACGCGGGCATCTTCATCGACGATCTGGCGAAGAAGCCGTCGGAGCAAACGCTCGATACCTGGCGCAAGACCTTCGACACCAACCTGTTCGCGCCCGTCGCGGTGACGCAGGCGTTCCTGCCGCTGCTGCGCAAGTCCGACGCGGGACGCATCGTCAACGTGTCGAGCGCGCTCGGTTCGCTCACGCTGCACAGCGATCCGGGTTCGGGCATCTACGACTTCAAGGTGCCGGCCTACAACGTGTCCAAGTCCGCGGTGAACGCATGGACGGTGCATCTCGCCCACGAACTGCGCGACACGAAGATCAAGGCCAATGCGATCCACCCGGGCTCGGTCAAGACCGACATGAACAGCCATGGCGACATCGAGGTGGCGGACGGCGCCCGATCCAGCGTCGAACTCGCCCTGATCGGCGCCGACGGCCCGAACGGAAGCTTCTCGCATCTCGGCAAGACGCTGCCCTGGTAAGCAAGCCGAAGCAGCGCGGCAGGCGAATGCACGCCTGCCGCACCTGCTGTCATCAATCCGTATACATTTTTACATTTCGCTGAAATGCGGCTGCCCCGCCGCTGACTTGTTCCGTCTTTAGCCTTGCGCACCGTCGGAAGCACGCGAGGGGCCGTGCGTTCCGCCTCCTTCCGGACCGACGGAGCGCCGCATGACCACGCTCGACCGCCGCAACTTCCTGCGTCTGGCCGGCGCCGGCACGCTCGCCGCCACGCTGCCGAACAGCATCCGCCGCGCGCTCGCGATTCCCGCGAACAACCGCACCGGCACGATCCGCGACATCGAGCACATCGTCGTGCTGATGCAGGAGAACCGCTCGTTCGACCACTACTTCGGCATGCTGCGCGGGGTACGCGGCTTCGGCGATCCACGCGCGGTGTTCCAGCATGACGGCCGCGCGATCTTCCGTCAGAGCGACGGCGCGAACGAGGTGCTGCCGTATCGTCCGCAGGTCGCCGACCTCGGCGCGACGTTCCTCGAAGGCACGCCGCACGACTGGAACACCTCGCAGCAGGCGTTCAACCAGGGCCGGTGCGACCAGTGGCTGCCGGCGAAGGGCGCGAATTGCATGACCCACATGACGCGCGCCTACCTGCCGTTCCACTACGCGCTGGCCGACGCGTTCACGATCTGCGACGCCTACCATTGCTCGGTGCAGGGCCCGACCGATCCGAACCGCTACTACATGTGGACCGGCCATGTCGGCAACGACGGCGCGGGCGGCGGCCCGGTGATCACGAACGCCGAGGCCGGCTACGACTGGTCGACCTATCCAGAGAGGCTCGAACGCAACGGCGTCTCGTGGAAGGTCTACCAGGATGCCGGCGACGGCCTCACCGCGGGCGGTTACTGGGGTTGGACGAGCGATGCCACCATCGGCAACTACGGCGACAACTCGCTGCTCTATTTCCACCAGTACCAGAATTCGCAGCCCGGCAGCGCGCTGTACGAGAAGGCGCTGCGCGGCACGGACATCAAGACCGGCGGCGGCCTGTTCGACCAGTTCAGGGCCGACGTCGCCAACGGCACGCTGCCGCAAGTGTCGTGGATCGTCGCGCCCGAAGCCTACAGCGAGCATCCGAACTGGCCGCCGAACTACGGCGCGTGGTACGTCGCGCAGATCCTCGACGCGTTGACCGCGAATCCCGAGGTGTGGAGCAAGACCGCGCTGCTGCTCACCTACGACGAGAACGACGGTTTCTTCGACCACGTGCCTGCGCCGTTCGCGGCGAAGGACGCGGCGCAGGGCAAGTCCACCGTCGACACGCGCAACGAATACTTCGCGGGCGACGCGCAGCATGTCGCCGGTCCGTACGGTCTCGGCACACGCGTGCCGATGCTCGTGATCTCGCCGTGGACGCGCGGCGGCTATGTCAATTCGCAAGTGTTCGACCACACTTCGATCATCCGCTTCATCGAGCAACGCTTCGGCAACGGCAACCCCGACCTGATCGAGGCGAACATCTCGCCGTGGCGGCGCGCGGTCTGCGGCGATCTCACTTCGTGTTTCAACTTCTCCACGCCGAATGCCGCGGTGCCGGCGCTGCCGGACACGCGCGGCTATCGTCCCGGCGACGATCAGCGCCATCCGAGCTTCGTGCCGGTGCCGCCTTCGCCGGGACAGATGCCGCTGCAGGAGAAAGGCCTGCGTCCTGCACGCGCATTGCCGTATGCGTTCGACGTCGACGGCCGCCCCGACGGCCGCGGCGGTTTCGCGCTGAATTTCCGCAACGTCGGCGCTGCCGGAGCGTGCTTCCACGTGCGCGACGGCGCGGGCGGCGCGGGGCCATGGACGTACACGGTCGAAGCGGGCAAGGCGCTGGCCGACACGCTCGCGCTCAACCCGGTCGACGGGCATTACGATTTCTCCGTGTACGCGCCGAACGGTTTCGTGCGCCGCTACAAGGGCCGCGTCGACGCTACGGACGCGGACGCGACGTTGCGCCGCGACGGCGCCAGCGCCAACGTCAATCTCGACTTGCGCAACAACGGCGCCGCGAACGTCACCCTGACGATCCTCGACGGCTACAGCGGCGAAACCCGCACGGCGACGCTCGGGCCCGGACAGCACAAGCAGTTCAACTTCGACACCGGCATGAGCTTGCGCTGGTACGACCTGATCGTCAGCGACGGCATCGTCAACGGCTTCCGTCGCGAATTCGCCGGCCATCTCGAAAACGGCAAGGACGGCGTCAGCGATCCGGCGATCGCGGCGGGGCCGGCGATGCTGCAGGACGAACTCTAGCGCAGCGCAGCAGCGGACCGCGCAGTTGCGGACCAAGCTGCCTCGCCGCGTGTCCGACGGCGAGGTGAAATTGTTCACGGATCTGTGCGCAGATGCAGCATTCCTCGCATGCGTTTTCGGCGTAAAGATATGCGCTCGCGCAATGGAATTTGTACGCCAAATTAGCGCCTCGCTAACGCCGCACATGGTCGAATGGCTGCATTCGAATCGACATGGATTCATTCTCATGACCCATCCGCACATCGCCATCGCCGCCGACTGGAGCCGCGCGCTGCGCGAAATCACCGACAGCCTGTACGGCGAGATCAAGCCGAAGGAAGTCGGCGAACTGCGCGACGCGCTGACCTCGCTGGTCTGGGCCGAAGGCTGCCCGCGCGCCGCCTCGTTCTTCTCCGATACGCAGGCACCGCGCTACCGCCGCCAGCTCATCGCCGCCGCGCCCGACCGTGCGTACACGATGCTGCTGATCGCCTGGCCGCCCGGCTACGTCACGCCGCTGCACGACCATGCCGGACTCTGGGGCATCGAACTCGTGCTCGACGGCGCGCTGCAGGTCGAAGAATACTTCAGCGACGGCGATGCTGAGCAACCCGCGCTGCAACCGCACCGTTCGCTGATGCTCGGCTCGGGCGACGCCGCCGTGTTCATCGACCCGGCCTACGTGCACCGCTGCCGCAATCTGTCCGCGCAGCAGCCCGCGTTGTCGCTGCATGTCTACGGCGGCGAACTCGATCGCTACCAGAGCTTCGTCGAAGTCAGCGACAACCTCTACCGCATCGCGCAGCAGCAGGCGATGCTCGACGCGGTGTCGATCTGACACCGCGTCGCATTTCGGCAGTGTGAAGCTGATCGGCACTCGTGTGCGGCGGCGTAGGCTACGCCACCGCGCGAGTGTGCGCGACTGATGGACTTCCCGAATTCATTCAAGATTCCGGTGTGCGATGCGCAGGCATATCAGTTGTTGCTCAAGCAGCAGTTGTGCCGATGATAGAAGCTGTCGCAAAGTGTGTGGCATCCAAGCCCGTAAATATGGAAGCCACCATGCTTGATCCGATCACGATTCCAAAAAATGCGTTCTCCAGCAAAGGTAACTGGACGAGCGAACAACTCAAACTCGCGTTTGCCTTCTACTGCCAGACTCCGTTCGGAAAGCTACACAGTAGGAATCCAAGAATTATCGAACTAGCCAAGCTGATCGGTCGAACACCAAACGCGCTGGCGATGAAATTGAGCAACTTCGCCAGCCTCGATCCATCGATCACTAGTACAGGGCGGAAGGGATTGAGAGGTGCATCGGCACTGGACCGCAAAATCTGGGACGAGTTTCACGCCGACTGGGAGCGCCTCGCAGTTGAGTGCGAACAGCTCCGCCAACAGTTGCTGCGTGACCATGGTCGAAAACTCGAAGCATCGCATGGAGTCGACGACGATTTCGTGCTGGGCGACTACACGGGCGAAACGCGCCAAACCATCGTGCAACAGCGCATCAAGCAAGACTTCTTTCGCCGCGCTGTACTGTCCAGCTATCGCGGACGCTGCTGCATTTCCGGCGTCAGCGATCCGCGTCTACTCATTGCCAGTCATATCGTGCCGTGGCGCGAGGACAAGGCAAATCGTTTGAACCCAAGCAATGGACTTTGCCTTTCGGCTATCCACGACAAGGCGTTCGATAACCACTTGTTTTCGTTGACCGACGATGCGCGTATCGTGCTATCCAAACAGATCAAATCCAGCAAAGACGCCTTTGTCCGACAGGTGTTCTGGTCAATGGAAGATCGGTATATTGAGTTGCCGGAGCGATTCGCACCAAGCAGGGAGCTTGTAGCGCGACACCGCGAAATCACTCTTGCGCGCACTCGGTATACGCTATGACAACAGCGAATCAACATACTGTATTCGAGTACCTGTACCGCGACGCAGCCAACTACAAGTCGAGGGGGCGGCTTTTGCTGGACGGCGAATACAAAGATGTATTGGAAGAAGCTATCTGCAAGGCTTGTGAGTCATGGAGTCTCTTCGTGGCAGAGCAAGTTGGCGTACCAACTTTGTACGCCGGACTTTACCAATACAGCAACGGCCCGACCATCGACGATATCGCCTTCCACGAGTTCGAGCGCCTACGCCCGGCGAACCAAGAAGATACCAAATCATTGGCGACGTGGGGATTGCTGGACGATCTCGTCGCTCGTTTTAACGCCGTCCGAGCTTGGGATTGCACGCTTTCACCGCACCGCAACTGATAAATGTCCGAATCGCTCCAACTTACTGCGCAACAGAAGCAATTGATCGACGTCTCGGAGTTCATCGCGTTGGTGCGCGATCGGCAGCAACCGAAGACATAGTCACCAGCACGCCCGCAAACACGACGTAAGCCGCCACGAACTGCCAGACCAGCGCGCGCGACTCGGCGGCGAGCGTCCACGGCAGGTAGACGCTGGCGTTCGCGTCGACCGAATGGATGATGCCGAACACGGTCAGCGCGGCGCCGACGAGCAGGATGCCCGCGGCCTGGCGCAGGCGCTCCTCGATCAGCGCGACGAGCATGCTGGCCCAGACCATCGAGGTGATGATGAAGCCGTTGCCGAGCATGAAGATGACGGCGAGTTCCGGCAGGCCGTGGTCGCTGGCAGTGTACAGTTTGGCGAAGTTGTCCGGCGCGACGTAGGTGGGATTGCCGAGGTAGATCGCGATCATGCGCGCGAGCGCGGGGAAGAACGCGATCACGACCGCGGCGAAGTGTTTCTGCGGCGTCGCCTCGAACGCCTGCATCGTGATGTGGATGGCGATGAAGATCAGGATCGGCGCGAGCACGGCGAGCGGGATCAGCTCGATCAAGTTCGAGAGATAACCGAATACGCCGCCGAGACCGACAAACAGGCCGGTGAGGAAGGTGTAGCCCGTGCGGCCACCCATCGCGCGGTAGGCGGGCTGGCCGATATAGGGCGTGGTCTGCGCGACGCCGCCGCAGACGCCGGCGATCAGCGTCGCGAGCGCCTCGGTCAGCAGGATGTCGCGCACCTTGTAGTCGTCGCCGGCCGCGCGCGCGCTTTCGGTCACATTGATGCCGCCGACGACCATGAGCAGGCCGAACGGCAGGATCACGGCGAGATACGGCACGGTGTATTTCAGGCCCTCGACGAAACCGAGGTTCGGCCACGGCAGGTTGAAGCGCAACGTCGGCGCGGCCGGCGCGTGGAAGCCCGAGCCGAGCAGGCCGAGCGGTCCGAGCACGTAATACAGCACGACGCCGACGAGGATCGAGGCCAGCACGCCGGGAATGCGTCCCGGCATGCGTCCGTGCGCGACGAGCGCGTAGAGGACGATGCCGAAACAGGCGAGGCCGACCACGGGCACGCGCAGGATGTCGACGAGCGGGAAGAAGCCCATCAGCATCACCGCGATGCCGGCGATGGATCCCAATAACCCCGCGCGAGGTACGTGGCGCATGACCCAGCCGCCGAAGAACGACAACACGGTCTTGAGCACGCCCATGACGACGAGCGCGGCCATGCCGAGCTTCCAGGTCGCGTCGGCCGCCGTCATCTCGTCCATGCCCTGCGCCTTGAACGCGAGGAAGGCCGGGCCGAGCACGACCAGCGCCATGCCTATCGTCGTCGGCGCATCGATGCCGAGCGGCATCGCGCACGCATCCGCACGGCCGCTGCGCAGCGCCATGCGCGTGTAGGCGAAGTTGCCGATCAGCGCGCCGAGCGCGGTGCCCGGGAACATCTTGCCGAAGATGACCTCGGCCGGAAAATGGAAGATGCCGATCAGCGCGCCCGAGAGGAACGCGAGCACCGAAAGATTGTCGACGACGAGGCCGATAAAGCCATTGACGTCGCCGGGGGTGATGCGCAACGCATTTGCCTTGGCCATGTCAGAACGAGACGTCGGCGGGTTGGGTCACGCGCAGCACGGACAGGTCGCCCGTCTCCTTTTTCCACGCGGCGCGGATCGCATCGAGATCGGCACGCTGCTTCGGCGCGTCCGCGTGCAGCAGCATGATGACCTTCGAATGCAGGCGCTCGACATGGCTCTGCCCCTGCGTGCGCCACTGGCCGTAGACATCGAACACGCTCAAGCCGTCGGGAAAGCGCGGCGTCACTTCACGGTCGAGGAAGTCGCGCCAGCGCGCCTCGTTCGCGGCCGCATTTGCCTCCTCGCCCTGGTCCGAGATCACGCCGACGCCGAAGTACAGCTCGGTGCGCACCCAGTTTTTCGTGGCCTCGGGGTGTGCCGCGTCGCCGGCGAGCGTGCCCGGCGCGGAATGCGGCGGCGCCGTCGCCGCGCAGGCGGACAGCAGCAATCCCGACAACACAAGCGCAGCGAGTTTTTTCATATGGACGTCTGTCTCGCCAACCGGATTCGACGGAGCGTACTACCGCGCGGGGGTGCGGTTGACGTTTTGAGCCGCGCCGGAAACGAACACGCCGCGCGAAGGCGGCGTGCGAATCTGCAGCAATACAGACAGGAGCGGCCTCATGCCGCCTCAGGAAAAGCCGTGCACCCGGCGCGCCCCGGCCCAGCGCTTGGCCCAATAGGGGCTGGCGAGTTCGTCGATGCGCACGCGCTTGCCCGGCGAGGGCGAATGGATGAAACGGCCTTCGCCCATGTAGATGCCGACATGGGTGATGTGTCCGCGCACCTGGAAGAACACGAGATCGCCCATCTTCATTTCATCGCGCGCGATCTTTTCGCCGTCGCGATACTGACTCGGTGCGTCATAGGGCAGTTCGACGCCGAAGGTCTTGTTGTAGACGTAGTGGGTGAAGCCGGAACAGTCGAAGCCGGTGGAAGGATCGCGACCGGCGCGACGATAGCGGACGTCGCGCAGGGTCATGGCGAAATCGGCGACGCGCTTGCGCGGCGCCTTGTAGATCGCACGATCGACGATGGCATCGAGCGCAGCCGACTCGGGCGTACGCGAGTCCGCGGCCGCCACTGCCGCAACGCTGCGGATCGACACCGTTGGCGACACGGAATCCGGCTGGAAAGCGGGAATCAATGCTTCGATCGACAGCTGCGTCGAATTGTCGACGGGAACGGGATTCAAGCCTTGGGCAACCGCGCCGTCAGCACAGACGGCGAGCGCAGCCATCAAGGCAAAACCTACACTTGCCAAACATGCTGGCTTCGGCGGCATCGTGGAAATCCCCAGGCTGGATGAAGCGGAGTTGAACTCTATAAAATCGCTTGTTCAAATCCCGTTAAGAATTGTGGTCCGGACCCGGGTCTTTCGAAATGCAGCGATGGGTCGACCCGAATCGCGGAAGCAGACTTGACGACACGCAACTTCAGACCAGCGGCGTGATGTTCTTGACCTCGCCGAGCAATGCCTTGCCGTAGAATTCCTCGCATACGGTCGGCGGACCAGAGCGTGACGGGCTGCCGTACGCGCCGCTCGGCGTCGGTCTGCGCGGCGTTGCGGCTCAGCAGCGGCTTGAGCGCGAGCGCACGTGCGACGAGTTCGTCGCGTGCGCTCGTTCCTGATCGCTCGCTCTTTGCAGCATGCCGTCTCTCACTGACAACTACTTCCGCGGCAGCATGCGCCGACTACCACCCGTCGAGCGCATCATTCCACTGTATCGCGGGTTCGTGGGCGTGAATCTGCTTGTATTTTCCGCTGAAGAAAATCAGCGGCCTCGCCTCGAGCCCATGCCAGAGATGTTCGATCGCGGCGATGTAGAGCAGGTGGTCTCCCGCGGGATGGATGTCGACCACGCGCGCCACGATATGCGCCAGGCTGGCGTCGATCAGCGGCGTACCGAGATGATCGCGAAATGCGACCTTGGTCGCGCCATCCGGCCGCCGCGCGAAATAGGCAGCAAGGTGTTCCTGCGCCTCGGCCAGCACGTTGACGCCGTAGCGACCGCCGACCTGCACATGTTGGACGAAGTTCGAGGACCGGCGCACCGAAATCAGAACCAGCGGCGGATCCAGCGATACCGACAAAAACGCATTGACGGTCATGCCCGCAGGCTCGCCCTCGCGCATGAAGCTGACCACGGTGACGCCGGTGGCAAACCTTCCCATGACACCGCGAAACATCGCGGTATCGAAAGTCGAGACGGGGTCGGATAGGGTCATTTCCGTTGTCCGGTTGCGACGGCCAGCCGGCCAATCTTACCGAGCCGCGTCCTTTTCGCGAAGAAATTGACGCAATGCGCGCCAAACCACCAGCGGAATTTCATGCCCCCCTTCGAACGGCACCCAGGTCACCCGCGCGCCGCCGGCGAGGGCGGCATCGCGCAGGCCCTCTCCCGCCGAAAATGCCAGTTCCTCGTCATTGCGGCCGTGTGCGACGAGAACGGGCAGGCCCTCGAGGCAGCGCAAGCGCGGTGCCCAGTCGGTGAACGCGATGCGCGAGGACGACAGCAAGGCCAATGCATCGGGGCGTGCGCCGTGCAGCGCCTGATCCATTGCGAGCATGCCGCCCTGGGAAAAACCGACGAGCGCAACGGACCGCCCGCGCCCCACTTCCCGGCACAAGCCTGCCAACAGCTGGCGCGCCTCGATCCGGCCCGCCGGATCGAGGGCATGCAAGTCGCGAGCGCCGCCCTCGCGCAGACGCATTTCGGAATCGACCGGCCACCAGCTGTAGCCGCGCGGCTGTACCGGGAGCGGCCCATTGGGAAACACGAAGTAGGCCGCGGTACCGAGCGAGTGCGCGAACGGGGCAAGATCCGCCGCCGCCATCATGCGCCCATGCAGGACGACGACGACCAGCGCGGCGGCCGGATCGCCGACCGCGATCGCGTCCAGACCCCCGGCCACGATGCGCGACTCGATCACTTCAATGCCTCGACGATCGCCTCCAGCAGCTGCGGCTGCGACCAGCGCGGATGCGGAGCGGCGCCGAAGTAGCCGCCCTGCGCCTCCGACGCAGGCACGATGTCGGTTGCAGTGATGGCAGGCGCGGTGTTCATGCGAGCTGGAAGCGGATACCGCGTTCGGCGTTGAGTGCCGAGATCGAGCCGTGGCCGCGGCCGCCCGCTCCGGTCGCGCGCAGCGCCAGCGTGCGCGACTGGCCCGGAGCCAGATGGAATCCGTTGTCTTCGGCGACGAACCCCGGTACGTCGATCGTTATCGACTGGGCGAATGCGCGCGTAGCGACGGTGAGGAGATATGCCACGCCTCCGTCCACTGCCGCGACCGTGGCCGCCAGGCCGACATCGTAGTCGCGCGTGACCGGCAGTCCGGCCGGAAACCAGAATGTCTCGGCAACCGGCTCGCCGGCGGTCGTCACCAGTTTCGCGTGGATCAGGTCGGCAACCGGCGGTCCAAAACGATACGCCCAGGACAGGTCGAGAAAACCGTCGAAGAAATCCGTGGCGGCCAGCTCGATCGCGCCATGCGCGGACACGCGAACATCCGCGCCCCCCCTGCCCGTGGCGATGTCGCCGCCACGATGCAGCTCCAGCTCGACGCGCGCCGCGAGCGGCGTCGGCGCATCGTTGAACACGTGCACGACGAGGCCGTTGACGCCTTCGTCGCTGATCGCGATCGCGATCGGCGCCAGCGCACGCCGCAATGCGTACCAGCACGGCTTGGGCATGCCGTGCGCATCGACCACGCCCCAGCCGGCGCCGGGCCAGAGGTCGCGCAGAAACCAGATCAGGCCGCCGCCGGTCGGCGAGCGCGCACGCCGCCACTCGGCGAAGGTCCGCGCCATCGCCTCGCCGGTCGCGGCGCGGCCGAGGGCGAGATAACGCTCATGATCGCTGACGCGCAATTCAGCCGGATCGATGCCGAACAGGCGACGCACGTAGTGATCGCGTACATCGTCGAAATCCCAGCCTGCGCCGAGGTCGCGCGGCGAGCGCGCCTTCCACGCGGCTTGGTGCATGCGCAGCGCGCCGCCGCCCGGCATTCCGCCATCGAACGGGATGTTGGCAAAGGCGAGGCATTCGGAGGCGAAACGCACTTCGGCGCGGCGCGCGTCGTCGAGCGGACGCAGATACGCGCCGACGCCGTAGTACGACGCCGGTCCCGCATTGGCCGCGTGCGGGAACGCGCCGCCCCAGGTGCTCGAAGGTACGTATGTCGCGCCGAGCGCGCGCACACGCGCAGGCAGGATGTCGTGGAACAGCGCGGGCGTCCAGCGCTCGCGCGCGGCGCCGCTCATCGCCGCCTGCTGACCGCCTTCGCTGTTGCCGCACAGCACCGCGAGGCTCGGGCGCGCACGCCAGCCTGCGAGCTGCTGGTCGACTTCGGCGAGCACCGAGGCGACGAATTCTTCGTCTTCGGGATAGTCCATGTTCGCGAACATGAAGTCCTGCCAGAGCAGGATGCCATGCTCATCGAGCGCGTCGTAAAAGGCGTCGTCCTCGTAGACCATCGTGCCGCCGACGCGCAGCATGTTCATGCCGGCCGCGCGCGCCTGCGCGATCGCGGCACGGTACGCTTCCGGCGCGGCGCCGAGCGTGACCGCGTCGAGCGGGGTCCAGCACGCGCCGCGGCAAAACATCGGCACGCCGTTCACGCGCAGGCGAAAATCGGCGCCGTCGCCGCGGTCGAGTTCGATGCGGCGAAATCCGGTCCGACCGAGTTCGATGCGCAGCTCGCCGTCGTCCGTCGCGGCCAGGATCGCCAGCGTGTACAGCGCCGGCTCGCCGTGCGTGTGCGGCCACCACAGTTCCGGGTCGGCGACGCGCACGCTGCCGCGCCAGCGCCCGTCGCGCGGCGCCAGCGCGGCCGCGTCGCGTTTGCCATCGCGCTCGACCACGAGAACGGCGCGCCGGATCCGCGCGTCGAGCTCCGCCGCGACCTCGACTTCGCCGATGTCATGTTTCTCCGACAAGGCGACATCGATATCGATCGCGCCGAGTTGCAATGCGCGGTATTCGATCCATGCCGGCCGCCATGGCCCGACCGGCGGGCATGGCGGCGACCAGCCCGGCGTGCGGCCGAGCAGGGTCGTGCGGATCCAGCGCAGTTGCTGGTGTTCGAGCATCGGCACGCGCCAGCGCGGGCGCGGACGCTTGATCGCCAGTTCCGGCGTCAGCGCGCGGCAGCGGATCACGAGTTCGTGTTCCGCCTCGCCGCGAAATTCGACCGGTATCTCGTGCGCGAGAAACATGCTGGCACTGGCGAGGAGATGTTCGCCGTCGAGCCAGACATCCGCGAGCGTGGCCAGGCCCTCGAAGCCGAGCACCGCGGAACCCGGCTCGGCGGCGAAGCGGACGCGCCACCAGAAGTCGGCGTCGTCGAAGCGTTGCGGCCTGTCCCAGTCCCACAGATTCGCCGCGCGCAGCGCGCCGGCGGCGGTGCCGGGCACCCGTGCCGGCACCCAGGCGAGCGCGTCGATCCGGGCCAGCTCCGATCCCGCCGGCGCCTCGGCTACCTGCCAGCCCGCGTCGAGCGTGATGCGCCGATGCGCATCGGCGCATCGGGCGCGGTTCATTGCGCGGTCGCGGTCAGCTCGTCGACCGCGCTCGTGATCGAGGCGATGCTTTCGAACACGCTGCGCTTGAGCATGTGGTCTGGAAATTCGATGTCGAACTCGCCCTCGAGCGCCAGCATGACGTTGACCGAGGCGTGCGAGGTCATTCCGGCCTGATATAGATCGGTATCGGGCGCAAGTCCTTCGACTTCCCTGGCGAGCCGACCATGCTCCTTGAGAATGGTCCGGACCTTGATTTCGTTACTCATAAGCGATCACCACCGCTGTTGCCTGGTTTCCGTCATGGCTCATCGACAGTGCGAGCCGCGCCTCCCCCGCCGCGGCGCGT
Organism: Pseudomonadota bacterium; assembly: GCA_018240505.1. Classification (GTDB taxonomy): domain Bacteria; phylum Pseudomonadota; class Gammaproteobacteria; order Xanthomonadales; family Rhodanobacteraceae; genus Rudaea. Next base: position 86,051 of record JAFEFQ010000245.1, read on the forward strand.
GCCGCGCCGTACAATACAAGATCGCAAGCACCGCCTGCGCCGCGCCGTACTTCGATCTCGCGCCAGCCGACCGCATCGAGTTCCAGCGCTTTCTTCGTCGCTTCCTTCGCCGCGAAGCGTGCTGCCAGACGCTCGCCGACGCTTGCCGGCGCCGAGCAAGCATAGTCGATCTCGCCGTCGGTATACACGCGGCGCAGGAAGCGCTCGCCGAATCGCTGCAGCGACTCGGCGACGCGGCTGATCTGCACCAGATCGATGCCGACGCGAATACGTGGTGTGGAGGGGGCCTGCATAAGCAATCTATACAAGTTTCTTCAGCGTGGATGACGCCAGCTGCCACTGCGCGGCCCACTCGTCGAAGGCCGGCGCCGCATCGAGCGCACGCTTCGTGTTCACCGCGCGCGCGGCCTTGAGGATGAACGCCTTGGCTCCAGTCGAAATGCGCTCGTAGGCATCCGCCGCGACCGCGTACTGATCCTCGCCCAGCCAGCGCAGGTACAGCGCGGCCAGTTCCGCCGCCGACCCGAGTTGGCGCACCGTGGCGAACGCCCACGCGTGGTAATAGGCGAGACCGCGCTCCTGCAACTGCGGCAGGTCGCGCTGGAAGCGTTGTGCGAACCGCTGTACCGGGTTGTCGCGAGGCTGGCGCGCGAGATGGCGCGCGAGCAACGCGCGCGACTGCCGGGCCAGCTCGGCGCGCGGCCGGCGCTCGAGGCGATCGACGCGCACGAGTTCGGCGAACAACGGCATGAAGGCCGGATCGGGAGCGCGGTCGAGCCCGAACGTGCGCGCGAAATCCTCGCCGTCGAGCGCGAAGTAACCGGCGTTGTGGAAATAGCCGAGCCGGCGCGCGTCGATATCCAGATCATTGAGCACGATCGTCGACTTCGTATGCTGGCTGCGGTAGTCGGTGCCCGAAGTGTCCGGCAGCCACCAGGCATCGGCCTCGGTCGAAATCAGCTTGCCCGCGCCAAGATGTTCGACAGCATGCTCGATCAACGGCCGCCAGCAGTTGAGTTCCTGCACGTCGATGCCGTAGAGGTCGCGCAACTCGTCGTGCGGCGGTTTGTAGAACGTCCACTGGTCGCCCTCGAAGTCGATCGCGAGGACGAAGGCGAGCATCGCGAGCGGTTCGCAACCGAGCGCATGGACGAGCTCGATCCAGATGTCGACATAGCAGTTCTTCTCGACCCAGACCCGATCTTCGGCATGCAGCATGTGCCGTGAGTAGCCCGTCGCGTCGAGATTCAGGACCTTCACGGCGACCTCACGGCCAGAGTTTCGCGCGTACGGCGGAAGGCCACGCGCCCGGATCGAATCCGTGGGTCTGGAACAGGGCCATGACCAGCCGCTCGAGGCCGAAGCCGAGGCAGGCCGTGTTGGCGATCTTGCCGTCCTCGGTGCGGATCGCGAACGCCTCGCCGAAATGCTCCTGGTGATAGTTGAAGGAACAGACCGCAGTCGGGTTTTCCCTCGAGATCACCGGAACGAGCACTTCGAACTTGAGTTGCTGCTCGCGCTGCGAAACGGCGAGCATCTTGCCGCCCTTGCCGAAGAACGGGTCGGAGGCGACCTCGGCCTGTACCGGCAGGCCCAGCGATTCGAGCAGGGTCATGCCGCGCTTGAGCCACATGTCGCGCCACTCGACGACCTGGTCCGGCGTACCGCAACGCACGAACTCGCGCACGCGGAACGACTGCATGCGCGTCGGCTCCGGCGAGGGCTCGTTGCGAAACACCCAGTTGAACATCGTCACCAGACGACCCTCTTTCGGCACCGTACCGCTGAAGCTCGGGTAGACCGGATAGCAGGCCGCCGGATTGAGCACGACATCGGTCATGCTCTCGTACTTTTCCCAGGACTCGCCCGCATGGATCGCCTCGCTGAGCTGGCGCGCGGTCAGTTCCTTGCCCTTGAAACTGAAGACGGTGCCGGCGAGGTTGGGAAAGCTGTCCATGTAGTCCGACTTTTCCAGCACCTTGCGGTCGATCGTCGGCGGGAAGACGAAGTATTCGGCGCCGTCGTCCCTGGCCAGATCGGTTACCAAGGCGTTGAAACGCTCGAGCACGTCCTCGAATACGCCGCTGCGGCCGAATATGCCCTGCACGCCGACCGGGACGATCAGACCGTGCTTGACCAGGCCTTCGTGAAATTTCTGGGCATCGTAGTCGGTGGCGGACATGGCTCAGGCATCCTTGTAGACCAGCAGCATCGAAGCGCTCTTGCTCGCAATGCGCTCGTTCGACACCATCAGCGCCGCGGAAAGCACGTCGCGATAATGGCGGCCGACGCTGAACGGCGTGTCGTTCTTGTAGCCGAGAATGCCGATGATCTGCAGGGCCTCATGGCACAGCCGCGGCGCGACCTCCGAGCAACCCATCTTCAACTGATTCATCTTGAGCGCCCAGGCCATCGAGCCGAGTTCCTCGCGCGCGGCGCGGTCGTCCGCTCCGGTCAATTCGTCGAAATCCATGGCGCAGGCTTGCCAGTTATGCCGCATCGCCTGCAGTTCGACGTTGGCCCGCGCCAGGTGTGGCGCGTTCGGCGGCATCGTGCCCGGGTTGCGCCGCGCCGCGCCGCGCACGAATTCCGCCGCGCGCCCGAGCGCATCCGCGGCGATGCCCGACCACAGCGCCGACCAGAGGATGTGCGAGTACGGCACCATCGTCTGCGCCGAGGAATCGGCGAACGCGCCCGGCAGGATCTGCTCGGCGCGGCCCTTGCCGGAAAATTTCGCACCCGGACTGCAGGTGCCGCGCATGCCCAGCGTGTCCCAGGTTCCGGTTTGCTCGAGCGTGTACTGCCCTTTCTCGAACAGGACCAGCACCTGATCGCTGGCCGCCGCGTCGGCCGTCCGCCGGCAGGTGACGAGCTGCGCGTCGGCATGCGCGCCGTAGGACACGGTGGTCGCGTCCTTGGCGAGCGACATGTTCTCGCCGTCGACCGCGACCGCGCAGACGCTCGAACGCGTGTCGCCGAACGTGCCGTTTTCCGAGGTGATCGAGGCGATGACTTCCTGGCGCGCGACGATGTTCTCGCTCAAATAACGATCGAAATATGGCGTGCCGAGGCCGTGGCGCGCGATGCAGGCGACCTGGATGTGGTGCATCGCGAGCACCATTCCCGAGGAGCCACAGCCTTGCGCCAGAGCGGCGCACTGCGCGCCGAGTTCGAGCATGCCGGCGCCGGCGCCGCCATGACTCTGCGGAACGGCCGCCGACAGGAGCTTCGCGGCCTTGAGCGCGGCGAAGGTTTCGTGCGGAAAGCGGCTCTGCGCATCGACCGTCGCGGCATGCTTGGCCGCCACCTCCGCAGCGATCGCGGCAGTTCTGGCGACCACATCCGTTTCCCTGATCACAGACGGTCTTTTCATTGGCATCCCCCCGGAGGCCCCGGCTCCCCGCAATTCAGGGAAACCGAATTCTACCCTAGAAGCATTCTGCCGGATGCAACCGGGCACGCTCGAAACATGGAAACGCGAAATCGACGCGCACGGCAAAGCCGTCGCCAGCAACAACTTCCAGGCGCGCTTGTCTGGGTCGCACGCGCGGGCTGGCGAGGAAGTGGGTTCTCGCACTTCCCCATCGCCCAGGTCGAACTTCCCGGCAGCGATCCAGACGTGACAAGGCAAACTTCGATCGCATCCGGCGAGTCGGCAACCGGATGCGATTCGGGTCCAGACCCATAGCCGTACGGATCGACCACAGCGCGCGCTCGGCCAGATCCAGCCGCCACGTCTAGGCGGTCAATTGATCCCACAGCCCTCGGCGATAGTCGACGTTGCCGTGTCAGGAAAAGCAGCCGGACCCATCCGGCAAGCTCTCGGGAAGAAACTCTAGTTTACGCCGGCCACGATCCAGCGCCATGACTATCGAGCGGGTCGGGCATATGTTGCCAATATGCGGAAAGTGCCTGCCCGAAGCGGGTAAAGTGTTAACTCCGTCAAACAATTCGGCCTACATCTAACTTGGTATTAACGCAAATGGCATTGGGCGCCGTTATTATGCGCCAGTTCACAAAAGCAGTGTGGCGCTTGGGAAGTTGTCAGGCCCACAAAAGGGCACACGCGGCTATTGTGGGCATCATCAGGGGATTTTTACCGCAACCGACAACAGCTCGTCGCTGGGTGCGTTGCGCGTTTTTTGATGTTGGATGATTTTAGCCCCATGATGATACGAAAAATAGTTTCCGCTTTCATACTCCTTTTCGCTTTTACATACGTATACGCTGCGCCACCCATCGGCAGCACCACCTTCCCGTGGCCAGTGTTCGACGGCAGCGTACCTGATACGCCCGCGGCCTCGGCCGGACACACGACCTATTACGTCGACGCCAACGCCGGCAGCGACAGCAATGCGGGCACCAGTTTCGCCACCGCCAAGAAGACGATCGGCGCGGCGCTGAGCATCCCGGGCCTCGCGGCCGGTGACACCATCCTCCTCGGCGGCGGCGTCTACCGCGAGTACCCGGCTTGGGGGAATGCGCCGAGCGGCAAGGCGGGCGCGCCGCTCACCATCGGCTCCTACGGCCGCGGCACCGGCCGCCCGATCATCGACGGCGGACTCAAGCCGGCGACGTGGACAAAGTACACCGGCGCGGGGCAGACCACGGTGTGGCAAACCTCGACGGCGGGACTGTCGCAAATTGGCAGCAGCACGCCGGTGCTCGGCGTCTATGTCAACAACGGCACTGCCGAAAGCGCGCTGCGCGAGGTCATCCACGGCCAGGTGAGCAAGTACGCAAGCGACCCGCTGCCGCCCAACCAGACCCAGGCGAACATCACCAACAACAGCAACAACTGGTACTTCGACGCCGCAGGGAAGACGCTCTACGCCGACTTCGGCGGAACGCTGGGCGCAGGCGATCCCAACCAGGCCGACGTGTCGATCCTCTGGAACAGCGACAACTCCTCCAGCGGCCACCAGCTCCTCATCTACCTCGACAACAGTCACGGCTACTACAACTTCGTCGGGCTGGGCATCCGCGCCAGTTCTTGGACGGGCGCCTACATCGAGTCGTCGGGCAACACGTTCGATCATTGTGACATCAAGTTCAACGGCGGGGCATCGGTGGTCTTCTCGACGTCGAGCGCCGCCACGCAAGCGGCGAGCAACAACGTGGTCACGCAGAGCCGCATCTGGATGAACGTGCTGAACAACTGGCCGCGCTTCAACAACGGAAATACCGGCGGCGGCTGGCCGGCGGGAATCTCGTGGGTCGCGCAAAGCAACGCGCTCGTGCAGGGCAACCTGATCTACCAGAACGGTGGCGAGGGCATCATCTTCTACGGCACCACCTCCAAGAGCTTCACGAGCCAGAACAACGTGATGCAGCAGAACGTCATCTTCGACAACTTCTCGGTCAACCTGTATCTCGACAACACCACCAACGCGACGCTGCAGCAGAACTTCGTGTTCGATCATCCGCGCGACGAGACGCAGACGTTCCCCGGACTCCTCGAAGCATCGCCTGGCTATGCGACCGACTTCGGCAGGCGGTTGACGCCGATCAACCTCAGCCTCGCCGACGAACCAGGTTCGTCGTATGACGGCAAGGCGCACCTCGCGAACATCACCGTGTTCAACAACATCTTCGCCGGCGGTCCGTTCGGCTTCGTCGACTATGGCGACAGCGGCGCCCAGACGAGCCACGGACTCAAAAACATCACCATCGCCAACAACACCTGGGTGCTCGGCGCCAATCAGCCGTCAGGGATATCACCGTTGGGCTGGAAGCACACGGGGACGCAGTCCAGCGTGCCCGATCCGAGCACGAACAGCGTATTCGAGAACAACATCATCATCACGGCCGACACCTCGCAGGACTTTGCGCAGATGCTGAGCCCGCCGGTGTTGGGAATCGCGGTCGACTACAACGTCTACGGCGGACAGGGCAAGTGGATGGTGGGCAGCAATCGCCTTGGCTTCGCTGCCTGGCAAACGGCGCAAAGCGGCTGGGACGTGCACAGCACGAATCCGGCGGACGCCGGGCTCACTGACCTTACCGAGTTCAGCCGCACCGCGGCCGACCAGCCGATCTACGACTGGGCCAAGGCGCGGCCGACGGCGGGCTCGTCGACGGTGGGCGCGGGGACCAGTGCACCCAATCTGGGGACCGACTTCTCCGGCGCCGCGCGCGGCGATGGCGGCAAGACCATCGGTGCGCTCCAATCCGGCGGCTCGGGTGGTGGTGGCGGCAAGACCGCATCATCGGTGGCACTCAACGTCTCGCCCAACCCGGCAACGAGCGGGCAGTCGGTGACGATGACCGCGACCGTCAGCAGCAGCGGGGCGACGCCGACCGGTACGGTGACCTTTCTCGACGGCAGCACAACCCTGACGACCGCGACGCTGAGCAGCGGCGTTGCGACCTTCAGTACGTCCTCTTTGTCCGTCGGCACGCACAACATAACGGCCAGTTACGGTGGAAGCAGCACGATTGCCGCGAGTACGAGCGCGGCTGCGAGCCTCGTCGTCAACACGACCAGTTCGAAGGCCGCGAGTACCACCGCCTTGAGCCTGTCCGCAAACCCGATCACGGTCGGCAGTTCGGTGCGGTTCACGGCCACGGTGACCGGCAGCGGCACCACCCCGACCGGCACCGTCCAGTTCGCCAGCGATGGCGCGATAGTGGGCAGCGCCAGTTTGAGTCTGGGCGCCGCGGCATTTTCGATTTCGTCCCTGGCGGCCGGAACGCACAACATTACCGCCAGTTACAGCGGAGACGGCAACTATCTCGCAAGCAGCGCAACCTCGTCCCTGACTGTCAATGCTGCGGGAAAATCCGTTTCGACCGTCGCGCTGTCGGCAACGCCCAACCCGGCGACGAGCGGCCAGGCGGTTGCCTTGACGGCAACCGTCAATAGCAGCGGGCCTACGCCGACCGGCACCGTCACATTCAACGCCGACGGCGCGACGCTTGTGGCAACATCGCTTGTGTCCGGGATCGCCACCTACAGTACCGCGGCCCTGAGTGTCGGAACCCATACCCTGACGGCGACATATTCCGGGGATGCCGGCAACAACGCGTCGACATCGCCCTCGGTGTCCGTCGTGATCAATCCGTCTTCGACTCCGGCAACTTCGATCAATCTCAACCAGTTCGGCCTCGCCGGCACCTGGTACCAGCCTGCGACCAGCGGGCAGGGCTTGTATCTAACGGTTTTCCCCGACAACCGCGGCCCTGGTGTTGGCACCCTCTTTGCCGGTTGGTATACCTTCGATGCGGGATCGGCGGGCGGTGAAGAAAAACAGCGGTGGTATACGCTACAGGGCGACGTGGACGGCGCGAGTACGACCGCATCGCTCGGAATCTATACCGCCGTAGGCGGCAACTTCGATGCGCTGCCCAAGGCTACCGGGAGCCGTGTCGGCGATGCGGCGATGCAATTCAGCGACTGCGCCCATGCCACGTTGGCCTACTCGTTTACCGACGGCAGCGGCCGTACGGGTTCGATATCGCTTGTCCGCCTGGACAGCAACGTGACCTGTACGGCATCCGGAACCCAGGTTGCGCCACCGGACTATGCCTTGTCCGGATCATGGTACAACCCGGATACGAGCGGGCAAGGGTTGTTCCTCGTCGTCAATCCGGTTCAGCGCAAGCTGCTTGCCGGGTGGTACGCATTCGCGCCCAACGGCGCCGCGATCGGCGGTCCCGCCTCGCAACGCTGGTACGTCTTGCAACTGGACGACTACGTCCTCGGTTCGAGCATGTTCCGGAATATCCCGATCTATACCGCCACGGGCGGCGTGTTCAACTCCGCGCAGCCGAAGGCTACCTCATCCGGTCAGATCGGCACCGCCGGCATCATGTTTCAAAGCTGTACGTCCGCGATCCTCACCTATTCGATCAGCGCCGGAAGCAATGCCGGAAAGACCGGCAACATCGCGCTGCAGAGATTGGGCTCGCCGCCTCCGGGGTGCGCGCTGTAGTCCTGTGCCATGCCGAGCCGTCGCCGCCTGTTGCGGGCACGGCTTCGGTCATATGCGTCATGCTCAACCTGGCTGCCGATGACGCGGTGCCATAGTGGACGTCCTCCGCTACCACGGGATTCGCGCCGTTGACCGCGTTGTCGCCGGTGCGAGTCCTTTGTAGCCAAGGCTGCTTGGCCGCGACGGCCGGTATCGGCGCAAGGGTGCGAACGACGCCAACATCCGGGCAGCGCGCGTTCGACCATCCCTGCCACCGGCACAGCGCCGATTTCCTTCACGTCATGCGTGTCGGCTCCGGCCACGGCGATCGACAACGAAACGCCTCGATTGTCCACCGAGGCACTCTCGTCTGCCGCTTTTTTGCGTTGCCAGGATTTCCCAGGGATTGCTGCGCCAAAGGCGCCTTGACCATCGCACGATCCGCACTTTTGCCATCGCCAGACAAATACCCGGCAAGTCGTCGTATTCGGCCAGCCCAGCTTGCCGTAGCGCCTCGAACACGCTGATGGCTTCATCTCGTTTCCCGTCATGATGCGCCTGCGGTACATTGACGGGACTCCGGCGAACACGCCGGCTCGCCGACAAGCTTTCCTGGACATACCTTGCTTCCGGTCTCAAAGGGGCCTCCGTGCAAAGAAAACGAAATGCCATCCTGGTGACGGGTGGTGCCGGCTATATCGGCAGCCACGTCGTTCTTCAGCTGATCGAAGCAGGCGAGAACGTCATCGTGCTGGACAACCTCAGCACCGGCTTCGTCGAGGCAGTCCTGGACGCGAAGCTGATCGTCGGCGACGTCGGCGATCGCACGCTCGTAGCGGACATTCTGGCGGAACATCAAATACAGACCGTGCTGCATTTCGCCGCGCGCACGATCGTGCCCGAATCCGTCGCCGACCCGCTGCGCTACTACGCCAACAACACCTGCGCCACGCGCAATCTGCTCGCGTGCTGCGCGCAGGCTGGCGTCGAGCACTTCGTGTTTTCGTCGACCGCCGCCGTTTACGGCATCCCGGCGGACGGCGTGGCCGGCGAGGACACGCCGACGCTGCCGATCAATCCCTATGGCACTTCCAAGCTGATGAGCGAATGGATGCTGCGCGATCTCGCCGCGGCCAGCGCATTGCGCTACGTCGCCTTGCGCTACTTCAATGTCGCCGGCTGCGACCCGCAGGGACGCATCGGACAATCGACGAAAAATGCGACCCTGCTGGTAAAAGTCGCATGCGAGGCGGCACTCGGCAAGCGCGACCGCCTGCTCGTCTTCGGCACCGACTATCCCACGCCGGACGGCACGGGCGTGCGCGACTACATCCACGTCGACGATCTGGCGCGCGCCCACCTCGATGCGCTGCGTTACCTGCGTGACGGCGGCGCGTCGATGACCCTCAACTGCGGTTACGGCCACGGCTACAGCGTGCGCGACGTGATCGCCGCGGTCGGCCGCGCACACGGTACTGCGTTCCCGGTCGAAACGCGACCGCGCCGCGCGGGCGACCCCCCCAGTCTCATCGCCGATGCGAGGCGTATCCGCGAAGTGCTCGACTGGCGGCCGCGCCATGACGATCTGGACCTGATCGCGCGCACCGCGCTGGCGTGGGAACGCAGGATTTGATTCGCGTTGACCAAGACAAGCGACTCGCGATCGCTCCGACAATTCTCGCCAAGCGGTGCCCTCACGCCGCGATAGAGTACGGCTTCGACAAGATGCTCAGCTGCCACTTCCCTTAGTACCGCCAGCTATCCGGTCCACGGCAGCGCGCAGGACTTGAAAGAAGTGCTCCTGCGCATGGAAAGGCCGGATTGTATGATCGGCGTGGTACACGCGGTGGACGCGAATGCTCTGATCGAGCCTCTCGAATCCGGCGCCGAAATGGCGTTCGAGGAAATTGACCGAGTAGTCTCCGTCGCTGAGGAAGATGTCGATCGCGATCGGTCGCTTGGCAAGGTCGTTGTATCCGCGGACCACATAATCATCCTCGGCGGACTTGACGGGGCGCTTGATCAGCGTGTTCAGCTTGCGCCACGGTGCCAGCAGGAAGGCGCCGCTCCTGAACGCTTCCTTGATGTTCGGCGGCAGCTTGCCCTTGAGCAGCTTGCGAAACGACTGCGGATTGAGCCACAAATCCCTTCGGCGCGCGAACTTCAGGAGCTGCTGGAAAAGCGCACTGTCGTCGTCCGAGGGGTCGTGGCGGAGCTGCAAGAGGTTGAGCAGCACGATCGCGCGGACATCGGTACGCCGCCAGGCGATCTGGTACGACGCCGTCGCGCCTGAGCAGATTCCGGTCATCAAGAACTGCTTCGCGCCTTGCGCCGTCGCAATCTCCATGACGTTCTCGATGTCGTCATAGATGTGTTCCTGGTAGTACTCCTCATTGGGCATGAGCCCGTTGCCCTCGCCGTCGCTGTCGCCGACGCTGCGACCGTCCAAGCGCAGAGAGGCGAAGCCCTTCAGCGCCAACTCGCGGGCGATGCTCACCCAGATGCGGTTCGGGCCGATATGGCGGACCGCCCGCCCGGTGAGGAGGATGAGCCACGTTGGATTGACGGGGCCCTTGGCGGGGCGAGTCTCGATCGAGAACAACAACCCAGCTTCACCCTGCTTGTAACGAACCGTCTCTTCGATGAGCGCACCCGCACCGATGCGCGTCGAAGCGCCGTCGGGGAGCGCGCCGTCGACTTTGGCGCTGCTCGGCGCATACGGCGCGCGATCGACCGCGTCCTTGGCAAGCCAGTCGCGCATGAGCTCGAATATCTCGAGTGGTGCGACCGACAAATGCGGCTGGTCGTACATCTTGGTGAAGCCATCGCGCTGCTCGAGCGCGGCGGCAAGCCCGCGCGCATCCAGCGGCGTCCTCATCGTCTTCTCGTCGCCAGTCAAGGTACGCGTGACAACGAGAGTCTCCGGTCGTGGACGCTCTACCGGCCAGGCGCCGGCCGGCGCCGATCTCAGATCGAACGCTGACAGCTGGTCGGCGAGTTTCTTGGTCAGGGGGAAACCTGCGATCTGTTCGACGCCCGGGGGATCCGGTGGTGGCTTGGGCGCATTGGGATCCCGGGTGACGCTCGCCTGCGCGGCCATGGCCTGATATACGCGCTGCTCGCGCAGCCAGTCGCGCGCACGCGCCGGAACGCCCCACAGGATGAGTTTGTCTATCTCGACTCCGTCGTCGAGAGCACCCAGCGCGATGCCCCCCCCGAGTCCGACGCCTATGATCGCAATCCGCGAGCAACCGGTCTCGCGGCGTGCGGCGGCCACAGCGCTCGCAGCGGCGGCCCTCCACGCTGGCAGCTCCATCTCGCCGTCGGAGTCGCCGGTGCCGGGGAAGTCGAAGCGCAGCGCAGCGATGCCGGTCGAAGACAGGCGATCCGCCAAGATGCGCAGCCCGCGGTGGCCGCAGACGTTGTCGTAACCGAACGGAGCCGGGCAGATCACCGCGCACAGATCGACCGCAGCTCCGCGCGGAGTGTGCAAATGCCCCAGCAGCGAAAACTCCTCGCCGAACCAGAATGCCCGAAGATGCCGTTTATCACTCGCAGTCAATGGGAACATAGGGCTGACCCCCTTGTGAATCGGCCAAGGTTCATAGACATTCACGAGCCGCTTGCGTTCAATTTGGCCTTGAAACTGCGCTTGAGCGCTGGCAGCCAGCGCCGGCGCACCTGGTAGGCAAGCGCACCGAGACGTATCCTCTGCACTTGCACGAACACGGTCTCGCGCTTTCCTGTGGCCAGTTCGTCCTTGTAACGATGCTCGCCGCGCAGGAAATCCAGCATTGCATGGCCCTCGCCGATGGCGTGCTCGATGACATGGCCGAGCAATACCTGGCCGGGCTTCAGGTCCGCATAGTCGGGATCGAAGCCGCTCTGCATCAGGTAGACGCTGTCGCGGAATCGATAGAAGTAGAACATCGCCGCGATGTTGCCTCCGATTTCAAGGCAGTACAGGCGCAGCCGGTCGCGCGCGAGACAGGCAGCCATCACTGCGCGATGAAAGGCCACATACTCGGACGAAGAGAACCCGTGGCTCTCTCCCGACGCTCTCCAGCGCTTGCGGTGCAGATACATGAGCCGATCGATACCCGCATCGAGCGTGGTCGCGTCGTTCCAGACAAAAAAGCGTGCGTCGGGATGCGCAGCGACCAGCTTCTTGCGGATGTTCCGCACGCGATAGCGGCGGTCGCGGTGCAGCGAGGCGAGCCAGTCGTCCCAACTCGTCGGCAGCCGCATGAAGGCGATGCGTTCGCTGCAGCCACTGCGACACGCCAGACGCGACCTGCGCGCAACGGCCTCGATCGCCGTCGTGAACGCGCAAGCCGGGTTCATGTCGGTGAGCGCCAGCACGTCCCACCCGGCGAGTTCCATCACCGCCTTGGCGAGCGCCTGCGCGACCTCACTTTCACGGCCACGCATCAGTACCGGGCCGAGGTCGTCCGGAGACGTATCGCCACCGGTGCCGACGAAGCGCAACTGACGCACCGGCCAGCAAAGCATACGCACGCGTTCGACATGCAGCGGCAGGATGCCGACAAGCGCTTCGCCGTCGAACGCCAGCAGCAGGCGCAGTTGCCGGCCTCGCCCGTAATTGCGCCACCACAGATGCTGCCAGTCGAAGCCGCTGAATACACTCGCCAACCGCGCGTCGGCATGCAGACGTTCCCAGCGCTCTCCGAGATCGGCGAGCGCGTCGCCGGATTCAATCATGCATACGTGGATCGTGTCGTCCGGGGCAACCTGCGTCATCGCTTTTTTTCCGCATTGCCGCGCCAGTGCCCGCGCAAGGCGCGCAGGCGATCGCGCAGCAGTACGCCGCTCCCGAACGGCAGTCCCGCAATCAAGAGCGGTTTCACGAGCCCGGGTTGCCACGGCCAGTAGCCGAGTGACTTGAGGTAGTGCAAGGTCGCCATTTTCGACTCACCACGTTCGAGCCGTTCGGACGCGACCCAGGCATGGACTTGCGCCAGCTTGCGCCGGATCATGTGCTCGGGCAGGTCGATTTGCGCACGATTCTCGCGCACGACCGGCTCAATGGTACACAGCATGTTCTCCGCCATGTGAATCCTGTAGCGGCTCGCAGTGAGCTGATCGGGCAGACCTTGCTGGTAACGGATCGCGGGGATGTCGAGCAGGCCGACCGGGCCTTCGCGGCAGGTGCGCAGATGGAAGTCGTAGTCCTCTCCGGAATAGCGCAGCGACTCGTTGAAACCGACGACGCGTTCGAGCCGTTCGCGACGCAGCACCACAGTCGAAGTGTGCACGAGGTTGCCCATGATCATCTTCGAGAACAGGTTGCCGGTACGCAGACGTGCCGTGCCCGTGACCTGCGCGAGTTCCGGCGCGACATCGGCAAGCGGCAGCGAGTGCTCGAACAACCGCTCGTTCGGAAACGAGCGATAGGCGTGATACATGCGGCGCAGATAGGCCGGATCGACGATCTTGCCGTCGGCATCGACCATCGTCATGTCGGTCCAGGTCATGCCAAGCGAGCGATCGCGCTGCATGCAGCCAATCTGCAACTCCAGCTTCCACGGGTACCAGGTATCGTCGGAGTCGAGCAGCGCGACATACTCTCCGCGCGATTGCGCGAAGCCGGTGTTGCGCGCGCTGGCCGGACCGCCGTTCTGCTTGTACACGTAGCGGACGCGCGCGTCGTCGCCGTAGTCGCGGGCAATCGTTTCCCGGGTGTCGTCGGTGGAACCGTCGTCGACCACGATGACCTCGAGCGCAGGATAGCTTTGCGCGAGCACGCTCCCGATCGTGCGGCCGATCAGGTGAGCGCGGTTGAACGTGGGCACGACCACACTCACGAGTGGCGCATTCATGCGTACACTCCCGCACATCCGAACCGTTTCTTCTGCGAAACGCTCATGCCCGCTGTTCGATGAGGCGCCGATGACGGATTCGGCCGTGCCGAACAGCCCCGGGGGCTGCGCCCGATCTGCTCCCTCTTGTGCGCCGGTCCGAATCCTTCGACGAACCGGCTCGTATGCTTCGTCGCCGTCCTGGCCCGCTTTCACGTCCAACATGCCACAAATTGCAGCCATGGTCGCCCCGCCGAAAAGCATGCGGAGCGACGCGCGCTTGTGTCCCACGCCCCCTAACATGTTCGATCTCCATTGAGTGCAATGGCTCAGATCATCGGCAACTTGGTCGCACGCACGTTGCTGCATGGCATCATAGCCGAAAATCGCTTGTCCGTTCGGCGACCGAACGTCCCTGCCGAGCGTTGCGGGTGTAATGGTTCAGTCACCGAGCGACCGCGATGACCGAGCACGTTCTGCGCCGGCATGGACCGCCAAAACCTGGCCGCAGCAGGTATTTTCATGGCGAGTGCCTGATGCGGCCGTCGATGGCGGGAGAACTGCATCGCGTCGCCGATCACCCGACTGTAGCGCGCTGCCGGCTCTCGAAGCGGTGGACTTGTCGGCATGAAACGGCGCGCTCAATGATTTCGCGCCTTCGGAAACTCCGCCAGCAGCGCATCGAGAAATATGCCGTTGCCACCGCCGAGATCGGGAATGGAACGCGGCCCATCGTTGCCGAATTGTTTGCGCAACAATTCGACCTTGCTGCGAAGTTCTGCCGCAGAATGATACTCTTCGTCGAAAGCCGCATTCTGCTCTTCTACCAGATACTTGAGTTCCATCGAGGCGGCTTTGTAACAATAGATTCCGATATTTCCCCGGAGATTCGACGCAACAGTCGCACAAACAAACTGATCGGATCGCGCCTTCGCGTAAACCCAGGAAAAACTTTGGCTGCGAAGTCCATTGTACGGCCTACCATGAGACGCCTGGCTGGCACGCTGGCAATTTGTTTCGTGTGCGACTGCATCCACTCCGAGCATCGCGGCACCGCCGCGGCGCAGCTGCGCAGTTCTGCCAACTGCTGCGATGCAGGACGCCAAGCATTCGCGCCGGCCGCGCCGATAGCACATGCCTCCTCATCCATACCTGCCACCGGTTATCCGTGGCCGGTCTGGACCCCCGATCTCGTGGCCGTGCCGCCCTCGACCACCGGCAAGACCTACTACGTCGACACCAGCGCCGGCAAAGACAGCAACGCCGGTACTTCCACGTCAGCGGCCTTCGCCACTCTC